>NZ_OY787470.1:300000-600000 GCF_963678835.1 uncultured Desulfuromonas sp.
ACCTGGCTGCTTCAGCGACGCCACGACGCGGATGATGATCAGCAGGAACTTGACCTTGACGTAGACTGACCCGTTTTTTCAAGAGCCGTCCAAGTTTTTTTGAAACAGGTTTTGATGTGATAACAGGAGAGTCGCATGACGCCGTTTGATCAATACGTTGAAAAAGTGGTGGTGCACAATAAACTGGCTAACGCCGAACTGTTGCAAAAGGCCAGGGCTTATCTGGAAAGCCACCCGGAATTGGAATTGGCCGATCTGCTGGTGCGGGCCAAGGTGCTCAAGCCCCAGCAGGTGACGATGATTCGCGATAAGTTTGAGGCCACCCAGGCCGCCCCAGCACCCCAACCCACTCCGGTCACAGCGCCACCGCCTCCTGCTGTTGATCAAGGGGCGTTACCAGCATTTGTCCCTGAAGAAACACCTCCGGTAGCGGCTGCGCCATCGCAGCCAGCACCATCCGTTCAAGAACCGTCACCAGCTCCTGCTGCGCCAACCGTTAGCGCTTCGAATGATGTCGCTTCGCTGACTACGCTGGAAGACTTTCTCTCTTATGCCCGTCGTCAGGGCGCATCCGATCTACACATCAATGCCGGTTCACCGCCGTTGATCCGCAAGGATGGTCGGTTGATGGTGCTGGAACGGGAGCCGTTTACCGCCCAGGAAACGGAAACTCTGTTACTCAGTGCGCTGGATGGGGATCAGACGGCGCAGGTTCATGAACAGCTGGCCTTGGATACCTGTTGCGAATTTTCCGGCCTGGGGCGCTATCGTAGCTGCTTTGCCAAACAGAGCCGGGGCTGGGATGGTGCATTCCGCATTATCGAGCAGACCATCCCCACCTTTGAACAGTTGCAACTTCCCATGCATCTCAAGCAGTTAACCGAATACCATCAGGGCCTGGTGCTGGTGGCTGGTCCGGCGGGCAGTGGCAAAACCACCACCTTGGCGGCGATGATCCAGTTGATCAACCAGCACCGTGAAGACCATATCATCACCATGGAAGATCCGATTGAATATGTGCATAGCGCTGAGATGTCGCATATCAGCCAGCGGCAGGTAGGGGATCACACCATGAGTTTCTCCGCTGCGTTGCGCGCGGCACTGCGTGAAGACCCGGACGTGATCATGATCGGTGAGCTGCGTGATCGCGAGACGGCCACGCTGGCCATCTCGGCGGCAGAGACCGGCCATCTGGTGTTTGCTTCGCTGCATACGACCGGTGCGGCACAGACCATCAGCCGGATTCTCGATTTCTTCCCGGCGGATCAGCAGGGTCAGGTGCGTTCGATGATCAGCGAGTCGATTCGCGGTATTGTCTGTCAACGATTGATGCCGCGTAAAGAGGGTGAGGGGCGCGTGCTGGCGCTGGAGATTATGTATAACAACACCGCCATCGGCAACCTGATTCGCGAAGATCGCATGTTCCAGTTGCCGACCATGATGCAGATCAATCGCGACAAAGGCATGTGTCAGCTGGAGGATTCGCTGCAGACGCTGGTGCAGGAGGAGCAGATCGATGGCACCGAGGCGTGGTTTGCCGCCGCCAACAAATCGCCGTTTAAGCAGTATCAGCCTGAACAGGTGGCCGGGGAATGATAATGGCTGTTTGTGTTGCTGTCGCAAAGGAGGGATGTTGTGGCTCAGATTGACCGCTTGTTTGATATTATGCTGGACCGAGGAGCGTCTGACCTGCACCTGCTGCAGGGCCAACCGCCGAAGATCCGTGAGCATGGCCGCATGGTGGCCATTGATGGCGAAGCGCCCATCAATGAGGAGCAGATGATTGGCTACCTCAAGGAGATCTGTGTACCGGAGCGCTGGACCGAGTTTCTGGCCAATAAAGATCTCGACTTTGCCTACGAAAAAGATGAAAAAGCGCGTTTCCGCGCCAACTACTACGGCCAGTTGCATGGTATGGGCGCGGTGTTTCGCGTTATTCCCACCAAGATTCTCACCATGGAGGAGCTGCACCTGCCCGAGGTGTTGAAATCGTTTGCCGCGTTGCGCTCCGGGCTGGTGCTGGTGACCGGGCCGACCGGCAGTGGTAAGTCCACCACACTGGCTGCGATCATCGATTACATCAACGACAATTATTCGCGTTATATTCTGACCATTGAGGAACCCATCGAGTTTGTTCACCCCAACAAGCGTAGCGTGTTCTGTCAGCGTGAGGTGGGCAGTGACGTGCATTCGTTTGGCGATGGCCTGCATACCGCTTCACGCCAGGATTGTGATGTCATCCTGGTCGGCGAAATGCGCGACTACGAAACCATTTCTCTGGCGCTGTCCGCCGCGTCGATGGGCACGCTGGTGTTCGGCACCCTGCACACCAATTCAGCGGTGAAAACCATCGACCGGATTATTGATGTGTTCCCCTCGGATCAGCAGGGCATGGCGCGCACCATGCTGGCCGATTCGCTGCGCGGCATCTGCGCTCAGTTGTTGCTGAAAAAAGAGGGGGGCGGGCGGATTGCCGCCAATGAGATTCTCATCGGTACGACGGGGCTGGCGGCGAGTATTCGTGAAAATAACATTGGCAATATCCGTAACATCATCCAGGGTGGTAAGAGCTTGGGCATGCAGATGATGGATGATGTGCTGGCCAGTTATCTCAAAGATGAACTGATCAGCCCGGATGAAGCGTATCTCAAGGCGCAGGATAAAAATCGGTTTAAGCCGAAGGATGAAGGATAATTTCGTTTTGTTCGGAGTTGTGAGCGGTAAGATCTAAGTCAAGGTCAAGGTCAAGGTCAAGGTCAAGGTCAAGGTCAAGGTCAAGGTCAAGGTCAAGGTCGCCGGGTTTCGTCCCGGCAGCCGACACACTTTTGACAGGCCGCTCAAAAGTATGCAAAAACCAGCCGAACACCTCCTGACCCTCAGATTAACCGACACTGAGTCTGTTTCCGTTGTGCGTCACAGATTCGGCTCGCCGCCCTTTAGGTCGGCGAATCCTGCTCTTCGTCAGCTTTGGCGTAAAACCGTGATAACGATTTTGCGCCTCTTTCTATTTCTTGCGTGGCACCGATCAAACGGGCGGGACGGTGCCCGCCCTGCAGCCGTGTGTTATACAGCAGCCAAGCCCTCCCGTTCAGCAGCACCGAACGCAATGAACGTCAGCGCGATGGTTGTCGGCAACCTGTTTGAGCGGTAGCGAGTTTTGCCGACATTGCGATGTAAGAGAATGGAGAGAGGGAACCCGGAGGGTGCAATGACGGGAGTCGATTTTGCGCCACTTTTGTCGACGCAAAATGTGGTCCGAGGTGTGGGCGCGGAAGCCCACGTCACGTGCGTATCAAGTATGGTGAACGGATGATGTTTGCCAGAGCGATCTGTTCCGTATAAAGAACCACTGAAGAGCAAGGTCAAAGTCAAGACCGCCGGGTCTCGTCCCGGCAGCCGACATCCTTTTGACTGGCCGCTCAAAAGGATGCAAAAACCAGCTGAACACCTCCTGAACCTGAATCCACCGCTACTGTGTCTGTTTCCGTTATGCTTCACAGATTCGGCTCGTCGCCCTTTAGGTCGACGAATCGTGCAGCTCATGACCATTGGCGTAAAACGGTGATAACGAGCTTTCGTCTTTCTTTATTTCTGGTGTGGCACCGATCTAACGGGTGGGGCGGAGCCCACCCTCCAGCCGTGAATTATTTAGCAGCTAAGCCCTTCTTCCGTTTAGCAGCACCGAACGCAATGAACGTCACGTGCGTACTAAGTCGCATAAACGGATGTTTTTTGGGGAAGCTGACTGTTGCGTATCACGATAGGGAAGAAATGAAAAAGGCCCCGCAGTGCGGAGCCTTTTTCATTTCGATCTGAGCTGTCAGCTAGAGTCCCTGCTTCTGCAACTCCTCCAACAGAGCCTTCTGCTCATCAGTCAACTGCTTGGGCACCTTCACCATCACCTGAGCGTAAAGATCCCCGGCCGGGTGTTTGCCATGAGCCGGCACTCCATGACCGCGCAAACGGATACGGCTGCCATTGGCGGTGCCCGCCGGCACCTTGATCCGCTTTTCACCATCAAGGGTTGGCACCGCTGCACTGGTGCCGAGGCAGGCACCGCTGAACGGCACCGAAACCTGAACCTGCAGGTTGTTGCCATCGCGGGTAAAATGGGCGTCCTTGTCGACGGTAATCTCCAACAGCAGATCGCCTGATTTGCCGCCGGTGGGGCTGGGACCACCTTTGCCGCCGACTCGCAGCTTCTGGCCGGTTTCAATGCCGGGCGGAATCCGCACTTGAATCTGCTCATTGTGGCCGTCGTGGCTGTAATTGATCATCCGTTCGCCACCGGTTACCGCCTGACGAAACGGCAGGTTAACGCGCATTACATAATCCTGGCCCTTGACCTGTTGGGGACGCCCCTGATGAAACGCCGAGCGCCGTCCACGGCCACCACCCATGCCACCAAACAGCTGGCTGAAGATGTCGTCACCGCCCATGCCGAATTCGCGGAAAATATCGCCGAAATCAGCACCGCGAAAGATATCTTCCTGTGAATAACGCTGATGAAAGCCCGTGTCACCAAACTGGTCGTACTGGGTCTTTTTTTCCGGATCACTGAGCACCGCATAGGCCTCACTGATCTCTTTGAACTTTTCCTCGGCCTGCTTGTCGCCGGGGTTTTTATCGGGATGATATTTAACGGCGAGCTTGCGATAGGCTTTTTTGATCTCTTGCTCCGAAGCCTGTTTGGTCACGCCGAGAGTTGCGTAATAGTCTTTTGCCATGAAAAACTCCTGTCTTCCGGATCAATTGCCAGCGCATGTAATATAAGGCTGCCTTTTAGGATCGTCAAGGGGCGCACCAATTATGCTGATTTTCTGATGAAAAAGCAGCCGTTAATCGGTGAAAGATATGCGAGTTTTTAGACTTTTTAGCAGGAATAATGCTATGATCTTTCGGTAGAAAAGAGGGGGCGTTTTCTATGTCTCATTCTTCTCACAGAGAACTCACCCTAATCCGCAGACATGATCTTATCTGGCGCATGACAAGGAGCGTTTATCCATGACACGAGTGGCAATTATTGGAGCCGGTGTTTCCGGACTGGCGACAGCCTATGCCCTGGAAAAAGGGGCGCAAGCACAAAATATCGATGTGCAGATTACCGTGATCGAAAAGCAGCAGCGCAGTGGCGGAAAAATCTGGAGCCGCCACGAAAAGGGCTACCTGTGTGAATGGGGTCCGAATGGCTTTCTTGATAACAAACCGGCCACCCTCGATTTGTGTAAGGCGCTGGTCATTGACGATACTCTGTTGCGCTCCAACGACAATGCCCGCAAACGATTTATTTTCAGCGACAATATGCTCCATCGTCTGCCGGAAAACGGTCCGATGTTTCTTGGCTCCAAGCTGATCAGCTGGCCGGGTAAATTTCGTCTGGCCGGTGAGATGTTTGTGCCAGCCAAGAAGGATGAGCGTGATGAGACGCTGGCCGAATTTGGTCGTCGCCGTCTTGGTGCTGAAGCTTTGGACAAGCTGATTGCCCCCATGGCCGGTGGCATCTTTGCCGGTGATCCGGAGACCATGAGCCTGAAGAGCTGTTTCCCGCGTATTGCCCAGTTGGAGCAGGAATACGGTGGTCTGCTTAAGGCGATGATCAAGCTGGCGCGCAAGAAAAAAGCCGAGCGCAAAGCCGGTAAACAGGTGGCAACGGCCGCCGGGCCCGGCGGTGTGCTCACCTCATTTAACGGCGGTATTCAGGAATTGACTGACGCTCTGCAGGAGTCTCTGAGCGCCACGTTGCGGTTTGGGGTGGCGGTTGAGAGCATGGAATATTTTGATAATTACATTCTCGGTCTCAGTGATGGCAGCCAGCTCGATGCTGATGTGGTAATCAGCGCGGCACCCGCCCATGCGTTGTCTGGAATGCTGAAAAAGATGAATGGCGAAGCGGCCAAGCTGCTGAATCAAATTCCTTATGCGCCGATGAATGTGGCCTGCCTTGGTTTTAATCGCGCGGATCTGCAGTGTGACCTGAACGGCTTTGGTTATCTGATTCCGAAAAAAGAGGGCTGCTCCGTTCTCGGCACTTTGTGGGATTCGAGCATCTTTCCGCATCGAGCGCCGAAGGATAAAGTTTTGCTGCGTTCCATGATGGGGGGCGCGACCCGGCCGCAAGCCATTGACTTGAGCGATGATCAGGTGCTGGCGCTGGTGCAGGCGGATCTCGAACGGATCATGGGCATCAAAGCGACCCCGGAGATGGTGCGGATTTTCCGTCATCAGCAGGCGATTCCTCAGTATGTGTCGGGCCATGCCGCGTTGGTCGCGCAGATTCGTCAGGAGCTGAGTTCGTGCCAAGGGTTCTACCTGACCGGCAATGCCTTTGAAGGGATCGGCCTCAACGATTGTGTGACTAATGCCAATAAAACAGCCGCTGAAGTGCTGGCGGCTCTTTAATGCCTTATATAACTTCCCGTTCAGCAGTGTAGAACGTAAAGAGTGTTGTTATATAAGACCGTTGAAGGTCAAGATCAAAGTCAAGGTCGCCGGGTCTCGTCCCGGCAGCCGACATTCTTTTGACTGGCCGCTCAAAAGGATGCAAAAACCGGCTGAACACCTCCTGGCCCTCAGATCAACCGACACTGAGTCTGTTTCCGTGATGCTTCACAGATTCGGCTCGCCGCCCTTTAGGTCGGCGAATCGTGCGTCTCATCATCTTTGGCGTAAAACGTTGATAACCAATTGAAGCTGCACTTTATTTTTCCCGTGGCCCCGCTCAAACGGGTGGGACGGTGCCCACCCTTGCGGCAGAGTGTCATTTAGCAGCCAAGCCCTCCCGTTCAGCAGCGCCGAACGAAGAGAACGGTCATCGCGATGGTCGTCGGCAACCTGTTTGAGGACTGATGCTGCCGATATCGCGGTGTTAGTGAACGCAGAGAGGGAACCCGTAAGGGCGCAATGGGGTTGTTATTGATCAGATGAACGAGAGGTGTTGCGTGAGATTTTTTGCGTCAGCAAGGCAGAGGGAGGAGCTATAGTCGTTCTATGGCGACGACCGATAACGCGGCTGACGTGAAAAAGATCCGCAACAACTCCGTGAAGGCTGATTGATGACAACCCCTTGGGATTCGATTTTGCGGTACTTTTGTCGACGCAAAAGTGCCCCGAAGTGCGGGCGCGGCAGCCCGCGTCACGTGGGTACCATCATTGTGAACGGATGAAGTTCGCCGGTGCGATTCGTTTCGGATTACGAACCACTGAAGAGCAAGGTCAAAGTCAAGGTCGCCGGGTTTCGTCCCGGCAGCCGACATACTTTTGACTGGCCGCTCAAAAGTATGCAAAAACCGGCTGAACACCTCCTGAACCTGGATTAACCGACACTGTGTCTGTTTCCGTCATGCTTCACAGATTCGGCTCGCCGCCCTTTAGGTCGGCGAATCGTGCAACTCATGGCTATTGGCGTAAAACGTTGATAACCGTTTGACGTCTCACTCTATTTCTTCCGTGGCCCCGCTCAAACGGGTGGGACGGTGCCCACCCTTGCGGCAGAGTTGTCATTTTGCAGCCCAGCCCTCCCGTTCAGCTGCACCGAACGCAATTCGATCTGAATGATGAACCACTGAAGCTCAAGATCACAGTCAAGGTCGCCGGGTTTCGTCCCGGCAGCCGACATGGCCGCTCAAAAGGATGCAAAAACCAGCTTGAACACCTCCTGAACCTGAATTCACCGACACTGAGTCTGTTTCCGTTGTGCTTCACAGATTCGGCTCGCCGCCCTTTAGCTCGGCAAATCGTGCAACGCATCATCTATGGCGTAAAACGTTGATAGCAATTTTCTGCCTCTATCTATTTCTGGTGTGCCACTGATCAAACGGGCGGGACGGTGCCCGCTCTACGGTTGTCTGTTATTTTGTCCCTTTGCTGTCCCGCACTGCAGCGCTGAGCGCGACGAGTTTCGTCGTGATTTCTCCTCTGAACAAGAAAAAAGGCCCTACCAAAGCAGGGCCTTTCCATGTCTGAAATATGATGCGTCAATCAGTATTTACCGAACTCGTCATCATCGAGTGCAATCTTTACCGGGGCACTCGTGCTGCTGGTTCCTCCCCAGACTTCATCGCCGTCATCAATGGCCGTGGCCGCAAGTGCAGCGGGTTGTTGCTGTGGTGGTTGCGCCGCCCGTGCCGGTTGCTCCAACGCGGGCTGGACTTTGGCCGCAGGAGGTTGAGTCGGCATGGAGAAGACCTCGTCATCAAAGGCAAACGAGGTTGCGCTGCCCTGACGCAGAGCAAAACGGCTTAGCAGATGCTGCAGCGTGTCGGCCTGACTGCGTAGCTCTTCAGCGGCGGCCGCGGTTTCTTCGGCACAGGCTGTGTTCTGCTGGGTCACATCATCGATCTGCGAGACACCGATGGAGATCTGTGAGATCCCCTGAGCCTGCTCGGTGCTGGCTCGGGCGATCTGGGAGGCAAGAGTCGTAGCCTCGGTGACGCCAGTGACGATCTTTTCCAAAGACTCCGCGGTTTTCTTAGCAATATCGGCACCCACTGCAGCCTTGGCGACAGAACCTTCAATCAGTTCTGTTGTCTCCTGAGCTGCCTTGGCGCTGCGGGCTGCCAGGTTGCGCACTTCCTCGGCAACAACGGCAAAGCCTTTACCGTGCTGACCGGCGCGTGCCGCTTCTACCGCAGCATTGAGGGCGAGAAGATTAGTCTGGAATGCGATCTCGTCGATTACCTTGATAATTTTGGAAATGTTCTGGCTGGCCTCGTTGATATCAGCCATAGCCTTGTTCATTGAGCCCATCTGGTCGCGGCCCTGTTCGGCGTTTGTCTGTACCTGTTCAGTCAGTTTGCTGGCATCGTTGGCTGAGTCGGCGTTCTGAGTAGTCTGGCTCGACAACTCCTGTAAAGAGCTGCTGATCTCTTCGAGAGAGCTGGCCTGCTCGGTGGCACCCTGCGACAGGTCCTGACTGGAGTCGGAGACCTGGCTGGAGCCGGAATTAATCTGTTCGCCGGCCATCTGCACTTCGAGCATGATGTTGTTCATATCGTCGCCGAGTTTCTTCAACGCGGTACGCAGCAGATCCCGCTCGTCATGGGGGTGAACATCGAAATCAAGATTACCGGAGGCCAGCCGGTTAAGAGGGTCAACCACTTCCGTATTGAGGCTTTCGGCAAAGCGATCCATGGTTTTTGCCAGTTGGCCGATCTCGTCACCGCGATCAAGGTTGAGACGGGTGTCGATGTGGCCATTTTCCAGAGCGTCGAGCATTTCAACCGTACGCGTCAACGGAATGGAGATGCCGCGTGAAATGCGGATTGCCAGAATCAGGCCTATAATGATGGCCAGAGCGCTGATGGAAATCAGAATGATATTGGCTTGAGAGAGGCTGTCCTCACTGCCCTTCTTGATGGCGCTCAGTGCTGCAAGACATGCTTCCTGGGCATTCATGGCGGAGTGGTGCATCTCTTTGTTGAGTTGTTGCTGTTCAGTCATCTGGTCGGCATGATTCTCAAAGTTTTGCTGGTATTTGAGAATCTGTGCTCGCGCCTCCTGAGTCATTGCGATGTTGTCTTCATCGTCAAAACTGTCTTCAAGGCGCTGAGCGAGGGTCAGCATATTTTTTATACTTTTTCGGGCCCGCTCAAGGAATGTTTCGTCACGGGAAATGATGTGCTCTTTCTCAAATTTTCGTGCATTGAGAAACAGAAGACTGATGGTCTGGGTGTAGCCCAATTGCTCCATGACATTGGCTAAGTCGTCCTGATAGTCATATTCGTCCTTGTATTGATTGCGCGAGGCAATGGTGTTTTCAAGGATGTCATTAAGGGCTGATTGAAGTCCTTTGATCTCTTTAAAGGCGTCATTGGAGCTGTCCTTCATCTGTTCCATGCTCTGCTCGCGCAGACCGCTGATGCGGGCGTAATTATTAAATGCGGTAAAATAACTTTCAGCATCGGTCAGGGCTTGGCGGACTTTGCTTTTTGCTTCTTTGTCTTTCAGCGCGCTACTGAGGCCGACACCCTGGTTTTTTAATTTGGCCAGAGCGCTGCGTAACGCGTCCGCGTCTTGTTTGTCTGAGGTTAAGGCGAAACGTTGTTCGTGGATTCGTGCGGTATTGAACTGCGTCAGGATGTTGTTAACGGATTGCACATGATCCATATTGACGCTGATGGTGTCCATTCCCGATTTGCCGACCCGACCGACGATCATGGTCAGAACAAGCAGACAGATGAACGACAACAACAGCTTGCGGCCGATACGCATCGATTTGAGCATGGAAACCCTCCAGACTAACATTTAGATAAGGTGTTAATGAGCCAGGCAGGTGCCTGGATTTAATTCGGTAAAGCCTGCATAACAATGATAAGGTGCGAAAAAGTTGACCCTCTACAGCGGTTGGGGTATTTTGCCACGGAATTTCACACGACAATTTCAGAATACTGATTCGTTCAGCTCTTGTAAACAATATCCGGGCGATTTTAAGGTTTAATTTAAAGGTTTAATTATGCAAAAACATTACCAGAAAGAAGTGGATAAACGGCGAACCTTCGGCATTATCAGCCATCCTGATGCCGGTAAGACCACGTTGACGGAAAAATTGCTGCTGTACGGCGGGGCGATTCAGATGGCTGGTGCCGTCAAAGCACGTAAGGCGTCGCGTCATGCTACCAGTGACTGGATGGCCATGGAGCAGGAGCGTGGCATCTCCGTTACTTCCTCGGTAATGAAATTCAATTATCGCGACTACGAAGTCAATTTGCTCGATACCCCCGGCCACCAGGATTTCTCCGAAGATACCTACCGTGTTTTAACGGCGGTGGACAGTGCTTTGATGGTGATCGACAGTGCCAAAGGGGTTGAAACGCAGACGCGCAAACTGATGGAAGTGTGCCGAATGCGCAACACGCCGATTCTGACATTTGTCAACAAACTTGACCGTGAGGGGTTGGCACCGTTGGATATTCTCAGTGATATCGAAGAGACTTTACAGATTGAATGCGCCCCATTGAGCTGGCCCATCGGCATGGGCAAGCGTTTCAAGGGGACTTACAGCTTGTACAAAAAGCAGCTTCACCTGTTCTCGGCTCAGGAGAATGAGCGGATCAGCCAGGGGATTGTTATTGATGATATCAATGATCCGCAACTGGATGAACTGCTCGGTAGTCAGGCGGAGGAGTTGCGTGAGGACATAGAACTTCTGGAAGGAGCGGCCAATCCCTTTAGTCTGGAGGATTACCTCAAGGGTAACCAGACGCCGGTCTTCTTCGGTAGTGCCATCAATAATTTTGGTGTGCAGGAGATGTTGGATGCGTTTGTTGAGCTGGCGCCAACCCCGATTCCACGTCAGACGACGACACGTGAAGTGTCTCCCTATGAGGAAGAGTTCAGTGGTTTTGTGTTTAAGATCCAGGCTAATATGGATCCAGCCCACCGTGACCGCATCGCGTTTATGCGCATCTGTTCCGGTCAGTTCAAGCGCGGCATGAAACTGAAACATCATCGTATCGGAAAAGATGTGACGATTGCCAATGCCACGATTTTCATGGCCCAGGATCGCAGTCATGTCGAAGAAGCCTATGCCGGTGATATTATCGGTGTGCACAACCACGGCACCATCAAAATCGGTGATACGTTTACAATCAAGGAACCTCTGAAATTTGTCGGTATCCCCAGTTTTGCCCCAGAACACTTCCGCCGTGTCCGACTGAAGAATCCTCTTAAAACCAAACAGCTCGATAAGGGGTTGATTCAGTTGGCTGAAGAGGGTGCGGTACAATTGTTTCGACCGCTGCTCGGCAGTGATTACATTCTTGGTGCTGTTGGGGTGCTACAGTTTGATGTCATCATGTCACGTTTGCGTGCCGAGTACAGTGTTGATGCTGTGTATGAAAATGTGGATTACGCGACGGCACGCTGGGTGACCTGCGACGACAAGAAAAAGATGGAAGAGTTTGAAAAGCAGAACCGCAGTCAGCTGGCTAAAGATGCCGAAGGCAATCTATCTTTTCTGGCGTCGAGCGAATGGCGGTTGCAGCATACCATTGAGCAATGGCCGGATATAACCTTCCATAAGACGCGGGAGCATTGCTAGTGTTCTGTCAATGCTAGAAATTCGAGTGAATGGCACAGCATCGTGCCATTCACACAAGGCGCGAGATCGGCGAAGTGGCCACTCTACTTCAAGATTTTGCAACGCAGTGGGAATGGTGCGAGGCAAAGCCAGACCCGAAGATTTAGTGTTGTCAGAGCACGAGTCCTTGAACACCGTCAATTTTGTCATCGGAGTGCCCCCTGTAGGAGCGAATTTATTCGCGAATTGTTCTGGTCATTGATTCTTATCATGAGGGGAATTCGCGGCTGAAGCCGCTCCTACAATGGACAATTTCTACTATGCTGACGTATTAGCCGGCTGTTGAAAAAGTCCCTTCCGGGGGGGGGGCTTTTCAACGGCGCAAGCCGAAAATGCGATTTCGGTCTTACTGACAAAATCAAGGACTTGAAAAACGGTCCTTGATTTTCAGTTGTTCGGAGGGTCGATCTGATTGCTCTGGCTGATTTGTACGCTGGAGCCTCAGTCTCCAACCGTATTCTTTTGTTCCGCCACCGCCGTCTGCTGACCGTTTATCGGCAACTCCACAAAAAAGGTACTGCCCTTGCCCAGGGCACTCTCCACCCAGATTCGTCCGTGATGGGCGTTAACAATTTCGTTTACCAAAGTCAGCCCCAAACCGAGGCCGCCGGGGATACGTCGATCGCTGTCGTCTACCCGATAGAAGCGGTTGAAGATCTTCTCCTGATCCTGAGGCGGAATGCCGATCCCTTCATCCTTGATCCAGATAAACACATGGTCCTGGCTGACCCGTAACGATGTGGTGACGGTGCCACCGTCCGGGGAATATTTGACGGCATTGGACAGAATATTTTTAACGACCTGCTTGAGCCGTTTTTCATCGCCGGTGATTTGAGGAATATTGCCGGGACTGTTGAAAACCAGCTGGTGGTGTTCGGAAACCATGCGGAACAGGTTGACGGTGTCCTGAAGAAGCTCTTCCAAATTCACAGGGGCGAAATGGTACGCCACCAATGCCGATTGCAGGCGCTGCAGATCGAGAAAGTCGTTCATCAATTCCTGCAGTCGTTCCATCTCTTTTTGAATCGTCAGAAAATAGCTGTGACGTTCCGCTGCCGTGGTTTCATTGTTCTGCATGAATTCGACAAACCCCATGATCGCCGTGAGAGGAGTACGGATTTCATGACTGACGGCAGCAACGGTTTCGCTCTTTAGTTTTTCGCTGCGTGTCTGTTCCGTGATGTCGTGCACCAGTTGCACCGCACCCAGCATTTCTCCTGCATGGATCAGCGGAGTAATGGTAATGCGGAAAAAGGAATTGGTCACTTCATCATGATAAACGTGATGGATGGCACTCTTCTCCGTGAGGGCCAGTTCTAATAACGGAGAAGGCTCGCCGGCAACTGGCACCAGGTTTTTACGTTGCAGACTGTTTTTCAATGCGGAGCCGTAGCTGTTGGTGATGCGGCGTGCGGCCAGATTCTGTTTGCGGATATGGCCTTGTGGGTCAAAAATGGTGATGGCATCGGTGATGGATTCAAATGTGATCGACCACTCGTGCTCATTGGCGATCAGGTCTTGCTCAGCCTGTTGGCGTTCCTCAATTTCCTGATGCAGGGAGAGATTAATCTGCTCCAGTTCATCGGAGTGGACCATTACCTGTCGGGTCATGGGGCGTAGCATCACGTACATGCCGAGGCCGCCAAGAAGTGTCAGGCCAATGGCAATGGCGATCACTGGCGTCAGCTTGACCCACAGGGTGTGGTAAAAACTGTTTTGATTAACCAGAGTGGTCAGAACCCAGCCCATCTCCGGCATTGGTGCATAGGTCACGATACGCGGCTGATAGGTGTCGTCGGAGTTGTCTTCGAACAGGCCGCTGCTCGAAGTGATGGATTGAATCCATTGAGTTAACTGCGGACAGGTGCGGATTTTTTCAAGCTCGTTCCGGTCAAAATTGGCCGGTGACATCAACAGTTCCACAGAAGGGCGACGCTGCCATAAAAACGTTGCACCTTGCGTTCTCGCGAGAGTGCCGGAGAAGACCTGGTCGGTCAGTGGTGGTGCAAACAGGAGAATATCAGTACCGAGCCAGTTTTGGTTTTTAACGATGGGGGTTTTCACCACTAAGAGAATCTGGCCGTTAATTTCAACCGGTTTTAAATAAGGTTTTTCCGGGCTGGCCGACATGGGGTGTGTTCGTAATCGTTGCGGAATCTTCACTCCGAGCTGGGCGGCCACCTGACCATCACTGCATAGCCGAGTGATGCCGACCGCTTCAGGGATGAACAACAGACCATCCGCCAAAAAATTCTCTGTGTTGTTGCGCAACTCGTCGAGGGGCAGGGTGCCCTCTTTATACTCTTTAAGCAGGTCACGGATGAAGCTGCGACTGGCCATCTGTTGTGCCAGGCTGATGGTTTTAATCAGATAACTTTTGACAATCAGTTGTTTGTTTTCAACCTGTTCAAGAAGATTGGCTTTCCAGTTTTCTTTCAGTATGCTGTATTGCGAGGCAACCGTCAGGCTGCCGATAGTGATGCAGATCAACAGCAGGCTCAAAACAACGTAAGCGATAAGACGTTTACGAAAATGGCTGGTGTCGAAAGTTTGCATGAGTTCATCCTGTCAATGGGTAAAATCACTAACGTTTAACCTAGCATTGAATCGATAAAATGCAATAAAAAGACGTTGGAGCTAGCTGTTTTTTGTTTTGTGATATTAAGAACTTATAAGTGAATGTCGGCGGGATTAAGTTGCAATTGCGTTGACCGTCTCTAATCAGGAGAGAAAAAATGACACAATTTTTTGTACATACTGTGACGTGCTGGGATGACCCGGTTGATTGCCGTATTGTTGCCATGACGGAACAAGGTTGGTCGTCGTTGCCGGTTGCTGAAGACACGCAGGAGGGTCGTCTTTTGCGACGTGCCCGTGAAGATGGTGAGTTTGCCGCAAAAAAAGGGCAAACCCTGTTGCTTCATTGTGGTTGTGAGACCTCTCCTCGATTGCTTGTGGTCGGTTTGGGCGAACAGCAAGCCTTGTCGGTTGACGTCTGGCGTCAGACCGGTGCACTGGTTGTGTCCCAATTACGCAAAAAGAAACTGTCACGCTACCTGTTTGAGTGTGACACCTTTGCTGCTGAAAGTATTGGCGACGTGGCGGATGCCCTGCTGGATGGTGTGATGCTGGAGGCGTATCGCTATACGCGTTATAAAAAGCCCGAAGAGACGGAGCCGCAAGAGATGGTCTGCATCCTTAGTGGTATTGATGAGGAACTTCTTGGCGATGTGCAGGCTACCGTGGCTCAGCGTGAACAGATCAGTCGCGGAGTGTGGTTCGCCCGTGATCTGGTCAACGAGCCGAGCAATGTTAAAACGCCTGACTATCTGGCTGAGCAGGCTTGGCAGGTTGCCGAGCAAACCGGCATGAAATGCACGATTCTCGGTCCGGCCGAACTCAAACGTCAGGGCTTTGGTGCGCTGTTGGCGGTGGCTCAGGGCAGCATTTGTGAGCCGCGTTTGATCTGCCTTGATTATCGCGGTGGCAGCGAAGATCAGGCTCCGGTGGTACTGGTGGGAAAGGGGGTCACCTTTGACAGCGGCGGTATCTCCCTCAAGCCCGGCGAGGGCATGGATATGATGAAGATGGACATGGCTGGCGGTGCAGCCGTGTTGGCTACCCTGTCTGTCGTTGCCCGTCTCAAGTTGCCGATCAATGTGGTTGGTGTTGTTCCCGCGGTTGAAAACATGCCGTCGGATCGGGCCACGCGACCCGGTGATATTGTCACTTCGTTGTCGGGCAAGACCATTGAAATCCTCAATACCGATGCCGAAGGACGCTTGATTCTGGCCGATGCTTTGACCTGGGCGGCGCAATTCGAGCCAGAGGTGATGATCGATCTCGCAACTTTGACCGGGGCGTGCATTATAGCTCTCGGCCATCACAGCAGTGCCGTTGTCGGCAATGATGAACCGCTGATCGCCGCACTGCGTGAGGCTGGAGATGCTGCAGGGCAGCCGATTTGGCCGCTGCCGTTGTTTGACGGTTATCGTGAGCAGATCAAGAGTCAGGTCGCGGATGTGAAGAATATCGGTGGGCGACCAGCCGGAACGATCACTGCTGCGGCGTTCCTCAATCGGTTTACCGAAGAGCAACGCTGGGCGCATCTGGATATTGCCGGCACCGCTTGGGAAGAGAAGGGTAAGCCGGGGCAGCCTGTTGGCGGTACCGGGGTTGGTGTGCGGGCGCTGGTGGAGTTTTTGAAGAAGCGGTGTGCCGAGTAGATCTAAGGTTTTTAAGCCATGGATGAGGCTCTCACAAATGTCTATGCTGGTTTTTTGTGAGAGCCTTTAAAATTACACACTAAGGTCAAGATCGCCGGGTTTTCCCCGACATTCTTTTGAATGTCCGTTCCACATGATGCAGAAGCCCGCGTCACGTGGGTACCACCATAGTGAACGGATGAAGTTCGCCGGTGCGATTCGTTGCGTATTACGAACCACTGAAGCTCAAGATCAAAGTCAAGGTCGCCGGGTTTCGTCCCGGCAGCCGACATCCTTTTGACTGGCCGCTCAAAAGGATGCAAAAACCGGCTGAACACCTCCTGGCCCTCAGATTAACCGGCAATGCGTCTGTTTCCGTAATGCGTCACAGATTCGGCTCGCCGCCCTTTAGGTCGACGAATCGTGCAACGCATCATCTTTGGCGTAAAACGTTGATAACCAATTGAAGCTGCACTTTATTTCTTCCGTGGCACCGATCAAGCGGGCGGGACGGTGCCCGCCCTGCAGTCGCGTGTAATTGAGCAGCCAAGCCCTCCCGTTCAGCAGCACCGAACGCAATGAACGTCAGCGCAATGGTTGTCGGCAACCTGTTTGAGCGTTAGCGAGTTTTGCCGATATTGCGATGTAAGCGAATGGAGAGAGGGAACCCGGAGGGTGCAATGGCGGGAGTCGATTTTGCGGTACTTTTGTCGACGCAAAAGTGCCCCGAAGTGCGGGCGCGGAAGCCCGCGTCACGTGGGTACCAACATCGCGAACGGAAGAAGTTCGCCGGTGCGATTCGTTGCGTATTACGAACCACTGAAGCTCAAGATCAAAGTCAAGGTCGCCGGGTTTCGTCCCGGCAGCCGACATCCTTTTGACTGGCCGCTCAAAAGGATGCAAAAACCGGCTGAACACCTCCTGGCCCTCAGATTAACCGACAATGCGTCTGTTTCCGTGATGCTTCACAGATTCGGCTCGCCGCCCTTTAGGTCGGCGAATCGTGCAACTCATCAGCACTGGCGTAAAACGTTGATAACCTTTTACGCCTCTTTCTATTTCTTCCGTGGCACCGATCAAACGGGCGGGACGGTGCCCGCCCTGCAGTCGTGTGTTATTCAGCAGCCCAACCCTCCCGTTCAGCAGCACCGTAAAGGAAAAAAGGCTGATCCCCTATTAAGGAGTCAGCCTTTTTCTACTGAAGGATTCATTCACCCAGCCGCGAATAATCCAGCGTGTTCGCAGCCTCTTTGGGCTGATGACAGCCCTGACATTCCGTTGGCCCCGTCTGGCGGCTTTTATGGCAACTACGGCACAGCATGTGGAAAATCTTGGCTCGACCAAAGGCATTGTTTTTCGGATGACACCGCCGACAACTCTCCGTTTTGGCGTGATGGCAGGTCTGGCACTCCACGTACATCTTGTGCTCATCGTGATTGAAGCGCACCGTTCCGTGGCTGTTGGTCAGTTCCAGAGCGGCACTTTGCGTTATCCACAGCAGAACAAATACACCGGACCATAGCACGCGATTCATGGTCATTGCTTGCGTTTAAAAATATCGGCCTTGGGGTTGGAAACCCGGTCGAGAAACAACAGGCCGTCGAGGTGGTCAAGCTCGTGTTGAATGGCCACCGCTTCAAACCCTTTGCAGCGCACCACCTGATCCTGCCCCTCCTGGTCATAAAATTGGACGACAATCTCCCGCGCCCGTTCGACGTTGCCGGTGTAGTCGGGTACGCTCATGCAGCCTTCGCGCATCACTTTACTGCCGGTGGATTCGATAATCGTGGGATTGACCATGGTCATTAGACCATGATTGTGTTTTTTCCCCAACTTGCTGTTGGACACATCCACCACGGCAACCCGCTGACACACACCGATCTGCGGTGCGGCAATTCCCACCGAATGGCCGGAATCGTACATGGTATCGATGAGATCCTGTACCAATGCGGCCGTGTCCGCATGGCCAACTTCAGCCGGTTGACAAACTTCCTTTAAGCGTGGGTCGGGATAGACCAGAACCTCACGTACTGCCATGTTATAACTCCACTGGTGTCACTGTGCGCACCGAGATGTCGACACTGAGTTGTTTTTTCAGTTCAGCCATGATGTCTCTGATGTCATCGCTCGTCATATTCTCCGGCAACAACGTTTCGCACATCATCACATAAACGGGACGTTCCGAGGAGCCGACCAGTTTGGTGTTGAGGTCGATGATGTTGATGTCGTTGTCGCTGAGCACCTTGGTTACCTGATAGACGATGCCGGGCTTGTCAGAACCGTACACCGAGATCATGCACAGCTCGCCGGGCAGCTCAGGCCGTTGTTCGCCACCGGGCTTTAAAGTGCGAACGAAGACCGACAACCCTTGTTCTTCCAGTTGGGCAAAGGCGGTAGCGATCTCATCGCGATCGGTAATTGTGGGATGCGAAATGATCAGGATCATGGCGAACTGGCCGCCGAGGATGTTGTTGCTCGAATCGGCGATATTGCAACCAAGTTGGTAGAGAATTTCAGCAGTGCTGGAAACGATCCCAGGGCGGTCGCGGCCGATAATGGTCAGGGCAAAGTGTTGCATGGCTCCTCCAGATATAAAGTCAAAATGGAAATATACCACGCTCGTTGCGTGGTGACCATAAAGGAATAGGGTGGTCAAGGCGCAGCGGGTTTGGTACCATTATTAACGGTTCCTCTCATTTTTCAAACCTGTTCGGGTGTTGTTCTGCCATGAAAAAATTGTTTACACAATGCTGTCTGCTTGTGGCGGTGGCTGTAGTCGTGGGATTGGTCATTAATTTCCGACACTGGCAGAATTGCGCGGAACAAACATGTTTGACGCCACCGGAGGCAGGAGAGTATCAGCCTGTTCCTGTGGATGCGGAGCAGGTGATGCAGTGGCAGAAACAAAACCATCTGATCGTTGATGCCCGTTCTGTTGATGCCTATGCCGATGGGCATCTGCCCGCAGCGCGGTCAGCTCCGCGTGGTGACCGACGAGCCCTGTCCAGCGTGGTCGATTGCTGTCTGGTGCAGGAGCAGGTGCTGGTTTATTGCAGTGGGGAGCACTGCGATGATTCTTTTGTCGTCGGCGAAGAGCTGTTTCGCGCCGGTTTTACCACCATATTGCTCTATGAAGGTGGCTTTGCCGACTGGCAACAACGTGGTTTTGCCGTAGAGCGGGGGATGCCGTGAAACAGCCCGTTGTCCTGTTTGCCCGTCTGATTGTTGCCGGGGTCTTTTGCTATGCCGGTAGCCAGAAGCTGCTTGATACCTACGCATTTGCTGAGGCAATTGGTCGTTATCAACTGTTACCCGAGTGGGGTAATTTGCTTCTGGCCAGCATTTTGCCGACACTGGAAATTGTCGTGGCCATCGCCCTGTTGCTGCCGCGTTGGTGGCGCTCTGCGTCCCTGCTGAGTATTGTTCTCAACAGTATGTTTGCCGTGGCACTGCTCTCCGCGATGATTCGTGGCTTGAGTATTGATTGTGGCTGTTTTGGCAGCACTGCCGGGATGTGGTCGACGCTTGCCGCCGCGTTGTTACGCGCCACCGGTCTGCTGGGCATGTCTCTTTACCTGTTCTTGTCCGAACAGTCCTGCCGGGAGTAATTGATGGAGTTGTGGCAGGAACGTTCCCGAAATTCCATCCTGTGTCCCGATCTGGTGGCGCAACGCTTTGGGCTGGATGCCGGCGCCCTGACTCGGGTGGCCGAGCGTTACCCCATGCGCATTACCCCCCACCAGTTTGAATTGATTCAGCAGGCGGATGATCCGTTGGGTTGTCAGGTGGTTCCGGATCCGCGTGAATTGCTCGACGACTCGTCATTTGTTGACCCTCTCAATGAGGAACAGTTGTCGCCGGTTCCTCACTTGGTGCATCGTTATCCGTACCGGGCGCTGTTGCTGGTCGCGGGCAGTTGCTTCAGTTATTGCCGGTTCTGCACCCGCAAGCGCAAGGTGGGCTGTTCATCCATGTCGGTTTCATTGGGCGATATTCTCAAAGGGATCGACTATATTGCCGAGCATTCTGAGATCAATGAAGTGATTTTGTCCGGTGGCGATCCTCTGACCATGTCGGACCGATTGCTTGATGATGTGCTGGCACGCCTCAGCCGTATCCCTCACCTTCAGGTGGTGCGTATCGGCAGCCGTGCTCCGGTGGTGATGCCCGAGCGGATTACCGACGCGCTGTGTGCGCTGTTGCGCCGCTATCAGCCGTTGTATTTTCTCACCCACTTCAACCATCCGCGTGAGATTACCGAAGCAACAGTGGAAGCCTGCCAGCGCCTGGTGCGCAGTGGAGTGATCGTGGCCAATCAGACTGTATTGCTGCGAGGTGTCAACGACAACAGCGAGACGTTGTTTAAATTGTTTCATACTCTGTATCGCTTGCAGGTGCGTCCTTATTATCTCCATCAGATGGACCTGACTTGCGGGACCAGCCATTTTCGCACCCGTATTGAGGACGGTATTGCTATCATGGATGATTTGCGTGGACCTCTGTCCGGGTTGGCCGTGCCGAGCTATATTGTTGACCTGCCCGGCGGTCACGGCAAAGTGCCGGTGACTCCCGACTACGTGCAGCGTCTTGGCGATCATGCCCGCCTGCGCGCTGCGGACGGCACTCTGGTTGATTATCCGCAGGCCTGACCGGTTGCCAGAGTGATAAACGTAAAAAACGCCTGCGAACAAAGCTCGCAGGCGTTTTTTTTATTCAGGTTCTGTGTCGAGGTTTATTCGACAGTGACCTTGGCATCCTGGATGATCAGGTCGTACTGATAACCGTAACCGAAGTCCTGATTCAGATCGAGAATCCCCTTGACCAGAACCGTATCGCCAACCGCAGCTTCGCTGCTGGTGGTAATGGTCAGATCGTTGCTGCCCGCTTCTCCACTACCATCCTGAAGGTGAATCCAGTTGGTCTTCATGATTTTCGGACTGAATTTAACCACTTTAGCGCGGATTGCGACCTCTTTAGTGGCCAAGGTATCTTTCTGGGCATAGATCTCGGCAACAGTATAACCATTTTCAGGCTTGGTCAGATCGGAGAAGTCCATATCCATGGGCGCGGTCACTGGCTTCTGGTGACCCATGGCTGCGGCATCACCCATGGCCTCGCCGGGGTTGAGCGGAGCATCCTGACCGGCCACCAGTACGCTGGTGACAAAGTAGACCACGTCAAAATCGCGGTTCAGCGTATTGCTGTGATAGTTGGGCATGGCCATCCCTTGGGGGATAACCACTTTATCACCAACGTTAACCGGGAATTCAGGTGCTGCCGCCCAGATTTCTTCGGTGTCGGTTTTTACTTTAATGTAGGTATATCCGGCGGTATTCATGGTTTCGAGCACACTGCCCGACATCTGTTGTGCGGCAGCGTCAGCCGCATGATCGTGTCCAGCCTCACCATGTGCAGGGGGGGCCGGTTCGGCCGGAGCCGCAGCCTGATCGTTGGAGCCCTTGCAGGCTGCTAATCCAAAAGTCAGCAGTGCGATGAGAATAAGATGAGTCAACTTCACGGGATAATCCTCCTGTGGATTTGGTTTTAGGGGGTTGATGGTAAAGTTTGTGTTGATGATAAATATCTGAGTGCTTTTGTCAAGTTTATTCGGTTTTAACCATATAGCGAAACATCGAATTTTTTTATCTGCGTAACGTCGCGATGAGCCGTGCCGGGCGCAGCAATAATTCAAGGGCTTCATAACAACTCAGGCAAACGGTGTCTGCAGCACTCAGTGCGATTGTTGCAGCGGCTTCCGGGCCGATAACCGCCAGGCCGAGTGCGGCATCCCTGAGCATGAGGTGGTCGTTGTAGCCATTGCCGATGGCTGCACAGTTATCGTGACCCAGTTGATGGATGAAGCGTTGTTTGCCGGTATCCTGATTGTGTGGGTCAAGCACCTCAAGCCGGGCAGAAACCGCAGCGAGTTGCTGGGCGGCGCTACCGTGGGTATCGGCCGTGATCACGTGCAGGGTCAGGTTGGCGGCCAGTTGATGCAGGAGCGGGATCAGTTCGCTGATCAGTTGGCCGTCGCAGGCCAAAGTGCCATTATAGTCAAGAACCAGATGCTGCAAGTTGAGTGTCTTGTAGCCGGGAATATCGATGCGGATCATGATGCGGCATCCTGAGCCGGGCTGACTAACGGCAGCACCTGTTCAATGGCGAAGAACACCAGGTAGCGGTCCTTGTTGCCGACGTAGCTACGCCCCGATTCGGTGAGTAACTCTTCAATGCGCGGGGTGTTCAGTTCTTCGCGCAGCTTGCGCAGATGCAGGCGGACGCCCTGGTAGCCTTCGGCATCCTCAAGGAACAGATAGGCTGCATGGGGATTGCTTACCACATGGTGATGGCTGAGGCGGTCGAGCATGATGAACGCCACGCTGCCATCCTCGAAAAAACGCGGCTTGGCATAGAGCGCTGAATTGACACGTCCATCACTTCCGGCGGTGGATAGGATGCCGCTGCCTGTTGTGTTTCTGAAGTAGGCCTCAAGCTGTGCTGAATCCATTTGAATCTCCATAATGGGTTTGATAACGTGTACTATTTGCTATGGCTTGAATCCGCTATTGGTTCAGGCGATAGATAGAAGCCCTTGCATCAAGGGTTTTTGACAATCAGCCGCTCATCTTACAGGAGATTTTCTTGAATTTATACCGGCTTTTGAACAGTACGGCTTTGTTGTTGTGCACGGCAACCGCTTGGGCGCAACCTTTTCCTGGTCAGGTGACTACTCCGATTTCCCAAACCCTCGAAGTGCGTCAGCAGGCTCAGAAGCAGGATGATGCCTGGCAGGCCCAGCGGGAAAAAATGGTGGATCAATTGGAGCAGTTCAACCGACAAAAAGCGCAGTTGGAGCAACAGTGTGCTCAGCTCGATCATCAGGTTGCGCAACGCCAGCAACGCATTGGCGCGTTGCAACAGGATCTGGTTGAATCGGCGCGCCTGACCGACGAAATGGTGCCGTTTCTTGCCCAAGTGGTTGAGCTGCTTGGTCAGCAGGTTGAAAAAGATCTGCCGTTTCTTGTTGAAGAGCGGCACCAGCGCGTCAGCGCGTTAAATGCGTCCCTTGAGGAGGGTGAGCTGTCGATTGGTGAGAAGTTCCGGCGTGTCTTCGAAGCCTTGCAGGTGGAAGCCGCCTATGGCCGCCGCTTTGACGTGGTGCAGAAGAATATCACTGTCAATGGCACGTCGACGTTGATGAATGAACTTCAGGTGGGACGGTTAGCCCTGTTTGCCCAATCGCTGGATGGTCAGCGCAGTGCGGTTTACGATCCGGCCGAAGGCGAATGGCTCGGTCTCGATGATCGCGCCAACGGTGATTTGCGCAAAGCCGTGGAGATGGCCGGAAAACACCGTCCTGTTGATCTGCTCACTCTGCCGCTGGGCAAGGTGGTGGCGCAATGAGGCGGCTGAAAACTCTGGTTATGGTCGCGTTGATGGCCCTGTTGAGCTGTCCGGCTCAGGCTGAGGATCAACGCGTGCAGGCCCAGGCGGTTAAAGAACAGCAACAGCAAGTGATTGCCCAAGCACAGGCGGAACAGCAACAGGCTGAAGAGCAGGCCCGTCGCCAGTTGCAGATTCTGACCCGTGACCGACAGGCCCTGACGGCGGCTGTGGATGACGCCCGCCGTACCGTGATGCGGTTGAAAAAACGTCACCAGGCCTTGGAGAAACAGGAAAAAACTCTGGCACAGCAGCAAACCCGTTTGGAAAAGGCTCAGAAGGAACAGCGTCTGCGCTTGCAGGAGCTGCTCGGTTTTATCCGTCTGGCCGCCAAAGATGCCGACGGCTTGCTGCACAGCAGTCAACTCAATGCACTCCATCCTCAACGCACGGCAGTGCTCAATCGGTTGCAGCAGCAGGACGATGTGCCGGCCATGGATGATGTGGCGGCCATGAGCCAGGCCTTGCTCGATGAGATGCGTGGCACTGGTGAGGTGCAGATTGTCGACCAGAACATTGTCGACCGTCAGGGGGAGACGCGCTCGGCCCAAGTGCTGTTGCTGGGCGATTTCAGTGCCGCCTACCGCACTGACGAAGAGAGCGGCTTTCTGCTCTACTCCGAGGCGAGTAGTCGGCTGTTTGCTCTGTCAGAACTGCCGGCGCGGCGCTGGCAACATCAGATTGACCGTTACCTGGATGGGGAAACCGCTCAGGCGCCCATCGATGTCGGGCGCGGTGCTTCTCTGCGCCAGTTGATGTATCAGACCGATTTTAACGACCAACTGAGCCAGGGTGGTTTTATCGTCTGGCCGATTTTACTGATCGGCGCCGTGGCTGTGGTATTGATTGGCGAACGTAGCTGGTTTTTGCGTCGCAATCGATTCAATGGTAGCGCCTTCCTCAGCCGTCTTGAACCGCTGATTGAGCAGGGTAAATGGCACGATTGTGAAACGGCCTGCCAAGAGCATGACGACAAGCCGTTGCCGCGGGTATTGCGCGCTGGACTGCCGTATCGCGACCTGAATCGCGAAGATCTGGAGAATTCCCTGCAGGAAGCCATTCTCGGTGAGATCCCTCGCTTGGAACGGTTTCTGTCGACGCTGGCGGTGCTGGCGTCCATTGCGCCGTTGCTGGGTCTGCTCGGCACGGTCACCGGTATGATCAACACTTTTCAGGTGATCACCTTCCACGGCACCGGTGATCCGCGCCTGATGTCGAGTGGTATTTCCGAAGCTCTGGTGACCACCATGCTCGGTCTGGCCGTGGCCATCCCCATCATGCTGTGCCACAGCCTGTTGTCACGACGGGTCGAGATGGTGATTGGTGAGCTGGAGGAGCGGGCGATCCGCTTTGTCAATGTGATCTGTAAAACCCGCGTTACCCCGGATAAGCCGTCATGATCCATGCGCTGTGGTATCCGATTGAAGATTACTTGAGCGCTGGGGGCCTGGTTATGCTGCCGCTGGCCGTGGTGTCGTTGTTGTTGTGGGCGTTAATTGTTCACAAACTGGTCACGCTCAAAGCATTGTACCGACCAACCAAAAGTGAGGACCACATGGTGCGGGTTTTGGACAATGCCGGTCATGCTGTGCTGTCGGGCGTTCAGGGGCAGTTGATCCGTGAGTTCTTCCGGCGGCGCAGTGGCGATGCACAGCTTGACAGCCATATTGTTGATGAAGCGAGTATGGCGGTTTCCCATCCCCTGGAGCGTGGCTTGACCTTAATCGGTGTGTTGGCCGCCATTGCGCCGCTGCTCGGTCTGCTCGGCACCGTGGTGGGCATGATAGCCACCTTTAACAGCATTGCCGTATTTGGTACCGGCAATGCTCGGGCGATGGCTGGAGGCATTTCCGAAGCGCTGATCACCACCCAGACCGGTCTGCTGATTGCCATCCCCGGCCTGTACATGCGCAACTTTCTTCAGCGGCGGGCAGGTAATCTCACGCATCAGGTGGAGTCGCTGGCTCTGACATTGAAACGGCAACTGGCCCACGGAGGAGAGTTATGATTAATATCACCTCCAGTCGGCGCGCCAAACGTCAGGGGTTGGAACTCAATATTGCCCCGTTGATCGATATGGTGTTTATTCTGTTGATCTTCTTTCTGGTTACCACCAGTTTTGTCCGTGAGACCGGCATTGACGTGCAACGGCCAACGGCCAATACCGCGGTGAGCAAGGAGAAGGCCACCATCCTGATTGCCATCAGTGACGATGACCGGATTTACATCGAAGGGCGAATGATCGATGTGCGGGCCATTCGCGTACATGTCGAACGTGCCTTGGCCGAAAATCCCGAAGGCAGCGTGGTGATTGTTGCTGATCGTGGCAGCCGCACCGGCACGGCCGTTGAGGTGATGGATGCCTGCCGTCAGGCCGGAGCGCAGGATGTTGCTCTGGCGGCAGGAACGCCCAGCGGGAGCAGCATGTGAGACTGACGCAACTTGCCGAGCATCCTCTCTGCGCGTGGGGTACCGCGATTGTCGCCACTCTGGCGATCAATCTGGCGCTGTTCTGGTTGTTGCCGCAGTTGACCGGGCAGAACGTTGAAGCCACAGCGGATTTGCCGACTTCTGCGGTGCAGGTGGTGCGTGTTTCACCTCCTCCATCACCGAAAAAGCAGGTGGCGGAGCAAAAACCGCAGCCTCAGCCCCAGGTTCATAAACGGCTCACCCCGACGCAAACCCCTCAGCCGACCCCACCTCTGCTGAAGATGAATCTGCAACTGTCGCCTCAGTTGCCGAGTATGGGCGATATCGCCATGCCCGATGTCGCGCTGGCCGACGTTGCGCCGGTGCCGGACGTCTTCGACAGTGACGCTTTGGATCGACCGTTGACGCCACTGGCCCAATCGCCGTTTATCTATCCGTTACGGGCCAAGCGCCTCGGTATTGAGGGCTGGGTCAAGGTCAAACTGCTTATCTCCACGCAAGGTGCGGTTGAACAGGTGCATATTCTCGAGGCGCAACCGCCGGAGATGTTTGAAACCACGGTGGAGCGTGGTATCCGTCGCTGGCGGTTCACGCCGGGAACCGTGCAGGGCAAGCCGGTACGCAGTTGGGTCGTGACCACGATCCGTTTTGAGTTGGAGTCGTGATGAAGAGATTGCTGGACTGTTTTCTCTTGGTTCTGCTCCTGATGGTGAGCCTGCCGTCTGGTGTACATGGGGCCGATATTCCTCTTGATGTGCGACGTCAGGTGTTGGCTGCCCAGCAGTTGATGGATGAAAAGCTCTACGACCAGGCCTTGACGGCTCTGGGAGAGAATAAGAGCGATCAGGATCACTATTTGATCGATTTTACCCGTGGCAACATTTATCTGCTCAGTGAGCGTCCGCAGCAGGCGTTACTGTGGCTGCAGCAGGTGGTTGATAAAGCGCCGGACTATTTGCCGGGCTGGTTGAATCTGGCTCAGACACAGTACGCACTCGAACTGTATGTTGCGGCCGGTACAAGTTTTGAGCGGGCTTTTACCTTGAGTGATCCGCCCAGACGTTCACTGCGTTACAACGCAGCGCTGTGTTTTATGCAGAGCGGGGAATGGGAGCGGGCAAAACACCTGCTTCGTCAACTGGTGGCTCTTGATCCGCAGCAGGTGGAGCTGCCCTGGCGCGCCGCGCTGGTGCAGGTGTATCTCAATCTTGATCAGCCGCAACAGGCGTTGTCACAACTGATGATTCTGGTGCAACAGACTCAGGGTGCGGAACAACGCCGCTGGCGGGAAGTTCTGGTGCAGCAGTATCTGACTCTTGAGCGCTATGATGATGCGATTAGCGCATTGAACCGCTATACCGAGGTGGATGGTCTTTACCCGCGCTGGTGGACAGTGTTGACCTATGCGTATCTGGAGAGGCAACAATACCGTCAAGCGTTGGTCAGTCTCAAGGTGGTGGATTATCTGCGGCCCCTGTCGGAGCAGGAAGCTCAGCTGCTTGGTGATCTGCATCTGCAGCTCGGTGTTCCGCAACAGGCCGAGCGTTATTACGAGCAATTGTTGCAACAGCGCCCCGATGATGACAGCGTGCTGACGCGGCTGGCCCATGCCTGCCTTAATCAACATCAGCCGCAACAGGCCCTTCAATGGGCTCGTCAGGGAGACAATCCGAAGTTGCGGGCGTTGCAGGGGCAGTTGTTATTTCGTCTAGGTCATTTTGCTGAGGCGTATGAGGTGTTCAGCACGTTGGCCGGTGAGGCGGACTCTCCCGGTTCTCAGTGGCTGATGGCCGGATATGCCGCCTGGAACGGTGAGCTGTGGTCGCAGGCCAGCCGGGCATTAAAACGGGCGGCGACTTATCCAGCTCAAAAAGAGCAGGCGCAACGGTTACTCAACCAATTGGACGAAAGACGTTGATGGAAGTGTTGACCACTATTGGTGGAAATGCCTGGCATTTGTTGATGGAATCGGCACCGTATATTCTGTTCGGTCTGCTGATCAGCGGTGTGTTGAGTACGTTTTTGACTAGCGACATGGTTGCCCGCCAATTGGGGCAAGGGAGAGTTTTGCCGGTCATCAAGGCGGCCCTGTTTGGTATTCCCTTGCCGCTGTGTTCCTGTGGCGTGCTGCCGGCGGCTGTGGCGTTGAAACAGCAGGGCGCTAATCGCGGTGCGACCACGGCCTTCATGATTGCCACGCCCGAGTCCGGGGTCGATTCGATTGCCGTCAGTTATGCCCTGCTGGATCCTTTTCTTACGGTGATACGGCCGGTGGCGGCGTTGATCAGTGCTGTGGCTGCCGGTATTGTTGAGAATCTGTTTGTTGTTCCAGATCATAAACCGGCGCAGACGGACGATTGTTGTTGCTCATCCACCAGTGAAACACGGCGCAGTCTGATTCAGGGGATTCGCTATGCCTTCACCAAGGTGTGGCAGGATATGGCGCTGTGGTTTTTCTTCGGCCTGTTGTTGGCCAGTCTGATCACCGCCCTGATTCCGGCGTCCGTGATGGAGGCATGGTTAGGCGGTGGCGTTTCTTCGTTGCTGATCATGTTGGCGGTGGGCATTCCCATTTATATCTGTGCCAGTGCCTCCACACCCATTGCCGCGGCGTTGATTCTGCAAGGGGTCAGTCCCGGTGCCGCGTTGGTGTTCCTGCTGGCTGGTCCGGCGACCAATATCACGTCACTGACGGTGCTGGTGTCGATTCTCGGCAAGCGCGGAACCGCCGTCTATCTGATGATGGTCAGTGGTGGAGCGCTGTTGTGTGGTTGGCTGGTGGATCAGGTGTATCGTGTTATGGCTTGGTCCCCCCAGGCGCGTCTCGGTAGCGGTGGCGAATGGCTTGACCCTGCTGTTGAAAAAATCTGTGTGGCCGTATTGCTTGTGGTGTCATTGCCGGTTGTCGCCAATTGGCTGCAAAAAATCGTGTCGCGTTGCAAAAGAGTTATTCGCTAACGCAGCTGATCACCCGATTGCGTCCTTCGGCTTTAGCTTGGTAGAGGGCTTTGTCGGCCAGACTCAACACTTTACTGGCGCTTAGTTCATGGCGTAAAGCGCAGACGCCGAAACTGGCGGTGACCGTTCCCACCTGATCAAATTGATGATTGCGCAGGGCACTGAGCAGTTTGTCTGCCAGTTGTTCGGTTTCTTCCAGGTTGCTGCTTGGCGCAATAATCAAAAATTCTTCTCCGCCCCAGCGCCCTACGTGATCAGTGACCCGGATGTTTTCCCGGATGAGTTGGGCCATCTCTTTGAGCACTTGATCTCCCACCGGGTGACCATAGGTGTCATTGACGGTTTTGAAATGATCAATATCGAAAATGATGACACCGCACGGAATCTGGTAGCGGACAAATAATTGTTCCTGCTCCAACAGCATCTTGTCGAGCTTGAGGCGGTTGGCCAGACCTGTCAGTTTGTCGGTTTCCGACAGGACGAGCAAACGTTGGTTGTATTTGCGTAGCTGATAGTAATGGACGCTGAACACACCGGCGATAAACGCCAACACACCGAAAATTTTCCAGAATAACGTGTAGTTGAATCCCATCTCCTGTTTGACGGAGGACCAGCGGTTGTAAATCTCCTGCTCCTGCTCTGGAGTCACGGTGTGGATCAGCTTGTCAAAGATGCTGTGCAACTCGGGTTGATCGTTGCGGGTGCCGATGGCCAGGGCGACTTTATCGTCCACACGACCGCTGATTTTGATGACACTGGTGAACTCTTTTTGAATCTGTTCCGCAATGACCATCAGGTTGTCGACGTAGCAGTAGAGCTCGCCGCTTTCCACCCGCTCCAGACCATCGCTGATGGAGTCCACTTCGACAATGTTAGCGTTTGGATACTCGGCGCGTAACTGTTCGCCAATGGCATACCCCTTAACCACCCCGATGGGCTGGTCGATAATATCCCCGATGTCGTCAATAAAGATTTTATCCATGGTCGTGGCGATGACCACCGGCAGGGTGACATACGGATGGGTGAAGTCCATATAGGTGCTGCGTTCCGGCGTTTTTGCCGCCAGGGAAAAAATATCACAGCGGCGTGCTTTGGCGGCATCGAGAGATTCCTGCCAGGAAGAGGTCTCGACGACTTCAAGCGGAATCGGTAATTTCTCTTGAAACAGGTTGAGGTAGTCGGCGGAAATTCCGTAATGCTTGCCGTTAACCAAGCCTTCAAAAGGCATCCATTCGGGATCGACACAGACGCGAATCACCTTTTTTTTGTCGAGATACTGCTGTTCTCGGGTTGTGAACGCGGTGTTCTGAGTGTGTTTCTCAATGACTTCGTCAAACTGATAGGCCGGCAACGGGGCGTGGCCGTCGATGATATTGCGCGACAACAACTGTTTGTAGGTCAGAGACGTCAGTTCAGGTTTGATGGTGCCGATGGGATACAGATCGAGAAGAAACAGTTCGCGAGTGACGTTGGCTTCAAAGCGCAAGGCGTCCAGCGGCTTTTGAGGCGCATATTTGTTGTGAATCGTCTGGATTGTTTCTTCCGGATGATCAAACGCGTACTGCCAGCCCTGGTTGGTTGCTTGGAGAAAACGCCGGGTGCGTCCTGTATGTTTGAGCGCCTCTTCTTGGCTGGTAAACAAATTGGCCGCGCTCATGATAAAACCATAGTCCGCCGGATTGATGATGTTATAAGCGACTTTCTGCTGGTTTAATTCATAAATCTGGTTGGAGAGAAAGGCACTCATCGCATCGACAGTGCCGTTGATAAAATCGTCGATGGAGAACTTTTGGGCGGCTATGGTGGAGTTTTGAGGCGTGATGTTGTAATGGTTGAGCAGCAACGCCAGAGAGCTGTATTGCAGCTCATCACTGGTGGCCATGATCACTTTGCCTCTGAGGTCGGCCGGTGATTTGATGCCGGGTTGAGTGACAAATACCAGCGGCGAGCGTTGAAAGTAGGACGCCAGTAAAACAATCGGCAGGATTTTTTTGTTTTCAACAATCAGACTGGAGTTGTGCATGCCGTAATTGACATGGTGCGACAGCACCTCATGGACGATATTGGTATCGGGCTGATATTCAAGCAGGGAAACGTCCAGTCCCTGTTTCGCGTAAAAACCCTTCTCACGTGCCATGATGAAACCGGCATACTGAAACTGGTATTTCCAGTCAAATTGTACCACCACCTGTTCCAGTGCGGTCTGTTCAGCCCAGGCCGGACTTTGCACAATTAACAGTACCGTAAAAAACAGGAGGATGAAGCAGCGAACGGGCATGGTAGACCTTGTCAATGAATTGAATCCTTGCAGATGAGAAGACCCAATAATAGCACATGTTAAACTTTTTATGAAAACCGATTGTTGGACAAAATTTGCTTTATTGTGAATGTCGTGATGCTGATGTGTCGTGCAGAGTGCGATCAAAGAAGCGGGTAACCCGCTGCTCAAACTCCTGCGGATGCTGATGGTAGAATTCAACGTGATCAAGCTGTTCGTCAAACCACAGTTCCACCGGGTCACCGGCGGCTTTTTCAAGGGCAAAAACGCCTTCACTGGGTACCACCTGATCCTGACCGCCCATCATCAGTAAAATGGCGCGCGGACTGATGTCGCCGATACAGTGCAGCGGAGCCACTGCGGCGCTGTTGAATTTAAGTTGGCGCTGGGCAAAAAAATTGATCAGTGGTGCAAAAGGATAGGCTGGCAGTCCGGTAAATCGCTTGACGCTAAGATTGATGGTATGGGCGATGGAGGCGTAGGGGGACTGGGCAACAACCGCTGAGATGCGTGGATCACGGGCGGTATAACACAGGGCCAAGGCGCCACCCATGGAATTGCCGAACAGACCAATGGCCTGGTTGGGGTGTTGGCTGAGGATGAACTCGACCGCGGCATCAAGGTCCTGCCATTCGTGGTAACCAAAACTGATCAGTTCGCCGCTGCTGTGGCCATGGCTGCGCAGGTCCGGCAGCAGTACGCCGTAGCCGTAGCGCTCCAGCATGGCGGCAATCGGAATCATTTCACTGCAATCCATCTTGTAGCCGTGACACAGGATGATGGTTGCTCCATTGGTGCCGGGACGGTACAGTGCCGACAGTGTCTCGCCATCCACCGTGGTTAATTCAATGGTGTGGGCATCCAGGCGATGGATTTCAAGCTGTTGCAGCGGATGCAAATCCGGGGTTTCGATATAGCGTTGCTGACGCTTTTGCCAGGAGTTGCGTGTCATTTTGCGGGCCTGGCGCCAAGAGATAACCAAAATGACGGCGATGGCCATGAGGACAATGATCAGCAAGAAAGGCAGTAATGAAAGAAAAATGTGCATTCTTTAGTATAGCCTGAATTTGTACATGAATCGACGGCAAATAGCACGCCCCTCTGAATGATCTCAGGCGCTGAAACATCGCCATAAATTCATCTGATGATATCCTCTATTGGCGAAGCACGGAAAAATCCGTACAATGCGGTTTTGCCAAAAGTCATTGATCCCTTTGGGCAACTATGGTTTTGAAACGGGCGCTTATAAAAACATCAAGTGGATCTTTTTGAATAACAGGAGTCTGTGTGTATGAGTGAAGACAGTAAAAAAATTATTTACAGCATGATGAAGGTCAGCAAAAGCTACAACAAGCAGCCCGTCATCAAGGATATCTCGTTGTCCTATTTTTACGGTGCCAAGATCGGTGTTCTGGGTCTTAACGGTTCCGGCAAAAGTAGCCTGCTGCGTATCATGGCCGGTGTGGACAAAGATTTTAACGGCGAAGCCGTCTTATCCGAAGGCTATTCTGTCGGTTACCTCGAGCAGGAACCGCAGTTGGATGACAGCAAAACCGTGCGTCAGGTGGTGGAAGAGGGTGTTCAGGAGACCGTTGACCTGCTCAAGGAGTTTGAAGAGATCAACCTCAAATTTGCCGAACCCATGGACGATGACGCCATGACTGCTCTGTGTGACCGGCAAGCTCAGGTGCAGGATAAGCTCGATGCGTTGGATGCCTGGGATCTCGATTCCCGTCTCGATCTGGCCATGGACGCGTTGCGCTGCCCACCGGCCGATGCCAATGTTAATGTTTTGTCCGGTGGCGAACGGCGCCGGGTGGCTCTGTGCCGCCTGCTGCTGCAGAAACCGGATATCCTGTTGCTTGATGAGCCCACCAACCATCTCGATGCCGAGACCGTGGCCTGGCTTGAGCAACATCTGCAACGCTACGAAGGCACGGTCATTGCCGTGACTCACGATCGTTACTTCCTTGACAATGTTGCCGGATGGATTCTTGAACTGGATCGTGGACATGGCATCCCCTGGAAAGGCAATTATTCCTCGTGGCTGGATCAGAAGCAAAAGCGTCTTCAGAATGAGGAAAAAGCGGAATCGGCCCGCCAGCGGACCCTGCAGCGTGAGCTGGAGTGGATCAACATGTCACCCAAGGGGCGCCACGCCAAGAGCAAGGCCCGCATCAGTTCCTATGAAAAACTGCTCGACGAGGGGGGCGACAGCCAGACCCGTGATCTGGAGATCTATATTCCGCCCGGACAGCGTCTCGGTGATATCGTTATCGAAGCGGATCACGTGCAAAAGGCTTTTGATGGTCGTCTGCTCATGGAGGATATGAACTTCAAATTGCCGCGTGGTGGTATTGTCGGGGTGATTGGTCCCAATGGTGCCGGTAAAACAACTCTGATGCGCATGTTTACCGGTCAGGAACAGCCGGACAGCGGCACCCTGACACTGGGCAGTACCGTTCAACTCGGTTATGTCGATCAAAGCCGCGATACTCTCGACGGCGACAAAAATATCTGGGAAGAGATCAGCGGCGGTCAGGATATGATGATGCTCGGCACCCGCGAGGTGAATTCCCGTGCCTATGTGGCACGCTTCAACTTTTCCGGCAGCGACCAGCAGAAAAAGGTTGGTACCCTGTCCGGTGGTGAGCGCAACCGGGTCCATCTGGCCAAGATACTCAGTGGTGGTGCCAACGTGCTGCTGCTTGATGAACCAACCAATGATCTCGATGTTAACACCATGCGTGCTCTTGAAGAGGCGTTGGAGAGTTTTGCCGGGTGTGCGGTGGTGATCAGCCATGATCGCTGGTTTCTTGACCGCATTGCCACCCATATGCTCGCTTTTGAAGGCGACAGTCAAGTGGTGTGGTACGAGGGCAATTACAGCGAATACGAGGAGGATCGTCGTAAGCGGCTGGGCCGCGATGCTGATCAACCGCATCGTATTCGTTATCGCGATCTGACGCGTGCCTGATTGAGAACTTTTCGTTCTGTATTGAAGAAGCCCCGACCTGTTGGCCGGGGCTTTTTTTGTGTGGACTTGGGGGATTTGTTGAGGTGATTTGTATTTCAAGGTCAAGGTCAAGGTCGCCGGGTCTCGTCCCGGCAGCCGACATCCTTTTGACTGGCCGCTCAAAAGGATGCAAAAACCAGCTTGAACACCTCCAGAACCTGGATTTACCGACACTGTGTCTGCTTCCGTGATGCTTCACAGATTCGGCTCGCCGCCCTTTAGGTCGGCGAATCGTGCAACTCATCAGCTTTGGCGTAAAACGTTGATAACAATCATCAGTCGCGCTCTATCTCTGGTGTGGCACCGATCAAACGGGCGGGACGGTGCCCGCCCTGCAGTGGTGTGTTATTAAGCAGCCCAGCTCTCCCGTTCAGCAGCGCCGAACGAAGAGAACGGTCACCGCGATGGTTGTCGGCAACCTGTTTGAGGACTGATGCAGACCGGGCGAGTTTTGCCGACATCGCGGTGTCAGAGAATAGAGAGAGGGAACCCGATAGAGTGCAATGGGGTTGTTATGAATCAGAAGAACGAGAGGTGTTGCGTGAGATTTTTTGCGTCAGCAAGGCAGAGGGAGGAGCTATAGTCGTTCTATGGCGACGACCGATAACGCGGCTGACGTGAAAAAGATCCGCAACAACTCCGTGAAGGCTGATTGATGACAACCCCTTGGGAGTCGATTTTGCGCCCCTTTTGTCGACGCAAAAGGGGTCTGATGAGATGGTCTCCCCCCGCTTTCAAAATACGGCATCTGTGTGCCATGATGGGTTATCGATTATCCATCAACGAAATGCGAGGAGGAGACCACCATGAAGATTAGTACAGTCGGGCTGGACTTGGCAAAGAATGTTTTCCATGTTGTCGGCTTTGATCACGTTGGCAAGCAGGTTATGAAACGGATGTTACGCCGTCATCAAGTCGCTGAGTTTTTTGTTAATCTGCCGCCATGTACAGTCGCTATGGAGGCTTGTGCCGGGTGCCACTATTGGGCGCGTAAGCTGAAGGAAATGGGACACGACGTCAAGGTGATCCCACCACAGTATGTGAAACCTTACTTGCGGGGTAACAAGAACGACTATAACGATGCCTGTGCCATTGCCGAAGCGGCTACTCGGCCGACCATGCCTACCGTTGCGGTGAAGACAGTGCAACAGCAAGAGATGCAGGCGCTGCACCGGCTGCGCTCCAGAATGGTCAAGGAACGCACAGCCTTAGGCAACAGTCTTCGCGGGCTCCTGGCTGAGTTCGGATTGATCATACCTCAAGGTGTCAGTGCGCTTCGCCGTGGTATTCCTGCCATACTGGAAGACGCCGACAACGATTTGAGTGATTCTTTTCGGGCGGTTGTCGCTCGTAGTTATGAGCACTTTGTCGCGTTGAGTGACCAGATTGATTTTTACACCCAGCAGCTCAGTCAACTCAGTCGAAGCGATGAAGCGTGTGTGCGGCTGCAAACTATTCCTGGATTTGGTCCCATTGTCGCCAGTGCCTTTCGAAGTGCAGTTGGCGACGGCAGAGACTACAAACGAGGACGGGATGTTTCCGCTTCGATAGGGCTGGTTCCTCGTCAACATAGTAGCGGCGGCAAGCAAAACTTACTTGGCATCAGCAAGCGCGGAGATCGTTACTTACGCAGTTTGCTGGTTCATGGCGCCCGAGCCGTTGTGACTTATGCCGCAGGGAAAGACGATCCGCTAAGTCGCTGGATTAATCGAATACGTTTGGAGCGCGGTGTCAACAAAGCCACGGTGGCTTTGGCCAATAAGATGGCCCGCATCGGTTGGGCGCTCCTAACGAATGGCAGTCGTTACCAATCCAGTCAAGCGGCAAGCTAGCAGCGAGAACAAACAGGAGTTAAAAAAGAAATAGATTCACCTTGCCAGACATTGCGGCAGCTTACTAACAAGCGATGACAAAACAGGTTAGACCGGCGCATTAAAAACCAGACCACACGTCAGGCACTTGATGCCGAGGGACCGATAAGGATAATGCGCGCGGATTTCATCAAGGCCCGAGAGAAAAAGAATCTCTCACCATGAGGCCGGATATACGACCGCAACCCTGCCTTTGTCATGAACGTTACTTTGCTGTTGCAAAATGGGGGGAGACCATATACGACGTGCGGGCGCGGAAGCCCGCGTCATATGGGTACCACCTTCGCGAACGGATGAAGTTCGCTGGTGCGATTCGTTTCGTATTACGAACCACTGAAGACCAAGATCAAAGTCAAGGTCGCCGGGTTTCGTCCCGGCAGCCGACATACTTTTGACTGGCCGCTCAAAAGTATGCAAAAACCGGCTGAACACCTCCTGAACCTGGATCAACCGACAATGCGTCTGTTTCCGTTATGCTTCACAGATTCGGCTCGCCGCCCTTTAGGTCGGCGAATCGTGCAACTCATCAGCACTGGCGTAAAACGTTGATAACAATCTTCAGTCGCGCTCTATCTCTGGTGTGGTACCGATCAAGCGGGCGGGACGGTGCCCGCCCTGCAGCCGTGTGTTATTCAGCAGCCAAGCCCTCCCGTTCAGCAGCGCCGAACGAAGAGAACGGTCAGCGCGATGGTCGTCGGCAACCTGTCTGAGCGTCAGCGAGTTTTGCCGACATCGCGGTGTAAGAGAATGGAGAGAGGGAACCCGTAAGGGTGCAATGACGGGAGTCGATTTTGCGCCCCTTTTGTCGACGCAAAAGTGCCCCGACGTGCGGGCGCGGAAGCCCGCGTCATGTGGGTACCAACATCGCGAACGGATGAAGTTCGCCGGTGCGATTCGTTTCGGATGACGAACCACTGAAGGTCAAGGTCACAGTCAAGACCGCCGGGTCTCGTCCCGGCCGCCGACATCCTTTTGACTGGCCGCTCAAAAGTATGCAAAAGCCAGCTTGAACACCTCCTGAACCTGGATTAACCGACAATGTGTCTGTTTCCGTCATGCGTCACAGATTCGGCTCGCCGCCCTTTAGGTCGGCGAATCGTGCAACTCATCATCTCTAGTGTAAAACGTTGATAATATTTTTACGCCTCTTTCTGTTTTTTACGTGGAACCGATTAAGCGGGTGGGCAGTGCCCACCCAGCAGTTGTCTGTTATTTTGCATCTCGGCCTAAAACATTTTGCGATAATACGGCGCGTTCTTCGGTGCCAACGTCGATGGAAATTCTCCTGCCGGGTTGGGGATAAACGCGCCGTGGTAATGGCATCGTTCACAGGGGATCGGATCCGGCGCGGAATGACTGCCGTCCTGATTATAATCATGACAGCCGCAACTGGAGACCATGCTGCCGCTGTACGGGCTGAGTTGTCCACGACCGTGGTGGGAGTATTTCCAGTCGTTGATGTCACCCTGAGCATAGGCGTAATCATCCATATGACACTGGCGACACTGGTTGCCGCGATCTCCCGGAACCACACCAACGGCGCCGACATCCTGACCGTTGATGCCGCGGCGGATGAGGAAGTTATTGGACGAGCCGTGTGGTTCGTGACAATCGAGACACGACAGGACATACCCCCCGCGCACCCCGAAAGGGGTCCGACTGAAAACTTCGTAGGCATCAGGAATGCCATGGCGTTCCACATCCCAGTCGATGATAGTCAGGTTGCGTCCTTGAGTGGTGCTGTAGATGGTATCGCTGTGGCAATCGAGGCAGAATGTGTTGTAATCCGGTGTTAACTGCCCGTCTGCTTGAGAGTAGGGAACGGCAGCCGGTTCATAGGTGGCGCTGTAAATGTCGGTCGGATGTGATCCGCTATAGGAATAAAACGGGGCTTGATAGATGGACGAATAGTCACTCATCTGCTCAAATTCGTCATCTCCCCATTGATCATAATGGTCTGATGGCAAAGAGATGGTTGCATAGCTGGCGTCGGTCAGATGCTCTTTGTTCTGTCGCGCCAGATGAGGATTGTGACAGGCGGTACAGGGATCGGAATTTTCCGTAAACCAGCCACCGTTATTGGCGCCGTATTCCGGGTGGTTTTTCATGTAGACCCAGATGTCATACAGATTGTGGTTGGAACCGCCGGAGTCTACCTGATTGAACTGGGCCATGATACTCGTTGGTCCATTGACGTGACCGCCGAAAGTTTCGGCGTAGTCTTTGTTGACCATGGATCCATTGGTATCCTGGTAGCTACCACTATCGGTATGGCAGTAAAAACAGAACAGGTCGCTTTGTTGATAATCGCTGCTTGCGGTCAGCTTGGCGGTATTAAACGTGTCAGCGAACAGTCCAAAAGCAGAAGGCCCACCGTTGTCCGGTCCCGGTTCCAGATCGTCGATGCTGGCATGCTGCTCATGACAATGAGCACAATTGCCGATAGCGTAAACTTCGGGAGGAGGGAAAGGCCCTTGAGTGCGTTTGACACCACTGGTGGCATTACCGTGAGCAGAGAGGGAGTAGGTTTCTGCGTCAACAACAACCGAGCAGAGTACCAGCGACAACACGCTGACCATCGTTGGCCAGAGCTGATGCATGGGAAGCATGGCAAGCCCCTTATCGTCATAAAATTAAATAACAATTCGTCGCAGTCCATCGCAAAGTTGATGGAAATCTGCCGACATTCATGTGAGCAGTGTAGGGGAAATTAGATAGAAACGAAAGAATAATCGTTTCTGGGGGGGGGTGGGGGAGAACATGGCGGAGCCGCTGTCATGGCTCCGCCATGCGGATTTCGTTAATAGAGGGGAATCAGGGCATACCCTTGGTTCTGGTAACCGATCAGTGAGGCAAACGTGTTGCCGACCAGCACTACGCCGGGAAACAGATCGGCTGTGTCGACGGCAAACAGATCGGCAGCGACATTGCAGGCTTCAAAATAGACACCCTGCTGTTTTAAGTCGCTAATTTTTTTGATCAGGGCTGTTTCGTCTTCTTCGCTGTTGAATTCCGAATCTTTACTGACAATAGATACGGCCGCGCCCCGCAGCGTGATGATGAAATCAGGCTTTACGCCCTGATCTTTGAGAGTAACAACGGTTTTTTCAATGACGTTGAAAAACATCAACATGGATTGTGCTGAAGAGATGTTGACATCAAATACGGCTTTGCCCGTGGTCATTCCGGCCAATGCGCGATGATCATTCGGGACCTTCTGCGTGGCCAGTGCGGGAGTGGAGATGGTAACGCAGACGAGAACAAGCAGACACATTATGATGCGAGACATAGAAACTCCTTTGAGAAAGAATAATCATTTTATTGTGAGGACTTGTGCTGCGTTTGTCAATCTCATAGCTGCCCAAAAAGGCACTAGCTTGAGCACTTTCGTAGCAAACTCGGGACTGTCCCGTTTTGGCTGCTTTTTCCCTTTGAACTAATGCTTGAGCACACTCAATTTCGTCATCGGAGTGACCACCTGTAGGAGCGAATTTATTCGCGAATTGTTCTGGTCATTGATGCTTTTTATGAGGGGAATTCGCGGCTGAAGCCGCTCCTACAATAGACAATTCCAACTATGCTGAAGTACTCGTGCCGTCCATAGTTGTCCCCTATGCCAGGCTTTGTTTCTGGATAGAATTGGTTATACTCTGAATCCTCTGTTTGCTGGTGCATTACTGCGGTAGGGAAATCGCTGTCGTGATGAATTATCTGGGGCATTGCTTGTTTTAAGACATATAAGGCGCCAAATGCATTGCGGTCATTCTGTCCGATGTTTGCCGAGCGAATCCGGCAGACGATCAATGATCTGGGGAGTCCTAATGTTGATCCTTGGATTACCATCAGTGTCGGTTACGCGTCCATGTCGCCTCGGCCCGGACAGGATTGTGAACAGCTGGTACGTTGTGCCGATCAGGTCTTGTAGCGGACTAACCCGAATTTCTCACCAATAAATAGAATAAGGCTGTATTTCGTGGCATAAATGTAGTGAGACCAATCACTTACATAGCGCGAAAGGAACAGCCTTATGAAAACAGAGTGTAACACAGAGCAACTTGAGTTTCATAGCTTTGGTCGGCGTGAAATTATTGGTCAATTCGATGGCATCAAGATCAGTTCCGATGGCGGTGGCATCCTTCTTCGAGAGGTCGAAAAACGCACCGGCATATTGCGTCGTTTGAGTCAATGCTTCACGGACTATCGCAATCCAGAGATGATTACCCACAGCCTCGAATCCTTGATTAGCCAGCGCATCATGGCGCTGGCATTAGGCTACGAAGACCTCAACGACCATGATGTTTTGCGCCATGATGCCTTGCTCAGTGTTTTAAGTGGTAAGTCCAATGGAAAAATGGGAGCCGGGAAAAGCACTCTCAACCGTCTTGAACTGACACCTGCGACGGGCTCAAGTTCATCGCGCTACAAGAAGATTGTCGCCAATAGTGACGCTATGGACGAGCTTTTGATTGATTTCTTTCAGAAGTCATTCAGTGAAGTTCCAGAAGAGATTGTCTTGGATGTAGACGCTACAGATGATCTAATCCACGGTACTCAGCAGGGGCGTTTTTATCATGGCTATTATCGAAGCTACTGCTATTTGCCGCTGTATATTTTTTGTGGGGAACAGCTGTTGTGCGCCCGCTTGCGTACGGCGGATCAGGATGGTGCCGCCGGAACAAAAGAAGAACTGGAACGCATTGTCCGACGCATTCGCCAATCATGGCCGGATGTTCGCATCGTTGTGCGTGGAGACAGTGGTTTTTGTCGCGACGAGATTATGACTTGGTGCGAGCACGAAGAAAACCGCGTGGACTATGTCTTGGGATTGGCGAAAAACTCTCGCTTGAAGACACTGATAGAAGAGGAGATGGAACAGGCGAAACAAGAGCATGAGCAGACAGAAAAAGCCGCACGGGTATTCAAAGACTTTCACTACCAGACCCGCAATAGCTGGAGCCGGTCCAGGCGCGTTGTGGGCAAAGCGGAATATTTGTCCAAGGGAGAAAATCCCCGCTTTGTCGTAACGACACTGAGCGAGGAAAAAGCGGATGCCCGCAGCTTGTATGAAGACATTTACTGCGCCTGCGGCGACATGGAAAATCGGATCAAGGAACAACAACTGGCCCTGTTTGCCGACCGGACGTCCTGTCATGAAATGCGTGCCAACCAATTGCGCCTGTATTTTTCCAGCTTTGCCTATGTTCTGTTACAAACTCTGCGGCGCATCGGATTAAAAGAAACGGAATTGGCCAAAGCACAGAGCGAAACAATCCGTCTGAAATTACTGAAGATTGGCACCCGGATCAAAATCAGCGTGCGCAAGATCTGGCTGTCATTTTCAGAAAGCTATCCCTATGCGGACTTGCTGCGCCAAGTTTTGGGGAATCTTCAAAAAATACCGATACGCTGTTAAGGCCAAGGGGAATAGTCAGACAAAATCAAGAGGAGAAAAAAACGAAACCTGGGAGAGGTGCGCCTTTTTTCATAAACATATTGCTCAACGCCGACCCATTTGAGTCATTGATGGAGACTGCATTCCACAGGAAGAGCCAATTTGACTATTGGACAGAACAATAGGCGTGATTTTCGCGAAAATCACGCCTCAAAAAACAGTGGTGAGAAATTCGGGCTAAAAGGGCTTGCTGGAATTGCATTCAGGGTCCTGTGGTTTAAACGACATGGAAGGGCGGTGTCAATTTGTCAGGAGAAGCCTTGTTTGGCGGGAGCTTTGGTCGTCTTATGCCGTCATGCATTTTTGAGCTGGTAAGGGTTTCTTGGGATCTTCTTGGTTCTGTTTGAGAAACAACAGCCCCGCATCATTTGATGCGGGGCTGTTGTTTTTGTCCGGCAGACATAATGTCCGCCGGAGTTATCGGTTGTCAGATAGAGATTACGGGCGCGTTGCAATGTTGGTGTCTGCATCAGCTCCGAACCATTCAGCACCGGCTGCATAAGCCACTTCATCAATCGTGATGCTGCCGGTCAGGCTGCCGTTTTGCAGCCAGTCAATGGAGTCGAAAATCAACCGTTTTGCATAGTAGCGGTTGTGGGCGTATGCGCCCGGCTCATGGTGCAGATAGTTGTAGTTGTGCGCTGCACCGAAAGTACCTTCATCATGCCAAGTGGCGCCGGAGAAGTAGGGGTAGCTAGCACTGAAAGTCAGACCTTTGTCAAGCAGTTCTGCTTCAAGCAGAGCCAGTGCCTCGTGGTAACCCTCCGCCTCTTCTTCGAGGAAGGCAGCTGCGTCAGCTGCTGTGTGAGTGACGCCGTCAATAACCGTGTCTTCAGCAACCAGGGCGGCACCATGGGCACCACTATGGCAATCCACACAAACCGTTGACTTCAGACCGGTAATAACGCCCAAATCGTCTTTTTCGACCACTTCGAAGGTATGGCCCTCATCCGTGTCCATATGACAGGCTGCACAGGGGCCGCTGCCGGTTTCCGGATCATCCGCGTTCAGCGCGATGGAACCGTGGGCAAAGTAAGACGGATCAGCATACGGATCGACTGGGTTTCCTTCGCCGTCGACGAGGGAAACCGGGTACTCATAACCGATGCGGGTCAGCGATTGGAAAATCGTGGCAGATGCGGTCAGGTAATGGGCTTCAGTAACGTTTGCCGTATTAGCACCAAAGCCTGGAGCATAGCCAGAGATGTCCGTAGAAGGTACGCCAGTCAAGGCAGCACCACCAATTTCATAGCTGTCCATGTTGCCACGGGCACCATGACAGTTGACGCAGACGTTAGAGTTGCCCAGGTCAGGCAGAACGACTGTGGCATCATCAACCGTATAAGGACGTGAGATTGCACCCGGATTGCGCAGATGCCCTTGATTGTCGCTGTGGCAGCCCCAGCAGTAGAGCAACTCGTTTTGGGCTGACGAGCTTACACCCGCTTCCCAGCCATCCAGATGGGAGAAGTCATTGTTGGCGGCATCATAGGTGCTCGGGTCGGTCAGGTAATTCTTGGCACCAGTGGCGGTGTGACATTCCTGACAACTTTGACGATCTTCGGCATCCCAGTCGTAGTGAACCCAGGCCGCCGCTTCAGTTTCGGTAACACCGGCTTCCTTAATGGCGATGGTTTGCTCAATGGTGCGGTTGAGATCCAGGGTTTCGTCATAGAACTCAGCCACTTCCAGCTTGATGGTGCCAATGGTGCCGGCATGGCCGGATTTAGCCCATTGATCGTTAATGGTGTTGGAGAAGCTGGACGAATCATCGTCGGCACGAATTTCTTCAACGGCATGGACATCGTGACAATCGCGGCAGGCGCGGTCGTCAAGGGTTTTTACAACATAACCCTCGATGGTGTCGGTGGTCGCCGGATCATCGTAGTGGGTATCGGTGATCAATCGGTAATATGCGGTTTCGTGGTACATGGTTTCCGTTGTGTTCCAGTCGGTATCCAGCTCACCGTCGCCATCGGCGTCAACGCCTGTGGTGGCAACAACGGCATCCGCCGCCATATGGCAGCTGGTGCAGGTGGCATACTCACCACTGGCAACAACATGGCCATGATCTTCAACTTCCTCAAACAGCAAGCCGCCGGCATTGTGCGGGTTGTGGCAGGTACGGCACTGAATTGGCTCATCGCTTTCAACGGCAAAAACCGAAGCTTCCAGTTGGGCATTGGTGGTCACATCTTTATACAAGCGACCACCAAGATCGGTATGGCAGCGAGAACAGACGGCTTCGTTACGAACCGACGCGGTATAGTGGCGGGAGGCCACGTAGTTTGTGCCGATATTGTTTGCTTCGGGATGATAGGTCAGATGACTCTCCGGCAGCTCATCATGACAGGCGGCACATTCTGCAATGCCTGGCTCGGCCATCGGAATCGGTCCGACACCATAGTGGTCACCGCCAGCGCCGTGACAGGCTTCACAGCCCACAGCCGCCAGGCCATCAGCCGGCACGTTGGCTGCGTCAATCATGCTTTCGAGTCCTGGGCCATCGCCAATGGGGTCGTGGCAGTCGAGACAGCCATCAGCGGCATCGGCCTGAGTAATGTGGTCACTGTGAATGACGTGAGCACCGGCCAGGTAATCGGCCACTTCTTCAGAACTCCAGCTGAAGTCTTCATGGCAACCGATACAGGTGGCAGCACCCACATAGCTGATGCCGGTTTCGGTGTCCGAACCCAAATCATCTTCAGCCGGGGCGGCGGACTGATCGCCACCGCTGCCGGAGTTACTTCCGCAGGCCGTCAACAGCAGGATGCTGCTGAGAACTACGAAAAATGAAAACCAATGTTTAACCTTCATTCCTACCTCCTATGTTGTCGTGTGTGTTAGTGACACTTACGGCAGGTTCGGCCATCGCTGGCACGAAGCATTCTTCCATCAATGTCATCCCAGTCCTTGGGATGGGGGTTGATTCCAAGACCACTGCGGGCACTGTGGCATTTGATGCACACATCGCCTTCGGGGTGGCACGCCTGGCAGGTCACCAGGTTCTTACGCGCCTCACGGGCGTGTCCGCTGGTCCATTCGTGTGAGGGTAAGATCGAGTCGACATGGCAGGTCTGGCATTGAGACTCATTGAAGCTCTCATGGGCCGGACCTGTGGAGCCGATGGTTAAGCTGCTGAAACTGCGCTGATGCGAAATGCCGGTGAGCGATCCGCGACGAAAATCGCTGTGGCAGTCGGAGCAGAAACTGCTCTCATGGCAGCTGGTACACAATTGGGGGTTGGTGCGTGCCGCGATCGGGTGTGACACATGGAAATCACTGCGGTGCACGTTGGTCATGCTGTTACCGAAGTCACCCATCTCGTCGGCAAACCCGGCAGTGTGGCATTCCAGGCAGTCATTTTGCTGGTGACAGGCTGCGCAGTCCATGGATTTGCTCTTTGCCGCAGCGCGGTGACTGAGCGACCAGGTGACATCATGGGTTTTCAGCCCGGGAAACGCGACTTCTTCCACCATGGTGGCCTCGTGGCACTCCAGGCAGATATCAACATCAGGGATGATGCTTTCAGCATCCGCCACATGGCAGGTGCTGCAGTCTTGACCTTCCAGGAGAACAAGGTGTTCGTCATGATCGAAGGTGGTGGCCCAGGCCGTGGATGTCACCAGCACGACCATAACGGTCCAAAATATCAATACTGTGTGCTTCATATGTGACTCCTTTTTAGAAACGGACATTCAAGCGAACGCGGCCACGGTAATACTCGTCCCACAGATCGCTCTCAACCCGTTCAACCTTGGCCTGTAAGTTGATTTTACGGTTAAAGGTGACAGTGCCATCGACCCAGATGCGGGAGTTGGTGGTCTCATCCTCGTCTTCGTCAAGGTAGCGTTCCATGACGTCAAGGTGGATACCGGCTCCAGCCTGGAAACGGTTGTTGATGGTGGCGGCAGCGTAGACCTTGACGCCGGCCAGATCCTGACCATCGGGATCTTCACGCCACGTGCCGATCACATAACCGGAAAAACGACCGGTACGGATCTTTTCGATACCGACTTCAAACACATCCGCATCCGCGTCGTACTTGTACATTTCACGTGCATAGTTGACAAAGGCACGCAAACCCGGCATCAGGCGTTGCTCGTATTCAACGAACAGTTCCTCATATTCATCCACGGCAAAGACCGAGTAGATGGAGGTGGAAGAAAAGACCGGAAGTGAGTAGAGATACTCAGCGCGCACCGACCAGTTGTCACTGCGGTGGTACTTGGCACCGCCAAGGAAATAGCTGACGGTATTGGCAAGATAATTAAACTGGGTTTCGCTGTACACATACAGCATGTCGTTGAAGTCGTAATCGACATCGAGACCGAACAGTTCATTGGCCAGCTCGCTGTGATCCCATTTTTGCAGGTAGGACAGTCCGAGATTCAGATCGTCCATAAAGGTGCGACGAACCTCGATACCGGCAATGAGATCTTTGGCGTTGTAGCCATCGTAATAGGCGACATCGCCACCACCAAACACGGTGATGTCAACATCACCCCACCCCGAATACTCCATATATAAACCATCCATAATGGAAGCACCGGCAGTGGTGGAAATGAACTGACGTCCGAATCGCACATCCAGATCTTCGATCAGATCCTTTTTCTCAAGGTACGCATAGTACAGCCGACTATCGACATCTGCTTCATCGGCCAGGTCATCGGCAAGGCGACCGTATCCCCGAAATGCCAGGCCATTGTTGTCAATGTCGTGAACATTGAGCAGCACGTACTGGTAAAAGGGGACGGCGGTGTCACCGTCGCCGGTGTCGTACCACTCGAATTCGGTACTCGACCGTCCTGATACTGTTATCCCTAGCGCGCTATTCAGTGGGAAGCCCACTGTGGACAGGATAGCGACGCAGAGAAACAGCCGTAGCCAACATTTCATTCTGCCTCCCTTTCTTTCTTTGTTGGACATCATTGGGACTGCATTTCTCCTCTTCGGGCCTCCTTAACCTCCGTTTTATTTTTGAGAAATACAGAAACGAACGTTCTTTCATTTCTACTGTCTTTTATGCTTTTTGCAATAAAATTAAGTTAAAACTTATCTTAGTTAAAGAGGATGTCTAGTGACTTGATTGATTTTTGGTGTTTTTTTTGAGGTGGGGTAGTCTGAAATTAATTATGTGCGATTTTTGGTGAAAAATATCTTAATTATCGGCAGTGGGAGGATACAAAAAAAACTGTTTGGCAAAGAGCGTAAATGAAGCTCTTTGCCAAACAGTTTCTGATTGCGAATTATTTTAGAAAGAAAAATTTGGAATGAGGTTAGGGAGGGCTGTGTTTAACGGGTCAGCTTGAAATGAAAGCGGGTGTAGCTGCCGAAACGGCTGCGGGCATAGGATTGCAGCACCCAGTCGAGCCCTTCGCTCATGGACTCAAAGGTTTTGCGGTTGACCGGAATCGACAGTGCCAGACTGATGTCTGGGTCGATCTGCGCGGTCACTTCGCCGTTGGCCGAGGTGATTGTGCCGATAGGGCCTTCAGAACGGTCTTCGGTGAAAATCTTGCTGTTGTTGGCGTTACCGACCAGCCGATAAGTCAGCGTCATGGGGGGCTGCATACGGCTCTTTTGCAGTTGGCGCATGGCCATGTCAATACGCGCCATGGGCACATCTTCGGCAGCGAGACGTTCTTGCTCTGTGCCGCGGGCGGTTAGCTCACGCTGTGTTTGCAGTGCCTGACGGTACCAGTGGATGGCTTTCTCGTAGTTCACCGCTTCACTTTTGCCGTAGAAAAAGTAGTCGCCCAGTGTCAGTGCGGGTTGCGGATCGACACCCGCTTCGGCAGCGCGGCGCAGCCATTTTTTTGCCCGGGCATAGTCTGCCTGTTGGTGGTAGAACGCTCCGAGTCGGGTCATGGCCGGATAGCTCCCGGCTTCGGCCGCTTGGGTCAGCAGGTCAAGGGTTGCCTGGGTCTGGTTGTCTCGTTGAATCAGACCGGCTTCGACGAGCAAGGCCATGTTGTACCACTGCCGCGCCGTCATTTTGTTGCCGGCGTAAAGACGGTTGTAAGCCTTGGACAGCAGATTTTTAGCAATGGTGCTGTTTTTGACCACCATGCCGCTTAATTTTTCTTGTGCCTGCGGTGTGGCACTGACGTACCCCTGGGGTAATTTGGATGTGTAGCTTTCCGCCAATAACAATTGAGCATCCATATCGTCTCGATCCGCAGCGAGGCGGATGAAGTCGAGACCGGTGCGTTGCAATTCGTCTTCCGCGTGGGTAACAAATTCTTTGCCGCGTTCGTAATAGTCGTGGGTGGAACATTTCCAGCACAGTTTGTAGCCGTAGTTGTAGAGTATAGCGCCGCCGGCCAGCAGAATGCAGCTGATGAAAAGCACACTATTGAGAAGCAGTTTATTGCGCGGATTCATGCGAGTATCCTTTGTAACGGTGCCAATCAGGAACCGGGCAGTAAGTTGTGAGGATTGCCGTGGCAATCGTTGCAGTCACTGAAGCCTTCCAGCATTTCGGCGCTGTGCGGTGTGTCATGGCAGTCGCTGCAGGTCGCCACGGCGCCGTGCTCATCGGCATGGCAGAACGTACAGTTCAGCAGGGAGTGTGCCAGGTGGCCCTGCTTGAGTTCGGTGGCGGGTTCTTTATGGCAACCGCCACAGGCACTGTTGTCAATGGCATCACTGTAGAGCAGGTCACTGACATGGTGGACCGGATGGCATTGCATGCACGCTTTGCTGCTTATAAACGGTGAGTGCGGTTCTTCGTGGCATTCGGTGCATTTTGGCAGGTAGCCATGCCGTTCTTGATGACACTCGCTGCATGCCATGTCGCTGTGTGCGCTGGGCGCGGTCATTTCTTTGGCCGGTTGTTCATGACACTGGTGACACAGTGGCTCCAGGGTGTCAAGGCTGAGGCTGGCTATCGGAGCGTGGGCGTTGCTGTGACAGGTCAGGCATGCCGACATGGTCGCGGATTCACCGTGCGGGTAGTCGTGGCAACTGCTGCATGCTGGAACGCGCTGTTGCCAGGTGAGTTGCTTGGAAAAATTGTGAAACGTTTCATGGCAGTCACGGCACACCATCTTATGGGCTCCACCCAGATCACGCAGGTCGGTGAAGACCTGTTCGTGACAACGGGCACACTCCAGCGTGGTCATGGGCGCGATGGGTTGGGAAAACACATCGTCCTCGGCCATGGCTGTACCAGCACTACTCAGTGCGGTGGTCAAAAGGAACAGGGCGGTAAAAAAGGTTGCTCGTATCGTCATGGCGGACCTCATTGGTTGCCGGATTAGTTTTTCAGGTTATGCGGGCCGTTGTGGCACTGTCCGCACTCTGTAAAGTGTTGATGGATGCTCGAGTCATGGGGCTCGCCATGACAGTTGTCACACGTCAGAATCACCTTATGCGTGCGACGGTGACAGAACACGCATTGAACGTCAGCGTGTCCGGTGGTGTTGCCGGACAGTTGTTTGAGCTGGCCGCGGTGGCAGCTGCCACACAGATCGGACCGGATGCCGGCTTGAGAGAAGCGCAATGCCAGGGGGCTGTGCGGTTGATGGCAGCGCAGACAGTCGCGATACGACATGGCGTCGTTGTGACCGTCATGACAGTCCAGACAGGACATGGCCTCACCGTGCTCCTGGTGGCACTCGTTGCAATCCATCTCGTTGTGGGCACTTGGCCATTCAGTCATTTCCTGCTGAGGTGCCTCATGACAGGAAATACATACTGGTTTGATCGGTGACACGGCGGTCAGGTCGATCTCCAATGGCGCGTGCGGGCGGTGGCAAGCCGTGCAGTTGTCCAGTTTGTAATGGGGATGATCACTCGGTGCATGGCAGTCGGCACAGGATGGAATCACGCCCTTTTCGTGAGGAGGGTGGGCACTGTGGCAATCACTGCAGTGGATATCGGAACTGTGTGCTTCGCCTTTGGTGAAAAGCTCGTTGACTTGATCCTCGTGGCACGCGGCACATTGCTTTGTCGGGGTATCGTTATTCCACAGGTACGTGGTCGGCGCATGAGGCTGGTGGCAGCCGAGGCAATCTTGATAAGTCATCTCCGGGCTGTGTTTATCGTGACAATCAATACAGGTGGAAAACTGGCCGTTCGCGGTTCCGTGTTCATTGTGACAGTCGTTGCACTGTTGCTCAGCATGCAGGCTCGGTGTCTTGTCCATGGTGGTGCCGACATCGTCATGACAACTCAAACAGGCCTTTTTCGGCTCATTCAGAGCTGCGAGATCGGTGATGACAGGGGCATGAGGGTTGTGGCAGCTGCTGCAATCGTCAAGTGTAAAGTGCTTGTGGTCATCGCCACTGTGGCAATCGCTGCATTCGGGGATGACCGCATCGCCAAGGGGAGGATGGTCTTCATGGCAGCCGAGGCAACCCATGTCATCACGATGGGCACCGCCGTGATCGCGAATGTCCACGGAGGGTTGGTGATGGCATTTGATACAATCGGCGTCCGTCAAAGGAACGGCAGTGATCTCGCCAAAACACAATGAGGCGCAGAACAACAGCGAGATAAACAGCAGCAAACCTGCCGACAGACGTTTTGCGTGAGCACTACACATCATGGAAACCAACCGTCAAAGAGAAAATGAAAAAGGCTGCATCGGCTGCTGCTGTTTAGAATTGCAGCAGCCGATGCCGGTATTTATTCGGCCAATGCGTGGGGGTCGATATGACACTCAACGCAGGTCGGATATTTTTCATGCATGATCCCATGCGGTTTGCCATGGCAGTCAATACACGGTGTGATGGTCATGTGCTCATCGACATGGCACTCGGAACAGGTCAGTTCGTGGTGCTTTTTGGTCGACTTGGCCAGCATAGCGGCAATATCTTCGTGACAGGCTGCACACAGTTCCGAAGGCAGATCGTTATAGGTGACCTCTTTCGGGCTGTGGGGTTTGTGGCACAGGGTGCAATCGCTGACGGTCATGCTTTCAGAGTGCCCTTCGTGGCAATCGAGGCAGTTCTGATATTGACCTTCCGCCAGACCATGGGCGTTGTGGCAGGCGTTGCAGTCCTGCTCGGAGTGCAGACTGGGGCGGGCGGCCATCTCTTCACCCTGCGCGGGGTGACAGGAAACACAGGCCGGCTTGACATTGTCCAGAGCTGTGAAGTCGATTTCGAGAGGGTGGTGCGGATAGTGGCAGCCGACACAGTTGTCCAGCGTGTAGTGGGCGGTTTCCGCCGGCGCGTGACACAAGGTACATTCCGGGATCACCCGATCACCCAGCGGCGGGTGCTCCAGATGGCAATCGCGGCAGCCCATGTCGGCATGCGCGGCACCGTGAGCCGCGACATCTTTAACGGCGTTGATATGACATTTGACGCAATCCGCGTCGGTCAAGGCCTCTTGCGCCAGAGCATTGGTGGCGAAAAACAGGCCCATAGTAAGGAAAAGGCCGAAAACGACCACAGACTTCTTCATAGACTCCTCCCGGACAACTCATAGAAATTCACTATAAAAAACAATAGACTAAATGAAATCTATATGGCAATTGTATACAGATTGATGGACTTCATATCTAACCAGAATCGAGCCTGGAAATCAACATTTGACTTCACGAAAGGCAGAAAAACAGCCGATTAACGTGTTCTGCAGGGTGAAAATGCTCGCCAGGTGGCTGTGGCGACCTTAACGGGTAGAAGATGACAGATTTCGCTGTCGGTTGGCCGCGTGTTTAACGCCGCTGCGGGCGATTTTGCGTAGTGACTTTTTACCGAAAACGCGTTAGCCTCATGGGCCTTGTTGCAACATGTTATTTTCCGAGATCAGCGGCTTTGTTTTGCTGGGTCTCGTGTCGGGTTTCAGTAAAGGAGCAGAAATATGGATGAGCAATGGAGTGTAGAGACTCTGGCGATTCAGGGCGGCTATCGTCCAGAACCGGCCCAGCCTCGTGTGATGCCGATTGTCCAGAGCACCACGTTTAAATATGAAAAAGCGGATCATATCGCCAGCCTGTTTGATCTGGATTGCTTTGATCCCATGTATACCCGTATCGGCAATCCCACTTGGGCGGCTTTTGAGCAGAAGATGGCCGAAATGGAAGGGGGCGTCGGCGCCCTGGCCACCTCTTCAGGGCAGGCGGCCAGTGCTCTGTCAATTCTTAATGTCTGCCGCAACGGCGAGCATGTGGTCACGGCCGGTACTCTGTACGGTGGCACGTATTCGCTGTTTTACAATACTTTGCCGAAAATGGGGATTGAAGTGACGTTCGTCGATCCCGAAGCCAGCATGGACGAGATCAAAAGTCATTTCCGCCCGGAAACCAAGGTTCTGTTTGCCGAGACCATTGGTAATCCCGGCCTCAATGTGCTTGATTTTGAGAAGTTCTCGGCTGTTGCCAAAGAGATGCAGGTGCCGTTGGTTATCGACAATACCTTTGGCACGCCCTATCTGTGCCGTCCCTTTGAGCATGGTGCCGACATTGTTATCCATTCGGCCACCAAGTACATTGACGGACATGCCACCAGTGTTGGCGGTGTCATCGTCGATGGAGGTAAATTTGACTGGACTAACGGCCGTTACCCGGAGATGACCGAACCGGATAGCAGTTACCATGGCCTGCGCTACACGGAAAAATTTGGCAACATGGCTTATATCATCAAAGCCCGCGTTCAGTTGATGCGTGATCTCGGCACCAGCCCGTCGCCGTTTAACACCTTCATGTTCAATCACGGTCTGGAAACGCTGCACGTACGCATGCAGCGCCACTGTGAAAATGCTCTTGAGGTCGCCAGGCGTCTGGAGTTGCATCCCAAGGTAAAATGGGTGTCCTATCCGGGGCTGCCAAGTCATCCCAGCTACGAACGGGTACAAAAATATCTGCCCAAAGGGGCCAGCGGTGTGTTGACCTTCGGCATTGAGGGCGGCGTGGAAGCCGGTCGTCGTTTTATGGAAAGCACCAAGCTGATTGCCATGGTGGTTCACGTCGGTGATGTGCGCAGTTGTGTGTTGCATCCGGCCAGCACCACCCATCGCCAGCTCAGTGAAGAGCAGCAAATCGCTTCGGGGGTCACCCCGGACCTGATCCGTCTGTCTGTCGGCATTGAGAATGTCGAGGATATTATTGCCGATATTGATCAGGCTCTGGCGAAGAGTTAGTTTTTCGTTTGCGGTTTTAAGTCATTGCCCTTATCGCAGGCCGCAGAACGGTGAATTCTGCGGCCTGTCGTGCGTTAATGAGGCGCGGGGCGGAACCTTCCGGCTGTGCTTTTTCAACAGACATTGCGCAAGAAATGCTCTATAGTAAGCGATTTATGAGGGGTTCATATGTTGTGCGGCACTGTCGCACAGGGATGTTGTGTTATATCGGTATGTTCATGCAGGAGTTGTCATCATGCCAGAGCGTGAAAAACAACAGAACGATTCGCAGGAGCAGGGTACGGAGTCTCGTAAAGGCATTGCCGCTCTGTTTGCCCGCGAAGAGCTTAAAGATCTGTTTATCAAATACCTGATCCTGATCGGGGTTATTGAAGGTTTTATCTTTTTTGTCAGTTTTCTCAGCCAGTTGGGTCCGGAAAATGTGCCGTTTCCATGGAAATCGTACTTTTTTGCCGCCTTTATTGTGCCGCTGACCATCACCTTTTTGCTTGGTGTGATTGTCCTGGGATTTGACCGCTATCTCTATGGCCATCAGCCGTCCGGCTCTTCGGAGACCGCGATCGGTCTGACGCCCTCCGAGCAGCAGACGCGGATTCACAAGTTTCATGCATTTATTTATGTGATTCGCCAGATTCCGTTTTTGATGGGGCTGTTGTTGCTGGTGGTGTTGTCGGGTGTGGTGTACAAGCTGGACGGCATCCTCGCGGTGATCGGCCATGTTGGTGAACGGACCGCACACTACTTGTTTATTGGTCTGGCGGTGGTGCTGGCTGTTGGTGCTGTGCTCGGTCTGGTGTGGATGTTCATGAGCTATAACCTGCGTAAGAAAAGTATGGAGTACCAGTATCGTTACAAAAAGGACGTGGTGGATAAAACCGGTCTGATCATTCTTGATGACGACCGGGTGATGGACCGTGACGGCAAGATGCTGTCCGGGGATCAAGTGCCGCGTATTGAGCATAATGATGATGACGACAACGATGCCATTCTGATCGAGTAGTGTGGTGTCACTGCCGTTGAGGTCATAAGTGGCCCTGCTTCGTGACCGGAGTGGGGCCTTTTTGTTTTGTCGGATCCGCGCGGCGGATCGCCCGCCATGGGAGAGTACGTCACAGGAGAACACGTTATGGCAGATAAACCGCAACCCACTTACCTCAAAGATTATGTTCCCTATCCGTTTGAGGTTGAACGGCTTGATCTTGAATTTGACCTGACCCCTCATCATACGCGTGTCCTGTCGCGGGCACGCTATCAGCGTAAAGAACAAGTCGATACGGACGAGCCGCTGAGGTTGGACGGTGCAGGACAGACCCTGATCTCCTTGTCTCTTGACGGCGTGCCGCTGACGACTTTGGATTACCGCAGCCAAGATGGCGGCCTGGTGCTGTCCAACGTGCCAAACCGCTTCGAGCTGACCCTGGTTACCGAAATTGACCCCGAGGCCAATAAGGCGCTGGAAGGGCTCTATCTGTCGAGTGGAAATTTCTGTACCCAATGTGAGGCGCAGGGCTTCCGCCGCATCACCTATTTTCCCGACCGTCCCGATGTCATGACCCGTTACACCACGACGATTCGAGCCGACAAGCAGCGTTTTCCGGTGCTGCTGTCTAACGGTAATCTGGTGGAACAGCGTGATCTCGATGATGGTCGCCACCTGACCCGTTGGGAAGACCCGTTTTCCAAGCCCAGCTATCTGTTTGCCTTGGTGGCTGGTGATCTGGTCTGCCGGGAGGATGTGTTCACGACCATGTCCGGACGCGAGGTGTTGCTGCAGATCTATGTTGAGGCCCGCAATGCCGATAAGTGTGACCATGCCATGCTGTCGCTGAAGAAAGCCATGGCCTGGGATGAACAGCGTTTTGGTCTTGAATACGACCTTGACCGCTTTATGGTTGTTGCCGTGGATGATTTCAATATGGGCGCCATGGAGAACAAAGGACTCAACGTGTTCAACTCAAAGTATATTCTCGCTCGCCCGGAAACAGCGACCGACGATGACTTTCTCAATATTGAAGGGGTGGTCGGCCACGAGTATTTTCACAATTGGACCGGCAACCGCATTACCTGCCGTGACTGGTTTCAACTCAGCCTTAAAGAGGGTCTGACCGTTTTTCGCGATCAGGAGTTTTCTGCGGACATGAACTCGGCGGCGGTCAAACGCATTGAAGAAGTGCGCATCCTGCAGAGCCATCAGTTTGCTGAGGATTCCGGGCCCATGGCCCATCCGGTACGCCCCGAATCCTATGTGGAGATCAACAATTTCTACACCATGACCGTTTATAGCAAAGGTGCTGAACTGATTCGTATGATGCAGACCTTGCTGGGGCGTGACGGATTCATGGCCGGCATTCGTCTTTATGTACAGCGCCACGATGGTCAGGCGGTGACCACTGATGATTTTGTTGCAGCCATGGAAGATGCCAGTGGCGTCGATTTGGGCCAGTTCCGGCGCTGGTATTCGCAGGCGGGAACCCCGGTGATTACCGTGGAGCCGCATTACGATGGTGAGCGGCAGCACCTGACCCTTGATGTGACGCAGAGTTGCCCGGCCACACCGGGGCAGCCTGACAAGCAGCCGTTCCACATTCCGTTACGCCTGGCGTTGCTCGGTCCGGACGGTACGCCGCAACCGCTGCATTTGGTGAATGAGTCTGCACCGCAGGGGGGGCAAGAACTGGTATTGTCAGTGACGGAGGCACGCCAGAAGTTCTGCTTCGAGCACGTGGGGGAGGGGTGTGTCGTGTCACTGCTGCGCGATTTTTCCGCGCCGGTGAAATTGATCATGAACACCTCCCGCGATGAGTTGGCGTTTCTCATGGCCCATGACAGCGATGCATTTAACCGCTGGAATGCCAGCCAGCGATTGGCCGGAGGGTTGTTGCTCGATTTGGTGAGCTGTGTGCGTGAGGAGCAGAAGCTGGTTCTTGAGCCGATGTTTGTTGACGCGTTTCGCACCAGTTTGCTCGATGAGCAGACAGACCCGTCGCTGTTGGCTCTGGCTCTCACTCTGCCGCTGGAGAGTTATTTGGCAGAGCAGATGGAGGAGATCGACCCACAGGCGATCTTCACTGCACGCGAATTTGTCCGCCATGAAGTGGCTGTGCAACTTAAGGACGATTTTCTTACCGTTTATCGTCGTTGCGCCGATAGCGGACCGTATGAGGTAACACCCCAGGCTGTGGGGCAGCGGCGATTGAAAAATCTCTGTCTCGGTTATCTGGCCGCGCTGGCACCGCAGGATAACACGATCTGGCACATGATTCTCGATCAGTTCGCCACCGGCCGTAACATGACCGATGTCAGTGCCGCGCTGGGGCTGCTGGCCGATCATGACAACCGCGACAGCCGTCACGCTCTTGACACGTTTTATGCCACCTGGAAAGAGGATCCTCTGGTGGTGGAGAAGTGGCTGGGGATTCAGGCACGGTCGCGACGTGAAGACTGTCTGGAACAGGTGGAGCGGCTGATGGGAACACCGGCATTCAACCTGCACAACCCCAATAAGGTGCGCTCACTAATCGGTGTGTTCTGTCAGGGCAACAGTGTCCGTTTTCATGCGGCTGATGGCTCCGGTTACGATTTTTTGCGTCGTCAGGTCGCGCTCATCGACCCGTTCAACCCGCAGATTGCCGCCCGTCTGGTGTCGCCGCTGCTGCGCTGGCCCCGTTATGACGATACGCGCAGTGCGCTGATGAAACAGGCGCTGGAGCAACTGCAGGCGAAAAACACCCTGTCGGCCGATCTCTATGAAATGGTCAGCAAGGGTCTTGATCAGAACAAAAAAGGGTAATGGTGGGATGATGGCGGTACCCTGGTCCGGAATCCGTTTTGCCATTGATCGTGGCGGCACGTTTACCGATGTCTATGCCCAACTGCCCGACGGGCGCAGCTTTGTGCATAAGCTGCTCTCCGAAGACCCGCACAATTACACGGATGCACCGCGCGAAGGGATCCGCCGTATCCTCGAGCAGATTGGCGGCGAGGCGTTGCCGGAACAATTCAGTGCCGAGGGCATTGCTTCGGTGCGGATGGGAACGACCGTGGCCACCAACGCGCTGCTGGAGCACAAAGGGGCCAAAACCGCGTTGCTGATCAGCGAAGGTTTTGCCGATCTGCTGCAGATTGGTGACCAGACCCGCCCCGAGTTGTTTGCATTGCATGTTCAGCAGCCGACACCACTCTATGACGAGGTGGTGGAAATCGGCGAACGGATCCGCCCGGTACAGCCGCAGGAACAGGCCGATGTCGTGGGCAGTGATGGCCGTGGTTATCGGATCCTCCAAGCGCCGCAGATGAGACAGGTGCGTGCGCAACTGACGCACCTGCGCCAACACGGCTATGACAGTGTTGCCGTGGTACTGGCCCATGGTTATGCCTGCCCCGACCATGAACAGCAAGTGGGGGCGCTGGCGCGAGAACTCGGCTTTTCTCAGGTGTCGCTGTCGCATGAGGTGATGCCGACGGCACGGCTGGTGGCGCGGGGTGATACCACGGTGGTTGATGCTTATCTGACGCCGAAAATCCGTCAGTACAGCGATGGATTTCGCAATGGATTCAGCGATGGATTGGCGCAGTGCGAATTGCGCTTTATGACCTCCGATGGTGGCTTGGTGCCTGCCCCAGCTTTTAGCGGTAGCCGTGCGTTGTTGTCCGGTCCGGCCGGTGGTGTGGTCGGTTTTGCCCAAACCTGTCGGCAGGTGTTTCCCGATCGGCCGGTGATCGGTTTTGACATGGGTGGCACCTCAACGGATGTGTCGCGTTTTGACGGCGACTACGATCTGATTCAACAGAGCGAGATTGCCGGGACACGCATCCAGGCTCCGCAGCTCAATATTCAGACCGTCGCCGCAGGCGGTGGCTCGCGGCTGTTCTTCCGCCATGGCATGTTTGAGGTCGGCCCGGAGTCGGCCGGTGCTGATCCGGGGCCGGTGTGTTATCGCAAGGGCGGGCACCTGACCGTCACTGATGCCAACCTGCTGTTAGGCCGTCTGCAGCCGGATTTCTTTCCGAAGATCTTTGGTGAGGATGAACAACAGCCACTCGATCTGGACGCCACCCGTCAAGCCTTTGCCGTGTTGACCAATGAGGTGAATCAGTGGCTCTCTGAGCAGGAGCGGCCGCCCATGACCGCCGAACAAGTGGCCGCAGGCTTTCTTGATGTCGCCAACGAGCAGATGGCGCGTCCGGTGCGAGCGGTGTCGGTGCAGAAAGGCTTTGATCTGGCTGAGCATGTGCTGGCTTGTTTCGGTGGCGCTGGCGGTCAACATGCCTGTGCCATGGCGCGCAAGCTGGGTATGGAAACTATCTTTCTTCATCGCCATGCTGGAATCCTGTCTGCTTACGGCATGGCGTTGGCACAACCGGTGTGCGAGTTGCAACAGGCGGCCAGTGGTGAACTGGCACCAGACACCTTGGCAACGCTCGATGGCGTGCACCGGCAGCTGGCGGAGCAAGCTTGCCAGAGTCTGCTTGCTCAGGGTGTTGATCGACGCCAGATCGACTGTCACTGTTATCTCAACCTGCGCTATGCCGGAACCGATCATGCCATGATGATGATGCGACCGGACGACGGCGATTATGGCCGTACCTTTCGCAACGCCTACCGCCGCGAATACGGCTTTGAACTCGCGTCGCCAATTGAAATTGATGATGTGCGGGTGCGGGCCGTCGCACGTCAGGAGGGCTCTCTGACCGAGTGTGCTGTTGCTGTGGGACACCTGCCCGAGTCGTTGGCGACGGTGGCGTGTTACTTCGATGGTGCGTATCATGAGACGCCTGTGTATCCGTGGTCGGACCGCTGTGCTGAAGCAACGCTCATCGGGCCGGCGCTATTGATCCGCGACACGGCAACTGTGGTGGTTGAGCCGGGTTGCGAAGCGCGTTTCAACGCGGGCGGTGACCTGAACATCTCGGTGGGCGCCCGTGTTCAGAACTATACGACCGCGTTGGATCCGGTGCAGTTGGCGTTGCTCAGTAATCGTTTCATGTCCATCGCTGAACAGATGGGCTACGCATTGCAGCGTACGGCCATCTCCACCAACATCAAAGAGCGCTGCGATTTTTCTTGTGCCCTGTTTGATGCCGATGGCGCGCTGATTGCCAATGCGCCCCACACGCCGGTGCATCTCGGTGCCATGGGTGAAGCGGTACGGGCGCAGATCGCTGTTAATGACGAGCCGCTTCAACCCGGCGATGTGCTGCTCAGCAATCACCCGGCCATGGGAGGCAGTCACCTGCCCGATATGACGGTGATCTCGCCGTTGTGGCATGACGGACGGATTGTCATGTATGTGGCCAATCGCGGTCATCATGCCGATATCGGCGGAGTGACGCCGGGGTCCATGCCACCGTTCTCACGCTCGCTCGACGAAGAGGGCTGCGCCATCCGCCGTATGAAGCTGGTTGACGGCGGGGTGTTTCAGGAGGTGCCGTTGCGTGAGGTCCTTCAGGCGGCCGGCAGTCGGCGAATCGAGGATAATCTGTCCGATTTCAAGGCGCAGGCGGCGGCCAATCAGTGCGGAATCTGGCTGCTGGGTGAGCTGGCCGATCAGGTTGGCTTAGCCTGTGTTCAGGCCTATATGGGCTATCTTCAGGACCATGCCGAAGCTGCCGTGCGTGACGGATTATTGCACCTGGTGGCGCAGCACGGTGGCAAGCGACAACTTACGGCTGAAGACTTTCTTGATGACGGTACGGCCGTGCGTCTGACCGTGGATATCGATTCGCAGGGGCGGGCCCATTTTGACTTTCGTGACAGTGACCAGCAGCAGTGGGGCAATCTGAATGCGCCATTGGCCGTGACCTGGTCGGCGATCCTTTATGCGTTGCGCTGTCTGGTCGCCGAACCGATTCCCCTCAATCACGGCTGTCTGCGTCCGGTACGTCTGAGCGTGGCAGAAGGTTCGGTTCTGGCTCCCGATGAACAGGCCGCCGTCGTTGGTGGTAATGTGCTGACCTCGCAACGGATTGTCGATGTGTTGTTCAAGGCGTTTGGTTGTGTGGCCGCCTCGCAGGGGTGTATGAATAACCTGACCTTTGGCAACGAGCAGTTTGGCTATTACGAGACCATTGGTGGCGGCAGCGGCGCCGGACCGGACTGGGATGGCTGTTCCGGGGTGCATAGCCATATGACCAACACCCGGATCACCGATCCGGAGATTCTCGAATTACGTTATCCAGTGCTGTTGCGTCAATTTGCCATCCGTTATGGTTCCGGTGGTTGTGGGCGTCATCCGGGAGGCAACGGTCTGATCCGTGAACTCGAATTTCTACAACCGTTGACCGCCTCGATTCTCTCAGAGCGTCGGGTGTTTGCGCCCTACGGACTCGAAGGCGGTGGCTACGGACGCTGTGGTCGTAACCACGTGTGGTTTGCCGGGCGCGGTTGGATCAACCTGACGGGCAAAAACAGCGTTGCCGTGGCTGCCGGAGATCGGTTGCGCATTGAAACGCCCGGTGGCGGCGGCTTTGGAAAATGTAACGACAGATGCGCCAGCTCTGCTATGATACAACAGTGTAGTAAACGGATAGGTGGGTGTTGAAACCGGGTCGTTGACGGTCAGTGCTGATTCAGGGATAAATCATCATGCGTCATGACAAAAGTCTTTTTGAGCGGGTTCGTGAAAACGAGCAGTTGGCTGAAAAATTTTACAAAGTGGAGTTGAAGATTCTCTCCACCTTGAAGTTCGCAGATTTCTTTGACACCTTGCTCAAGGAAATTTCCGATGTTTTTCAGGTGCCTTTTGTCTGGTTTTCGCTGATTGCCGATACCGAAGTGGCGGCTATGTTGCAGCAATGCGGAGGCACCTGCGGCGAACGGCAACGGATTAACCTGATCGACCGCCATCAACTGCAGCGTTTGATCGGTGATGAGCTCTGTGTGCAATTAGTCAATGAGCAGTTGCAGCGCTATCTGCCGCTGTTGCCGAAAGATCAGCACTACGCGGTGCGCTCCATTGCGGTGGCACCGATTACGCTCGACGGCATGGTGATCGGCACGCTTAACCAGGCGGATGTTGATGGTCAGCGGTTTGCGCCGGGGCTCAATACCGTGTTACTGGAGCGCCTGGCGCTCAAGGTCGCGATTTGTCTGTCCAACGTCACAGCCCATGAGAAACTACGCTCTCAGGCGTGTCTTGATCCGCTGACCGGTTTGCTCAATCGCCGGGTTCTTGGCCAGGTGCTGCAGCGTGAGTTTGACCGGGCGTGTCGTTACGAGACCGCATTGTCTGTTGTGTTTATCGACCTCAACGATTTCAAGCAGGTCAATGACAACCATGGCCATGATGCCGGGGATCTGTTGTTGCAGTATCTGGCGGATTGTCTGCAGCGCTACAGTCGCACCACGGATCTGGTTGCCCGCTATGCCGGTGATGAATTTGTTTTGGTGCTGCCTCAGACCAGTGCCAAAAAAGCCGGTTTGCTTATGGAACGGCTGGATAAAGAATTAAGCCGCCAGGGCATGCTCTATGGGGACGCTCTGGTGGCGGTCTCGCTGAGTTATGGTGTGGCCAGTTTGCCGGATGGAGATGTCTCCAGCCCGGAACAGATGTTGAAAAAAGCCGATCAGGCTCTTTATCGTCATAAACGACGCAGTAAGGTTCATTCCGTCAGTCGTCATGAAAGTGCAGGTTTGAATGCAGATTAAAACGGCCCAGTTTGTCAAAAGTGCCACCCGCCCCGGTAATTATCCGCCGGCAGAGCGCCCTGAAATTGCCTTTGCCGGTCGCAGTAATGTCGGTAAGAGCTCCCTGCTGAACGCCATGGTGCAACGTAAAAGCCTGGTGCGGACCTCGTCGACACCTGGGCGTACGCAGTTGATTAACTTCTTCGATCTCAACGACGAGATGTATCTTGTCGACCTGCCCGGATACGGCTTTGCCAAAGTGCCCATGGCGGTAAAAAAACAATGGGGGCCGATGATCCAGACCTATCTGCAGAGCCGTCAATCGCTGTGTGCTGTGGTGGTGTTATTCGACATCCGTCGGGTACCGCGTGAGGAGGACTTGCAGTTGCTTGACTGGCTCGAGGAGTACGAAGTGCCGACCATTCCGGTGATCACCAAAGTGGACAAGGTCAGCCGCAACCGACGTGCGGCGCAGATTGCACCGATTGCCGAAGCCACCGGATTACCGGCGGAAGCTTTCAGTCTGTTTTCGGCGTTGACCAAAGAGGGGCGCGATGAGATTTGGGAGCGATTGGAAATTGCCATGGAAGAGTGCTCCTGTCTTGACGCAGAGGTCTGAACTGGTTAGTCTATGGTGGCTTAATAAATAAGGAAGGGTAGATTATATGGGAATCGTTTATGTGGTTGGTGCCGGGATTGAAGGGCAGGAAGGGTTTAGCGCCCGGGCCTTAAGTCTGGTGCGCCAGGCGCGGGTTCTTTATGGTGCACCGCGGTTGCTGGAGTTGTTCAGCGATCTTGATGTGGAGAAAGTGGCGCTCAGCGGTAACGACGATCTGTCGCAGTTGGTGAAAGATCAGCCTGGGCCGGTTGTCGTTCTGACCTCCGGTGATCCGCTGTTTTTCAGTATCGGTCGCAACCTGTTGCGCAATCTCCCCAAAGACCGCCTTGAATTTGTTCCCAATGTCAGCTCGGTACAGTCCGCGTTTTCCCGGATTAAAGAGCCGTGGGATGACGCCGTATTTATCTCCACTGAACAGCGGACTCTGGCCGATATCGGCGATCGGATTATTGCCAACGACAAGGCAGCGGTGCTGACCGATGCGCGTCATACCCCGGCAAGTATTGCCGACGAATTACTGCGGCGTGGTTTTGACGGCTACACCGTGTATTTGTGTGAAAACCTTGGGACAGCCCACGAACGCATTGTTAAAACCTCGGTTCAGGAACTGCCGACCATGCAGGCTGCGGAACTCAACGTATTGATCCTGATCAAGCGTTATGACAACGCCGCGCCGGAGGACAAGCCGACTCTGGGGATTGCCGATAGTGAATTTTTTACCATGAAAAAGCAGATCACCCCGGAAGAGGTGCGGGTGGTGGCTTTGGCGAAATTGCAGTTGCGTCATGACATGGTATTGTGGGATATAGGCGCCGGCAGTGGTTCCATCAGTATTGAAGCGGACTTTTTGTTGCCCCACGGAAGGATTTTTGCCGTCGAGCGCAACATTGAATATCTCAAATTTCTGCGGGAAAACCTCAACCGCTTTCATCCGCGCAATGTTCGGGTGGTTGAGGGCGAAGCACCCAGTTGCCTCGAAGACCTGCCCGATCCGGACCGGGTGTTTATCGGTGGCTCCGGTGGTAACCTGTGGGAACTGCTTGAGGCGGTCGATGGACGCTTGCCGGCCGATGGCCGGGTGGTTCTGACCGCCATGACTCTCGATACCCTGGTGGCATCGAGCGACTTTTTTGGAAATTCGGGATATCTGGTGGATGTGACAACCCTCAATGTGGCTCGTACCAGCAGCAATACCGATTACAAGGTCTTTGAGGCCCATAATCCCGTCTATATTATTGTAGCGACCAAGGCTCAGGATTAGCCGACGACCGGTCAGCCAAGGAGTAAGGCGATGGAACTAAAAGAGCGACGCCGTGATCCACGGTACAACACACTGAATTTTGTTTATTTCAGCTTTCAAGACCCAGCCAATGGTGATGGAGAGTATATGGGCAAGACCCTTGACGCCAGTTTGCGTGGTCTGTTGCTCGAAGTACATCTTCCGTTGCCGATTGGTCAACGTCTGAATTTAAGTGTTGGTGCCTGTGAAGATATTTTCGAATTTTCCGGCGAAGTGGTCCATTGCATGGATCATGATGACAGCATGTTTTGCACCGGGATTGAATTTGATCCGATGACTGTGGAGCAAAAAGAGAAGCTGGAACACTATCTCACCGCGTTCGCCCAGGAAAAAGAGGGATAGACATCGGTGAAAACATTACCTTGGCAAAAGGGGACGTTTCCCCTGATGCTGGCTCCGATGCAGGGGCTTACCAATCGGGCCATGCGGGCTGTCCAATGTGATATTGGACAGCCCGATGTCGTTTTTACCGAATTTGTTCGTGTCAGTCACGTTGCCCGCCAGCGCATTACGCCGAGTGATCGGCGTGAGATTCAGGCGGGTGTGGCCGGAGTGCCTCTGGTTGTGCAGTTGATTGGTCATCGCAGCGAGACCCTGGCCGAAGCGGCGCGGATCGTTGCCGACCTCGGTGGGACCCATGTCAATCTCAACATGGGCTGCCCTTTTGGGCGGACGACAACGGGTAAAACCGGTGGCGCCATGCTGCAGGAACCGGAAAAAATAGGGGATTGTCTGCGGTCGATACGAGCCGCCTTTCACGGCTCTGTGTCGGTTAAAGTGCGTGCCGGTTACGACGATCCTGAGCAGATTTTTGAGTTGTTGCCGGTATTTGAAGAGTGTGGCGTTGATTTTATCGTGCTCCATCCACGCACGGTGGTGCAAAAATACGCGGATGATGCGGATCATGGTGTGACCGCACGGGTTGTGGCGGCCACGGCGCTGCCGGTGATTGCCAACGGTGATCTGTTCAATGAAGGCCGGGCACGACAGGTGGCAGAGCAGACCGGTGCTGCCGGGCTGATGTTAGGACGTGGTGCCATTGCTGACCCATGGTTGTTTCAGCGGATCCGTTGTCGTGGTGCTGAGCCCGATGCCTCACAACGCCTGCAGCAGATGGCCGTTTATTTTGACCGTCTGTCTGACAACTATGTCCCGTTGTTTTGCGGTGAACAGCAGGTGTTAAGCAAGTTGAAGAACGTGCTCGACGCATTTGTGGATCCCGAGGTGCAGACGTTGAAAAAAAAGTTGCGTCGTTGTAAGACGTTATCTCAATTCCATGATGTTTTACGGGCCGCCTCGCTGCACATGTGAGCGTGCTGGTGACGGATGTCTATTTTGGGCGTGAACGCCCAGAGAACGGACGTTCATTGCATTGTGAATCGTCAATTGTATACAATTGTTGGATTGACTTTGTACGCTGTTTCATGGTAGTAAGCGTAGCACTGTATAGTAAAAACATACAGTAAACGCAGCGTTGCCGTGTGGCAGCGCTCAATCAACGTTGTTCCGGCCTGGTAGAGAGCTTTGTAGCTCGGGGGCGGCCGGCAATCTGCTGAAGTAAGGAGTTTTTTAATGGAGAAAAGGGTATCGCGTTGGGTATCGTTGGGCCTGATTGCAGCAGTTCTGCTGCTGTTTGGCGCCCAGAGTGCTCTGGCAGATATGGAAACCTGCCTTGAATGTCATGACGATGTCGTTACAGCCAATGACTTTATGGCATCGGTCCATGGCCAGCAAGAGTTTGAGTGTCTTGATTGCCATGAGGTTGAAGATCTGACGGCTCACGTCGACGAGGGTGTGCTGCCCGGTCCCGTTAATTGTGCCAATTGCCACGACTCGATTGCTGAAGAGCATGCCGGTAGTGTTCATGCACAAAACGACGTAGGCTGTGCCGATTGTCATGGCGGCATCCATACGCTGGAGGAAGCTCCCGCCGGCAAGCAGTCCATCGTCAATGGGTGTAACAACTGTCACGAGATGGAAGGCTATGCCGAATCCACTCATGGCAAGGCCATTGCAGAAGGCAATGAAGATGGTGCGTCCTGTGCCGACTGTCACGGTCTGCATGCTATTACCGGCCTGTCCACCTGTGATGTGAAGGTGGCCCGTTCTTTCGGAACGGATGCCTGTATTACCTGTCACGGTGACGAAGAGATGATGGAGCGCAACGAAGTCTACAGCGGTGCGGTCCATACCTATCTGGCCAGCTATCATGGTAAGAGTTATCGACTCGGTTATCCTGAGCTGACGGCCACCTGTGCTGACTGCCACGGCAGCCATGACATCTATCCGGAAGACAATCCTGCGGCAACCATCAATCTTGAAAACCGTGCCGATACGTGCGGTAAGTGTCATGAAGGTTCCAGCCGTCTGTTCAGCCAATTTTATTCTCACGGCGATCACTCCGACTTTGGTAACTATCCGGTACTGGCTGTGACCTTCTGGGCCATGACCGCTCTGCTGGTGGGTACTTTCTCCGTATTCTGGCTGCACTCTCTTCTTTGGATGATTCGCGGCATTGCCGAGAACAAAGAGAAGAAAGCCGCTCTGGCTGCCGGCAAGGCGCACATTGAGATTCCTGACGGGCATCGCGTCTACAAGCGTTTCCAGAACTACCATATTTTCATGCACTTGCTGGTTATTATCAGCTTCCTGATCCTGGCTCTGACCGGTCTGCCGCTGAAATTCTCCAGCCAGCACTGGGCACAGGTGATGATGGACTTCTACGGTGGAACCGCCAACGCCGCGTTTGGTCACCGCATTGGCGCCTGCATCACATTCGTCTACTTTGGTATGGCGATTGTTCTGAGCATCAACTTCCTGTTCTTCCGGAAGGATATTCCGGGAATGTGGCTGCAGCGTCTGTTTGGCCCGGATTCTCTGATGCCGAACTTCCGTGATATTAAAGACGTGACCGGCATGGTGCGCTGGTTCCTGTGGAAAGGTCCCAAGCCGACCTTTGAGCGCTGGAACTACTGGGAAAAATTCGACTTCATCGCGGTCTTCTGGGGTATGTTTGCCATCGGTGGCTCCGGTCTGATGTTGTGGTTCCCCGAGTTCTTCGGTAGCTTCCTGCCGGGCTGGGTGTTCAACGTGGCGACCATTGTTCACTCGGACGAAGCCCTGTTGGCGACCGGCTTTATCTTCTCGGTCCACTTTTTCAATACCCACCTGCGTCCGGAGAAATTCCCCATGGACTTCGTCATCTTCAACGGCGAAATGCACAAAGAAGAGTTTGTTGAAGAGCGTGGTGATCAGTGGAAGCGCTATCAAGAGCTGGGGATTACTGAGCAGTTCTTTAAAGAGAAAACATCCAGTCCGCTGTATGGCCTGATTCTGAGAATCTTTGGATTCACCGCAGTTGCCATTGGTGTCACCCTGCTGGTTCTGATGGTTGTTGCCATCCTTGGCGGCAGTCATTAAGTGATACTTGGATAAAATCTGGTCCAAAAGGGAGTTGCTTCGGCAACTCCCTTTTGTGTTTTTAGAGCTTATGTTAGAGTCTGCGCACGATAATCTGGAGGATGCGTATGAAAAAATTTGCTGTTTCACTGGGAGTGATCGGCCTGGTGATGAATCTGCTCGGCGGCCTGTCGGCTCTTTTCGGGGTTTATCTCATCGCTTTTAAAGCCGGGGTAGAGATGTTCGGTTGGGGCAATGCGAAAACGTTTGGCTACCTGTTTTTATGTGTCGGGTTGTGTTTTGTCGCTGGCGGTGTGTTGTTGGCCAGCTATGTACGAAACCGCTGAATTGGCTTTGTTTGAAGGCTGAACCTCGACTGCGCATGGTGGATGATTGCCGATTGCCGGGCTGCGACTTGATTTTTTTCTGTAATCAACGCAATATAGCTGTGCATTCTGCATTGCTCCTTTCTTAACCCTTTCACAGGTCGATTATGGCGTTGCGTTTCTCCTTGCTGGTCAAATTCATGGCCGTTATCAGTACGGTTCTGTTGATCACCATGTTTATTTCGGTGGTGGTGAATGTCCGTTTTCAACGCCAGATCACGTTGGAGAACTCCCTTCACGAAGCGGATTATTTCAGCGAGACCATTCTGCGTTCCACCTATTATCAAATGCTTGAGGATGATCGGGAGATGCTCTATCAGATGATTGATGAGGTGGGCGCTATGCCTGGTATTCGTCGTATTCGTCTGTTTAATAAAGAAGGGATCATCAATTTCTCCACCGATAAGCAGGAGGTGGGGACGATTATTCAGCACAACTCCGAGGGGTGCAGTATCTGTCACCTGGATACCGGTGAACCTCTAGCTTATGCGCCGACAGCCGCCCGTGGGCGGACCTTCTACGATGAAAATGGTGAGATCTTTCTTGGCGTGACCAAGGCGATCTACAACGATCCAAGCTGTTATACGGCGGAATGTCATTACCATCCTCAGGATCGTGAGCTCAACGGGATTCTCGATGTGCAGATTTCGTTAAAAAACCGTATGGCGCAGGTTGATATTTTCCGTAACTATTTTGTCATCCTCACCTGTGTGCTGCTGGTGTTGCTGTTTGTCGCCCTGTTGCTGTTGACCAAACGTTTGATTATCTCGCCGGTTAGTGTGTTGATCGAACATCAGCGGCGTATTTCCGCGGGTGATCTGAGCAGTATGATTGAGGATGCGCCGAATGATGAGCTGGGCGAGCTGGCTCGCGGGGCGAATCAGATGACCCGTAGTTTGCGCGCCTCCCAGGCCGAGATCCGTAACTGGGCCAATACTCTTGAAGCCAAGGTTGAAGAGCGAACTCAGCAGATTCAAAAAATGCAGGGCACTTTGGCGCGTTCCGAACGTCTGGCGTCACTGGGTAAGCTTGTAGCCGGTATTGCGCATGAGATCAACAACCCGCTCACCGGGATACTGATGTTTTCATCTATGGCCGCGGAGACTCCGGGGATCAGTGAACAGATGAAGAAAGACCTCGATACCATCACTCAGGAAACCCAGCGTTGCGCCGGGATTGTTCGCGGTCTGCTTGATTTCGGTCGTGAATCGATTCCGATGAAAACCTATGTTTCCGTCAATACGATCCTCGATAAAACACTGGCTCTTGTGGAAAATCAGACGCTGTTTCAAAATGTCGAAATCACACGCGAGTATGATGGTCAGATTCCGGAATTGGAGGGGGACCCCAATCAGCTGGAACAGGTGTTTATGAATATCTTCATCAATGCCGCACAGGCCATGCTGGCTGGCGGGCGTCTGGCGATCAAGACTTGGTTTGATGACGACATGGTGATGATCCGTATTGCCGATACCGGTTGTGGGATTTCCGGAGAGAACCTGGAGAGGATTTTTGATCCGTTCTTTACGACCAAGGATCAGCAGGGCACCGGTCTCGGTTTGTCCGTCTCCTATGGCATCGTTGAAAACCACGGTGGAGATATCCGCGTCGAGAGCTGCCCTGCCAAGGGGACGGCCTTTACGATTCGACTACCGGTCAATGGTAACGAAAAAGGGCTTTCAGTTCCGCCAACGAAATAATCGGGTTGGTGCTTTTGTTGTTGCAACCCGCGAGTACTCGTGTTTGAACACACTCAATTTTGCCCTCGGAAAGACCCTCTGCAGGAGCGGATTTATTCGCGAATTGTTCTGGTCATGGATTCTTTGAATGATGGAAATTCGCGGTTGAAGCCGCTCCTACAACTTCAAAGATTTTGATGTCATCCTCGCGCTGGCGAGAATGATGATTGAATTTAAGGTTGTGTTTTTAAAGAGACGTTCAGTTGGGAGGGTCTGGTGGTTCAGTCGACCTTGCGGTCGCGGGCTGAGACCTGAAGTTTCTTCATCAGGGCTTGGAAATTGGGGCGTAACATGCCAACATCTTCAGATGCACGGGTGATGTTCCAGTCGTTGCGCTTCAAGGCTTCGAGCACAAAGCTTTTTTCGATCGGCTTGACCGCTTCTTCGCGCAACTTGCGTTTCATCTCTTTGAGTTCTTCGGTGGTGGCGGGAACATAACCGTCATCGTCACCCGCGCCGACCAGTTCGTCACCGTGCATCCCTAAATCGCCGGGCATGATCATGTCGCCTGAAGCCAGAACAACGGCCCGCTCAATCATGTGTTCAAGTTCGCGCACATTCCCAGGAAAATTATAATCTTCCAGCAGGTTCATGGCTGCCGGACTGACACCCTTGATCTCTTTGTTGATCTCATCGGCAAACTTGCGTAGAAAATAGCCGACCAGCAAAGGAAGATCACCGCTGCGTTCGCGCAACGGCGGCATGTCGATGGGGATGGTGTTCAGACGGAAGTAGAGGTCTTCGCGAAAATCACCCTCATTGGACAGTTCGCGCAGGTTCTTGTTGGTTGCTGAAATCAGGCGAATGTCAATGGGTTGCGGTTTGGTGCCGCCGATGGGAGTGACTTCGCGCTCTTGAATAACACGCAATAGCTTGGCCTGGGAGCTCAAACTGATGTTTGACACTTCGTCGAGGAACAGGGTGCCGCCGTTGGCAACTTTAAACAGGCCGACTTTGGTCTGGCTGGCACCGGTGAACGATCCTTTCTCGTGACCGAACAGCTCACTTTCCAGCAGGCTCTCCGCGAGAGCGGTACAGTCAATGGCGACAAACGGCATGTCCTTGCGGCTACTGTTTTCGTGGATGGCGCGGGCCACCAGTTCTTTTCCGGTGCCGCTCTCGCCGGTAATCAAGACCGTACTGTCGGTGGGAGCGACTTGCAGAATTCGCCCATAGACTTTTTGCATCGCCTTGCTGTCACCCACGAAACGATGGAATCCGCGGTGTTCGTTGAGGGTGTTGCCGAGGCTGCCACCTTCGCCGGACAGTTTGCGTTGTTCGATGGCTTTGCTGACCATTTCCTTGACCTGCGGCGGCGTGAACGGTTTGGACAGATAATCAAAGGCACCGTTTTTAATGGCGTCGACGGCCGTTTCTACGGTAGCGTAGCCAGTGATGATGATCACCGGGACGTCTGGTTGCAGAATCTTGATGGATTTGAGCACTTCCATGCCACCCATGCCGGGCATTTTTAAATCGCTGATGACAACGGTAAAATCATCGATCTGAACTTTTTCAAGCGCCGTATGGCCGCTGGTCGCAGTGATAACCTCGTAGCCTTCCTGTTCAAGAATCCGTTTAACGGCTTCCCGGATAACGGCTTCGTCATCGACGACTAAAATGCGCGGCTGGGACATAGATATGAACTCCTCCTGGCGGCTTGTAAGCGGGTGGTGTAAAGCACCTTAGGTTCTATCCCACCTGCCGGATATTGTCAAGCTTCACCGCGCCTAGAGGCCCGATTTTACGGCCTTCAGGGCGAATCTGGCCAGGCAGGAGGGTGTGGGGTGGCCAGGACTGAATTTTGGAAAAATGCACTGCATAGAAAATCTATACAGTGAGTTGACTGTGTAGGGGAGCCGCTAGCTCCCTGTTTTACAGTGCTTTGTGACACAATCAAGTCTTTCAGACTGTATGGAAATTGTATACAGTTTCCAATTTTGGTGCAAGGGTGTTTCTTTTAAGTCTCTGTAAATAAATGATTATTACGATTTTGTTTCTTGATGGAACACTCCTTGCTAATCAAATAGGCAAACGACGATGGTGTCGTGTGCAAACCGCAGTCCGGGATAACCCGGACAAACGATTCAATGTGATGTAGTTGGCTAAAGTTCGAGGAAGGAGCGTCGGTACAAATGAAACGATTATTGTTGTGTTATGCGGCCATTCTGGTTGCTCTAATGATGAGCCAGACTGTATGGGCCATGGAAACCGAGGATTGCCTGGGTTGCCATACTGAGGTCGATGAGGTTGGCGAGGACTATGTGATTGCCGGTGAGTTGTTTGCCAAAACAGCTCATGCGGAAGAGGGGTGTGCTGCGTGCCATGAAGTGGGCGAAGAGCATCCCGACGATGGTGTAGAAGCTGAATTGGTGGCAACCTGTGCAGATTGTCATGATGAGGTCACCGAGACCTATAACTCCAGCGTTCATGCAGAGAATGCCGAATGTCGTGACTGTCACAATGCTCATCAGGCATTGGCTCCCGTTAGTCTTTCCGGTGTTCAGATGAACGAATCCTGCCAGGATTGCCATGGATCTACCGAAGTGGAAGAGACCCATGCCCGTTGGCTGCCGCAGGCGGATGTCCATATCCGCTCGGTGCCTTGTGTATCCTGCCACAGCTCTTCGGAGAAGTTTGTTATTACGCTTTATGTCACCCAGCGCCAAGGTAATCGCGCTTATGCTGATTATGAGCTGCTCGACTATCAGCAACTCGCGGAGCGCACCGAAGGGGCGCCGGTCAGTTCACTGCTGGATATCGATGAAAATGGTGAAGTCTCCCTGGACGAGTTGTCCACGTTCTACAAAAACGGTGAGAAATCCGGCCTGCGGTTGTGGGCGATGATGACGCCGGAAACCGTAGAGCACAATTTTACCACCATGGACAATCGTTGGGATTGCACCTACTGCCATGCTGCCGGTCCCGAAGCCATGCAGCACAGTTATGCCGCTTTCCCGGCTGAAGATGGCAGCTATCAACGTGTTCCCATGGAACAGGGGGCGACGCTTGATGCACTGTTTGGTACCCCGGATTTCTATATGGTTGGGTCAACCCGCAGTAAAGTGTTGAACATTGTCGGCCTGTTGATTCTTCTGGGCGGATTTGCCATGCCTATCGGTCACGGAACTCTGCGCTTTTTGACCCGCAAGAACAGAAAGAAGGAGCATTAAAATGGAAATGCAAGAACGAATTTATCTGACTCCGACACCGGTACGGATCTGGCACTGGCTGAATGCTCTTGGCATCGTCACGCTGTGCGTGACCGGCGCGCAAATCCGTTTTCCTGAGTATATCAATATCTTTGGCACTTATAAGGCGGCGATCCGTCTCCATCATACCGCCGGCATCGTTGTCGCCCTGTCTTTCGCACTGTGGCTGTTCTATTATGGTGTTATCGCGAAAATGTTGACCAAGCTGTACGTGCCAACCACAGACGATATTAAGAGTGGCGTGATTCGTCAGGCACTGTACTATTTCTTTTATTACTTCACCGGCACCAAGTCCAATCCCCATGAGGAGAGCCCGACCAACAAGTTTAATCCCATGCAAAAAGGGGCGTATGTGGTGATTATGATGGTTCTGGTGCCGTTGGTGATCATCACCGGAGCGATTCTGATGAACCTGGAACCGCTGCGTGAATTGGTTGTTTTATTTGGTGGTGTGCGTGTCGTGGCCGGAATTCACTTCCTGCTGGCGTGTGCACTGGGGGCCTTCTTGCCGACACATTTTTATCTGGCAACATTAGGCCACACGCCTTTTGCCCACTTCAAACCGATGTGGACGGGCTGGGAAGAGCATCACTCCGACCATTAAAGTTGTACCGGCCTGCAATGGAGTGCAGCGGGGCGATTTCACCGCCTCGCTGCTTTTTTAAGGAACGATATTATGTCCAGACGGATCACTACCCGAACAATTGTCCCGGTTGCCGTCATTATGGCAGCGTTTATCACGGTATGCTTTATCCTGCTCTATACCTACATCCATGATCTGATGATGGAAGGGGAGGTCAAGCGTGTCGCCGGTATGGCCAAGACTGTTGCCCGGTCAACCGGCTACGACATGCTTAAAAATGACCATGCTGCGTTAAACTATACGGTGAAAAACATCGGCAGCAACCCCGGCATGGTCCATCTACGTATTTTTGATAAAAAGGGTGTGATCCGTTTTTCCAGTAATGATGATGAGGTGGGCCATCTGGTTGACCGCAAGGCCGAGAGCTGTAATGTCTGCCATAGTCCTGATGGCGTAAGTGCTGTGCCGGATGGCGGTGGTCGGATCGAACGGGTGCGCTTTTTTGCCGATGATCAGGATCAGAATATCATTGGCCTGACCTATCCGATTCCCCGTCAGGACGGGTGTGTCACCGCCACCTGCCATCCCGGCAATCAGGATAAATCTTTGCTCGGTACGGTCGATGTGGCCATGTCGCAGCGCAGTTTCGAAAAAGGGATGGACAGTGTTGTTAATGTGCTGGTGGGATTTTGGTTTATGGTGGTGCTGCTGTCCATCGGACTGATTGCCGCTATTTTGCAGAAAAATGTTCTGGTGCCCATCAATCGTCTGGTTGCCTATGTGAAACAGTTGCGTCGTGGTATTTATGTCGATGCGGAACTTGAAGACAGTTACGAATTAGAATATATTGCAGACACGGTCAAAGAACTGGCTGAGAAGGTGAAAAAGCATGAATTGGGGTAGCTGAGCCGACCGGTGCAACAGGTACGGTGGTGACGCCAGCGGGGGCCGGCGTTGTGAGATGACTCGTTCTGGAGAGACTGGATGGCTTTCTGGCGTAAGCCGCAATCGGACGAAGACGCTTCAGCGCTGCGCAGCTCGCAACAGCGACTGGCACGCATTCAGGCGCATATTGACTCTTTGCACCGTTTGTCCCGACAAGGATTGTGGGGCTTGCTGGCGTTTATCCTCATTAGTCTGGTTGCTGTGTTTCTGCAGGATGTCAACATCCTCAGCCATCTGTCGCTGTCCATGCGCGAATTTCTTGGCAAGCCGCCCTCTCCTAAGATGATCAATATCGCCCTTGCGGTTTACAGTTTTTCTGCGTTGATTCTTACCCTGTCGCGTTTGTCGGATCGCACCGAAGTGTACCGGGGCTGGTCCCATGTCGGCTATTTAAGCGGCTTTTATATCTTCTATCTCTTCTCCAATGCCTTGCGTGTCAATGTCGTAGCTGTGCTGGTTGCCGGTTTGGCGATTCTCGGCCTGGAATATTACAGCATCTGGAGTTATACCGCAGATGCCATTCGCCGAGAGCGAACCATTATGGGCAAGCTGTCACGCAGCCTTGATCCTGAAGCCGATGACGGCACAGGAGATCAAGGTTCCTAACCGCGGCCTTTCCGTCGTCCTTCTTCGCTCCAACCTGTGTCAGAGCGATAACTGACAATGACGACAGCGGCGTCCCCATGAGGTGCCGGCGCCGCGCATGTGAAACAGGTTGCCACACCGTGGGCAGCGGCTGAAACTGACACGCATCCCGCCGATCGCTGCCAGAATAATCCATATGATGCACACCACTGCCGGGGCGAAATTTCCTTCCGACGTAGATAATGTGATGCCGATCACCGGTAGATAGCTGATAAAAACCGCCCACAACTGCATGCGTTTGTGGCGAATCTGTTTGAGTTGTTCATCAAAGCGTTGTTCTTCCATAGTCCCTCCTGCGGCTCTGATTTTACCATATGTCCAGTATACACGATGGATGGGTTTGTTTCTTCCTAACATGCTGTTTTTTAAAGATAATATCTGTGTATATTAAAGATATACATACGCGCAGTAAAAAAAATAGTCGATAAACCACAGAGTTAACAGGATGCTGTTTGCATTAATCCTCAATTGTCGTTGTTGAACTGCATAGTGTTTTTATACACTTGGCAGATTATGAGCCCTGGGCCAGATGGGATGGCAGTATGCTGTATACGTAATATCGCACTCTTGTGTCCTTTTTCTCCCTTTGGCATCTAACCTGCAGTTGATCAACGTCATGTGATCTGATTGTTCAGGTCGTTGCATGATGCAGGAGGTGACGATGAGAGGTGTTTTGATGCTGGTATTGTTTGCAGTCTCTGCAACGCCGACTTATGCGGGCTCTATGGCTTCTGGGGGGGATGCTGGTCTGCTGGTCTGGTTTTTTATCGGTTTTTTGGCACTGTTTATTGTCTCCCAACTTATCCCCGGGATCGTTTTGACGATTGGAGTCCTCCGGGGGCTGTTTTCCCGCAACGAGGCGAGGAAAGGAGCGGCACGGCCTAATGATCATGTGATGTGATGCAGGGTATAAAACCTTGAGGTCGCTCGCCCGGAATGACGCATTGGACAGGTGCCGGCATTCCGGGTTCTGCCTCGCCAAAAATCACCATTAATTTTTATCTGTTGTCGTGTGCCGGGGCTATTTGTCCCGGTATTTTTTTGTGCAAATTTGCTGGTTTTCCCACTTTATCCACAGTGTTGCTCACAGGTTAATGAACAACATGTTGTAGGTCTATTTGGAATTAATCTCTACATCTAGTGTTTTCTCTTGTCTCGTCAGATCGTGCTATGTTAATTTTTTCTTCGTTGAGTTTCACGTATTCAAAGGAGAGAGTGGTGCTGGAATACATTCGCAAGCGGGACGGGAGGCTGGTGGTTTTTGAGGAGGGAAAAATCTCTGAAGCCATCAAGAAGGCGGTTCGTGCAGTTGGTGGTCAGGACATGGCCAAAGCTGAAGAGATCACCCGCCAGGTGGTCGGGATTCTCGAGATTATCTACAAAGATGGCCGGGCGCCTACCGTGGAGAATGTGCAGGACTTGGTTGAAAAGCAGCTCATCGAAAGTGGCCATGCTCAGACGGCAAAAGCGTATATTCTTTATCGCCGTCAGCACGAACAGCTCAGAGCGACTAAATCGTTCATGCAGGAATCCATTGACGCGATTGACTCCTACCTGACTCAGGAGGATTGGCGTGTCAAGGAAAATGCCAATATGGGCTACTCCCTGCAAGGGCTTAATAACCACATTGCCTCCAATATTACCAGCAACTACTGGTTGAATAAAATTTATCCCGAGCGGATTTCCGCAGCCCACAAACAAGGCGATTTTCATATCCACGATCTCGGCATGTTGTCTGTGTACTGCTGTGGCTGGGATCTGAAAGACCTGCTGATGCAGGGCTTCACGGGTGCCTACGGTAAGGTCCAAAGTGGTCCGGCCAAGCATTTTCGCACTGCACTTGGCCAGGCGGTCAACTTTTTCTATACCTTGCAGGGTGAGGCGGCCGGTGCTCAGGCGTTTGCCAGTTTTGATACCTTGCTGGCACCGTTTATCCGCTACGACAATCTCAGTTATGAAGACGTGCGTCAATCGATCCAGGAGTTTATCTTCAACATGAACGTGCCGACGCGTGTCGGCTTCCAGACACCGTTCACCAACATCACGCTCGACTTGACGCCGCCACGTAATATGGCCCACGAAGGGGTGATCATTGGTGGCGCGTTGCAGCAGGAGACCTATGGCGAGTTTCAGCATGAGATGGATCTGTTCAACCGTGCCTTTTGCGAGGTGATGATGGAAGGGGATGCTTCAGGGCGTATTTTTACCTTCCCAATCCCCACCTATAACATTACCGCCGATCTTGATTGGGAGAGCGACCGTTTGCAGAGTGTCTGGGAGATGACCGCCAAATACGGGACCCCCTATTTCAGCAATTTCATCAATTCCGACATGGATCCGGAGGATGCCCGTTCCATGTGCTGTCGTTTGCGCCTAGATAACCGCGAGCTGCGGCGCCGTGGCGGCGGTCTGTTTGGTTCCAATCCGCTGACCGGTTCTACCGGTGTCGTAACACTTAATCTACCGCGTGCTGCCTATGTGGCGGATGATAAACAGAGCTTTTTCGAACGAATCTCCGATCTGATGAAACTGGCCGCTGAGTCCTTGGATATCAAACGCAAGCAGTTGGAGCGCTTTACCGAAGAGGGGCTGTATCCCTACAGTCGCTATTACCTCAGTGCCATCCGTGAGCGTAGCGGTCGTTATTGGGATAACCACTTTTCGACCATTGGTCTGATCGGCATGAACGAGGCGGCACAAAATCTCATCGGTTGTGGCATCGATCAACCTGAGGGGGCGCAGTTCGCCGAAGAGACCCTCGAATTCATGCGCAAGCAGCTTGAGGCGTTCCAGCAAGAGACTGGCCAACTTTACAATCTTGAAGCCACACCGGCCGAGGGAACCAGCTTCCGGTTGGCGCAGCGTGATAAGACGCAGTTCCCAGATATTTTTACCGCAGGAACAGAGCAGCCCTATTACACCAACTCGACTCAGCTGCCTGTTGGAACCACGGACGATATTTTCGAAGCTCTGCAACATCAGGATGGTCTGCAGACCCGTTACACCGGTGGTACGGTGTTTCACGGTTTCCTCGGGGAACGGCTTGATGATTGGCGTAGCGCCCGGTTGTTGGTCAAGCGCATCGCCGAAAACTTTCATCTGCCGTATTTCACTCTCAGTCCGACGTTTACAATCTGTCCGGTGCATGGCTACATCGCCGGTGAACATTTTTCATGCCCGCACGACCATAACGATCAGGCGGCGTAATCCGACTCACGTCAACAAGGAGGTTTCATGTCCAGCAAATGTCAGCAGAAAACGGAAGTGTACTCTCGTGTCTGTGGTTTCTTTCGTCCTGTCCAGCAGTGGAACAAGGGCAAGCAGGAAGAGTTTAACCAGCGTCGTGAATACGCGGTGCAAAGCAGCGAGAAGTAATTTTCGTGGGTATTAAAGGTTTCCAGGGCACCAGTGTTCTAGATTTTCCAGGTCGGATTGCCTCGCTGGTGTTTTACGGCGGGTGCAATTTGAGCTGCGGTTTTTGTCACAACTCCACCCTGATCGATGACTTTGATCAATATCCTGATATGCCAGTGGAAGCGTTGCTCGACGCATTGCAGCAACGTGTTGGCTTTATCGATGGTGTGGTCATCTCTGGTGGCGAGCCGACCCTGGCTCCAACTCTGGCGTCAACCTTGATGCAGATTAAACGATTGGGTCTGGCGGTTAAACTCGATACCAACGGTCTGCGACCCGACGTGATGGCACAGCTGATGGATCAGCAGTTGCTCGATTATGTGGCCCTCGACGTTAAAACCTCGCCGGAGCGCTATGGTGAGCTGCATCACCGGCCGGTCGCGTTGGGTGAATTGAAAAAAAGTGTCGATCTGTTGTTGGGTGGCGAAGTTGGTTATGAGTTTCGCACCACCTGTGTTCCGGGGTTGGTCGAAGAAAAAGATATTCGGAATATGGCCAAGCTGCTTGACGGCGGACAGCGCTGGATTTTACAACAATATGTTGCCGAGCATGCCATGGATGAAACCATGCAGCAATGTGGGGCGTTTTCTCCTCAGGTGTTGCATGGCTATGCTGACGTGGCCCGGAGGCATGTTCAACAGGTGGAGCTGCGCGGGTTGTAACTCTGTCTGTACTTTTATTCGCAATTTGGGTTCAATATCCCGCAGTTCACTGCGTGATTGAGCAAAGATTGCAGGCTGTTGATACCCCGCTGCTTGCGGCGGGGTAGTTCATTGATGAGGAAAAGAGGTGTTGCCGATGGGCAACACCTCTTTTTTTTGCTTGAGGCATTGAGCAGGATGTTGAAAAAGCCCCACCCAGGGCCTTTTCAATGACGCAAACCGAAAATGCGATTTCTGTCTCGCTTGCAAAATCAAGGACTTGGAAACCTGTCCTTGATTTTGGTCGCCCGTCCATGGGCTCCACAGGCTGTTTTTCAACCGCCTGTTAGGGGGGAAGACGTCGCTTGCTGTCCTTTTTATATGCTAAAGGCTGTCATGGAGAAATAACCTTTGTCGGGCAAGGGCTGGGACCTGTTGTATTATTTGTTATGGTTAACCTTCTAATCTGCTGAAAAATGTGCATATTAATAAGTTTTGTAAGCTTACTGTTAGAATATTTGACTTTTTAAGGTATCTGGTCAAGTTTTATGACAAGTTGTTTTTATTTTTTGACACAGTCAACTGATTGAACTGACAGGAGTCTGCCGTTTTTGTTGCGACGTCTCCCTGTTTACCTGCACTTGGCTGGATTGATATCTTATGTGAATATTGTAATAAATTAAATTTTTGCTTTTCGTCAGAAATATTGCCTTGTTTTAATTTTGTGTTGTCTTTTGCGGTTTCTCAGGTTGCTCGAACCACAATGGATCGACATAACGACAAATAGAAAATGAGGAAACGATTGAACGACATCTTTTGTGATGTGGAAAATGAACAGTCGTTTTGTTGTCGGCAGTAAAGCTTTTTAGGGCAACTGTGTGGCCAGAGAAGACCATTGGCTTGGAAAAAGAAAGGAGAGCGTTAATGGATGCAGACGATCTTGGACAGATTAATCAGTATTTGACCTTTAAGCTCGATGACGAGGTCTTTGCTTTGGGGATCGCCAAAGTACGAGAGGTCCTCGATTTTAGCGATGTTACGAAAGTGCCGCAGACGCCTGTTTTTATGCGCGGTGTAATCAATCTTCGCGGCAATGTGGTCCCTGTGGTCGACATGCGGATTAAGTTCAGCATGAGTGAGACTGAAACCACAGTGAATACGTGCATTATTATTACTGAGGTGGAGATGGATGGTGAGCCGAGCATACTTGGTGCCCTGGTTGATTCGGTGCAAGAAGTGCTTGAGATTGATCCTGGTCAGATTGAACCGCCACCACGTATCGGTACCAATCTTGATACTGCGTTTATACAGGGCATGGGAAAGCACAATGAGGAGTTTATTATCCTCCTTGACATTGACAAGGTGTTTTCGGCGGATGAGATCTCGTTGATTCAGGCGGTTGATTAAACCGAATTCGGCACAGAGTACGTCACTCTATAGAAGATGTGGAGGCAGAGATGTTTAAAAATTTAAAGCTGGGTGTGAAGATCGGGGGAGGTTTTTTTTGTGTGTCTGTTCTGTTCTTGATCTCCCTTGGCGTCTATCAGATTACCCTGAGTTATAGCCAGAAAAGTTATGATCGAATTCTGCACTATGTTGAGAAGTCGAAAACAACCACGTTAAATATTGATCGATTGATGTTGAATTCACTCCGAGCGGAAAAAGACTTTCTGTTGCGCAAAGACATCACGTACAAAGAGAAAGTCGATAAAATTCTTGCGCAGATGGTTGAGGAAACATCCAGCCTGAAAAAACTTCAGAAGGAGTTGGGGAATACCAAAACCATAGAGGACGTGGACAAAATTGATCAAGCGATTGCCAGTTACCGCAATGCCTTCTTTGAACTTGTTGATCGGTGGGTTTTGATGGGCTTGGATGAGAAAAGCGGTTTGCAGGAAAAATTTAGAGCTGCGGCACATTCTGTGGAGGAAACGACTGAAGAATTGAACAATCCCGCCCTTCAGGCTCTTTACCTGACGCTGCGTAAAAATGAAAAAGATTACCTCCTGCGCGGTGCGGATAAATATGTTGCTGCGATTGCCGCCGATATTCCGATTTTTATTGATGCAATCAACGCGACAGATGCAGATGAGACCGTCAAGACGAAGGAAATCGCCAATGTCAAACTATATCAGAACACCTTCCAGGCACTTGTGGAGGCGAAAGCCGCAGTTGCGGAAGAGGCTGAAATAATGCGCACCGCCATCCATCAGATTGAGCCACTGGTCGAGAATCTGTTAAAGAAAATGGAGGCTGAATCGGACAGGCAGGAAGAGGTTGTGGTGACAGACATTGCCGCACGTTCGAAAATGGCTCTTGGTTGCGGCAGTGGCGCGCTGATTTTGGCACTCCTCATTGCCATTCTTATCACACGGGCAATAACGCGACCAATCCTGCAAGGGGTGGATTTTGCCAAAGCCTTATCAAAAGGCGATCTGACAAGGACGCTGGATATTGTCCAAAAAGATGAAGTTGGACAACTTGCCAAGGCACTCAACGAGATGATCGAACAGCTTAAAGCCATTGTCGGTGATGTGCGCGCCGCCTCCAATAATGTGGCCTCCGGCAGTCAGGAGCTGTCGGCCAGTTCTGAGGAGATGAGTCAGGGGGCCACCGAGCAGGCTGCTGCGGCTGAAGAAGCCTCTTCATCCATGGAACAGATGGCCGCCAATATTAAACAGAATGCTGATAACGCTATGCAGACCGAGAAAATTGCCCTTAAATCCTCTCAGGATGCCCAAAGCGGTGGTGAGGCCGTTGTGGAAACCGTCAAGGCGATGAAAGATATCGCCGAGAAGATTTCCATCATTGAGGAAATCGCCCGACAGACCAACCTGCTGGCCCTTAACGCTGCGATTGAAGCTGCTCGCGCCGGTGAACATGGCAAAGGGTTTGCCGTGGTTGCTTCCGAAGTGCGTAAGCTGGCCGAACGCAGCCAAAGTGCTGCGGCAGAAATAAGCGACCTTTCCTCCAGCAGTGTTGAGGTGGCGGAAAATGCAGGAGACATGTTGGCTAAGATGGTCCCTGATATTCAACGCACGGCAGAACTGGTCCAGGAGATTGCTGCGGCCAGCAAAGAACAGGATGCCGGTGCCGATCAGGTCAATAAGGCGATTCAGCAGCTTGATCAGGTCATTCAGCAAAATGCGGCCGCTGCCGAAGAGATGGCTTCCACTTCTGAGGAACTCAACGCCCAGGCGGCTCAATTACAGGGGTCTATTGCATTCTTTAAGCTCGATTCCAGCGCAACAAAGCGCCTGGTCAGTCCAACGGTTTCGCCCAAGGCTCCAGCATTGAAGGAGGTAATGCCGACACGAAAAGCCGAGCCGACGCAAAAAGAGGCTGGTGGATTAATGCTTGATATGGCAACAGGAAAAGACGCACTGGATCGTGAGTTTGAAGAATATTGATCTGGCCGGATGTTGCCAGGTGGAAAAATTAAGAAACGAGGCGACAGAGGAATTTCCTTTGTCGCCTCGTTTTTTGGTTTAGCGTGCGATCATATCACGGCCTGTCCATGCTTCACAACGGCTGTCGTGACAAGCGGCAATGGTCTGGGACGCGCTGTTGCGCAGAGTGCATGAGCAGTATTTTGCTTAACGCTGAAACAGAGCCGTGACACTTTTGTGGTAAGCTGTCACCCACTGATCAATGGTGCCCTCGTTGATGTGGACTCCGGCAAAGGGACCGCCGATCACCCGCTCACCACGCAGATCTTTACGCATGTAAGGCAGTCGGGTGCCGTTTTTGTCGTACATGGAAAAGCAGTTTTTGGTCAGGGCTTTGACCGTTGGCACAAATTTCCCCGTGTCAATTGTCCATTCCGAATAAACCATCAGTACGGCATCCACCTCAAGGGATGCACACAGTTGTTTGGCCTGATCCGTGGTCAGAATCCCTTTAACGATGGCATTGCGGTTGTCGGAGCAGATCGGCATGGTGCAGTTGTCGATTATTGGTGAAGACAAGCCACGTTTGGCATTGGCTACGGTCAGGGTCTGATACTCGGGATTATCAATGAAGCTCTTGACCGGTTTGATGGACCAGCGTTTGGCGAGGATCTGCTCGGTATCATTCAACATGCTGTTGATATTGTCGTTGATGAGCTGCTGATTGATGGGTCCCTGGCCGAAAAAGCCGTAATTATTCACGGTAAAAGAGACAATTGCCACCGACTCAATGGTTGGATCCTGAGTCGCAAGGCGTCCGCCGCCACAACCCGAGATCAGAACAATAGCCAGTAACATAAAGGCAAAACGAAAACGGTGCATAGTATAACCTCCACAAAAAGAGATGGCGACAGCAGGCACAGGGCATGGCAGGCGTGACCCGCTGCGCGTAAATCGATGAACAGCGGCTTATGAAATTGTCACCAATTGACGTATGTGTCAATCATTTTAACCAGATAGGTCGCTTTTTGCGTGTTTTTCAGCCCGTTTTGGCTAAGATGCGTTTTGCGGTACTCTGGCACGGGTTCAGTGCGTTGTGGATGAACCGGCCTCACTGGGGTCCGGATGGCTGCTTTTGGCAGCAATTGATTGAATCAACGGAGCGTTCATGTTATTTTTTCGGGTCGCTTAAAGACCATCATGGCCGCAGACAATCGGCCATTTTCAATTATTTATCGGAGGAAGACCAATGAAAATCACCCGTAGCGAAGTGGAAAACGTGGCCCGGCTGGCACGTCTGGCCCTGGCGGATGACGAGCTGGATCGGCTGACCGGCGAAATGGATGCCATTCTCGGCTATGTGGAACAGCTTAACGAGCTGGACACCGACGACATTATTCCCATGGCCCATGCGGTTCCGCTGGAAAATGCGTTCCGTGCCGATGAGGTTACTGCGTCTCTGGGCACGGACAAAGCGCTGGCCAATGCCCCGAACCCGGATGACGGCTGCTTCGGCGTCCCCAAGGTTATTGAATAAGCAGAATATGGATCAAACGATGACCGGCAACGGTCACGATGTGGAGTGACTATGCAACTGACAGACCTGACCATCCATGACATGCAACAACGCATGGCGGACGGCTCCCTGACTTCTGTGGAGCTGACCGAGGCGTTTCTGCAACGGATTAAAGACACCGACGAACGGTTGAATGCGTTTATTACCGTGTGTGACGACGAAGCTCTTGAAGCGGCCCGCCAGGCCGATGCCCAACGTGCAGCCGGTAACGTGCAGCCGCTCACCGGCATTCCCGTAGCCTTGAAAGATATCTTCATCACCGAAGGCTTGCGCACCACCTGCGCGTCAAAAATTCTCGGTGATTACTGCCCGCCCTACGATGGCACGGCGGTTCGCAAGCTCAAGGAGCAGGGTGCGGTGATCGTCGGCAAACTCAACATGGACGAATTCGCCATGGGCAGTTCCAACGAGAACAGCGGCTATGGCCCGGTACGCAATCCATGGAACCTCGATTGTGTTCCTGGTGGTTCTTCCGGTGGTTCGGCCGTTGCCGTGGCGGCACGTCAGGCCGTGGCGACCCTCGGTACCGACACCGGCGGTTCGATCCGTATGCCCGCCTCCCATTGCGGTGTGGTCGGGCTGAAGCCCAGCTACGGCCGGGTATCGCGCTATGGAGTGATCGCCTACGCCTCGTCGCTGGATCAGGTTGGTCCGATGACTCGCGACGTGCGCGACTGCGCCATCATGCTCGGCGCTGTGGCTGGTTATGATCCGGCCGATTCCACCTCGGTTGATATGCCGGTACCTGATTACCTGGAGAATCTCGAGCAGGGCGTGGCCGGCAAAAAGATCGGCTTGCCCAAGGAATATTTCATCGACGGCCTTGATGCTGAAGTCAAGCAGGCCATTGACGCTGCGGTGGAGACCTACCGCAAGCTCGGCGCTGAAATCGTCGAAGTCAGCCTGCCCCACACCAAGTACGCGGTGGCCTGTTACTACGTGGTGGCCACGGCTGAAGCCTCAAGTAACCTGGCCCGCTACGACGGCGTGCGTTTCGGTGAGCGTGTCGACGAAGGCAACGGCCTCATCGACATGTACATGCAGACCCGCTCGCAGGGCTTTGGCGACGAGGTTAAACGGCGCATTATGCTCGGCACCTATGCGCTCTCTTCCGGCTACTACGATGCTTATTACCTCAAGGCTCAAAAAGTGCGTTCGCTGATCCGTCAGGATTTCCTCGACGCTTTTGAGCAGGTGGACTGCATCCTGACCCCGGTGGCACCGACCGCAGCGTTTAAGCTTGGTGAAAAAATGGCTGATCCGTTAACCATGTACCTGTCCGATATTTTCACCATCTCCACCAACCTGGCCGGGATCTGCGGATTGAGTCTGCCGTGCGGGCGCACCGCGCAAGGGCTGCCCATTGGCGTGCAACTGCTCGGCAAGCCGTTTGGTGAAGCGGAGCTGTTGCAGACCGCCTATGCCTACGAGCAGGCCACCGCCTGGCACACACAGGGTCCTGAACTTTAATTGATAACATCGAGCCGACCGGCTCCCTGCATCCGGCAGTGACGTGATGCAGAAAGGTTGTGAGCGATATGAGAGATAAATACGAAGTTGTCATCGGACTGGAAGTGCATGTCCAGTTGACTACCAAAACCAAGATTTTCTGTGGCTGTTCCACGCAGTTCGGCAACCAGCCTAACTCGCAGACCTGCCCAGTGTGCCTCGGTCTGCCCGGAGCGCTGCCGGTACTCAACCGTCAGGTGGTGGAAAACGCCATCAAGGCCGGTTTGGCCACCAACTGCCAGATTTCGCCGCGGTCGATTTTTGCCCGGAAGAACTACTTCTACCCCGATTTGCCCAAAGGCTACCAGATCTCCCAGTTTGAGCTGCCCATCTGTGAACACGGTCATCTGGATATTGAAAGCGACCATCGCGAGGCGCAGAAGATCGGCATCACCCGCATCCACATGGAAGAAGATGCCGGTAAGCTGTTGCACAGTGACGATGTCGGGGCCGGATCACGCGTTGACCTCAACCGTGCCTGCACGCCGCTGCTCGAAGTGGTGTCCGAACCGGACATGCGCAGCTCCGATGAGGCGATTGCCTATCTGAAGAAACTGCACCAGATTGTCATGTACCTCGGTATCTGTGACGGCAACCTTGAAGAAGGCTCGTTCCGCTGCGATGCCAACGTGTCGGTCCGTCCCTGGGGGCAAGCCGAGTTTGGTACGCGTGCCGAGCTGAAGAACATCAACTCGTTCCGCTTCATCAAAGAAGCTATCGAGTATGAAATCGACCGCCAGATCGAGCTGGTCGAAGACGGCGGCACTGTGGTTCAGGAGACCCGTCTGTTTGACAGTAACAGCGGACTGACCCGGTCCATGCGTGGCAAGGAAGAAGCCCACGACTACCGTTACTTCCCCGATCCCGACCTGGTGCCGTTGATCATCAGCGATGAGTGGGTGAGTGATGTCCGCGAAGGTTTGCCTGAGCTGCCCGAAGCCAAGAAAGCGCGCTTTGCCGAGCAATACGGCCTGCCTGAACGCGATACGGAAATCCTCACCGCTGAGCGCGCCCTGGCCGAGTATTTCGATGCCTGCGCCCAACTGCACAAAGACGCCAAAGCCTGCGCCAACTGGGTGATGGGCGATGTCCAGCGCCGTCGCAACGACGAAGGCCTGAGCGTGGCGGACATTCCGGTGACGCCGGAACTGCTGGTCGGCATCCTCAAGCGGATTGACGATAAAACCATCTCCGGCAAGATCGCCAAGACCGTGTTCGACGAAATGTGGACCACGGGCAAAGATGCCGATACCGTCATTGACGAAAAAGGGCTCAAGCAGGTCACCGACACCGGCGCCATCGAAAAGATGGTCGATGATGTCATTGCCGCCAACCCGGCCCAGGCCCAGGAGTTCAGCGAAGGCAAAGACAAGCTGCTCGGCTTTTTTGTCGGCCAGATCATGAAGGCCAGCAAAGGCAAGGCCAACCCCGGCATGGTCAACGAACTGCTGCGCAAGAAGCTACGCGGCGAATAGGCTTTTCTGCCGATAGAGTGCTACACAAGGCCCCGCGGATTTTATCCGGCGGGGCCTTGTGTGTTTTTGCCCATCCGCCATTTCGGCGTGACTGCGTCTGAGTTTTCTAGCTTCGGCGCATGGCCGCGGCATAGGCTGCCCAGCTCCACCATTTTTTTAACGCCAGCAACGGTCCGCCGATGGAGAGGAGATATTTGTAGGCGATGGCGTCTTTGAGCATTCCGGCCGGTGCGCCGGAAATCCGATGACCGTTCACCACGCCCAAGGCATAGCGACGACCGATGCTCAGGACAATGCCGCGGGTCACCGGCTTGTAGGGGAGACATGTTTTTCCCTGCAACACCCGGCGCAGATTGCGCGACGTCCAAACCCCTTGTTGAACGGCGAGCTGAGCCGTCGGCGGCAACGGTTGTCCGGACTGATCTTTAATCAAGGCACAGTCGCCGAGGATAAACACTTCTGGATAGGCTTTGCAGCGTAAACCATCGTCGACTTCGGCGCGGCCTTGATGGTTGACGCTGAACCCGGATTGCTCCACAAGAGGGTTGGCCCGGACACCGCCGGTCCAGATGACCGTGCCGGCGTCAAGCGTGTCACCGTTCTCGAACACGACGGCGCGATCTTTCACCTGTGCAATTCGCGTGGCAGAATGGATTTGTACGCCTTTTTCCGTCAGGTAGTCGGTTGTCTTTTGCGAAAGCCACGGGTCGAGGCCATGGAGCAGTTGTGGCGCGCCATCGACCAGATGAATTGAAATCTCCTCGGGCCGCAAATCAAATGCCGTGGCAAATTTTTTACGACTGTCAGCCAGTTCTCCCGCCAGTTCCACTCCGGACAACCCACCGCCACCGATGACGATAGAGCGGCGCCATCCTTGTTCGGGGTTTTCATCAAAGGCGATGAGGGCCTCTTCAATCCGGTCCTTGGTGAGTCGCGAGGTGTTGAGGTTCTCCAGCGTAAGAGCGTGTTCGCTCAAGCCGGGAATCTCGTAGAATTCCGGCTCCCAGCCCAAGGTAATAACCAGGTAGTCATAGTCCAGTCGCCTCTCGCCCTGCCGTGTTCGCACGCTGGCAAACTTTTCTTCGGGATGGATGGCCGTGACCCGCCCCCGTACCAAGTCAACCGAAGAGGGCAGGACGTCACGCAGGGCGACCGATAGATCGGTGTAGCCGCGGCGTCCCACGGCCGGCTGATGGAGCAGGGTGGTCAGGTGGTGATACGAATGCTTGTTGACCAGCACGACGTTGGCAGCGACACGGCCAAGACGCACAGCCGTTGAAACTCCGGCATACCCGCCGCCGAGAATCAGGATTCGCGGATTTGTTTTGTTCTGTGTCATGAGCCGTAGACCTCCAGCATTTGTTATGGCGTGTTGGGTTGAGCTGATGAATCCCTGGCGCTGTGCATGCCAGAGTCATGCAGCTGGACTGGCACCGGGCAACAGGAAAAACGGACCATCAGGCTTGACCCTCTTGCGGGCCGATCCAGAATAACGGATTATGAGCCACCTCCCACAGGTGGCCATCAAGATCCTTAAAATAACCACTATAGCCGCCCCAGAAAACCTTTTGCGGTTTTTTTACCAGCGTGGCCCCGGCGTCAACGGCTTGGGCAATAACCGCATCAACCTCTTGTTCAGATGCGACATTATGGGCGAGCGTAAATCCTTCAAAGCCATCCCCTTTGCCGGACACCTGGGCATCTTCCGCCAGGGCATCGCGGCCATACAGCCCGAGCCAGGTGCCATTCAACGTGAAAAATGCAACGTCGGCTGACGGCCCCATAAGAGGAAAACCCAACCCTTTTTCATAGAATTCAATTGCTGCGGCAAGATCGTGAACGCCGAGAGTAATCATGCTGATTCTTGGTTGCATTGGCTGCTCCTTCCCAAACACAGGATGAGGTCATTTCTTACACCGTACGCCTGTGTAGACGAATTCACAACCTCCATCCACGGGATTGGTTTCTCATTGAGAATGCCCCCCCTCGTCCTTCAGCATCGTTGACATTGTGCATTGTCAGAGCGGCTTCAGCCGCGAATTCCCATCATGAAAAGGATTAATACCTGAATAATTTGCTCCTACAGGTGGTCACTCCGGTGACAACATTGAGTGTGTTCAAGCATTGGCAGGAGGTTGAAAACGTCCCATTCGGGGATTTTTCAACGACGCAAGCCGAAAATGCGATTTCCGTCTTGCTCACAAAATCAAGGGCTTGAGAATCCGTCCATGGGCTTCACAGGCTGGTTTTCAACCGACTGCAAGTGTCCGCGCCTGAACGCTTCCACTCAGCCATGGGTACGGCGGCATACGTCTTTGGATTGCTCTTAAGAGGCCATTAAAGTGTTGAAACGTTCATTATTAAGTGGTTAACTACCATGTGTCCGACTCAATTACTTTCACAGCTATGGAGGAGGTTATGTTGTCTCGTTTTAGTCTTGTATTCTCGGCATTGGTTTTGGTGGCACTTCTCAGTCAGCCCGTTTGTGCTGCGGATCAATGGATGTATTTCTCCGTCAAGGACGCACTTAATTCCCAACTTGCAAAAAATAAGCTTGATCCCGGTATCTCCTTTTATATGAAAGGTCAGTCTCACGGTAATGTACAACGTGTTTCGCGTGAATACACCGCCAATAAACGGGCGCGCAAATTCGGAAAAACAGCCGAAGGTGCCTGCCAGACGGCTTTTGTCTCAGCATTGATGGCCTTTCAGCAGCGGGCGTATAAAGAGCAGTGCAATACAGCTATCGACCTGTATTCCGTTACCAAGGATAAAGTTTTTGAAAGTGCCGACCAGTATTCCTGCCTGGTGGGTGGAATGATGGCTAATGTGGCTATTCGCGGTAAGGTGGCCAACAAATAACCTCAAAAATTATTTTTGATATTTTAAACAAAAGGCCCTGCCAAGCTGAACCGGCAGGGCCTTTTGTTTGGCTCCGTAGGGTGGGTGAGGTGATGTTTTAGAATATCATCCCGGCATTTGGATTGACGATGGCCAACACATCAAAGCATTCAACACTGGCGTCACTGATCAGCAGCTCAAGTTGTGCGCGAGGGATCTCAAGGCCATGAATTGCGATTTTGGACAGGCTGGCAAGCTGAACCGGTTGGCCGCTTTTCAGTTCCGGCTCAACGCAATTGGTGATTTGTCGTGCCACCTTCAGCAATGTGGCCTCTTCCTGAAAGTCGTCGGCGTTTTTCGGTGATGTCTGGAAACGGATCGGTTCCCACAGCCGTTGCGGCAACTCCCAGCTTTCCAACAGCGCCGAGCCGAGCTGGGCTGAACTGAAGCCAAGAACCTTCTCCTCAATTGCGGCCAGACTGCTTTGACTTTTTTCTGCCTCGCTGACAATCTGTTGGGCTTGCTTCGGCAGTTGCGAGTAGAGAATCAAACGACCGATATCATGCAGCAGGCCCGTTAAAAACATGGTTTCACCACTGCCGCCGAGCAGCGCCATTGAGAGCTTTTTGGCAATTAGCCCGCAATAAACGCTACGGTGCCAGAAGGCGTTCATATCCATGCTTTCCGGGGATAGGTCTTGAAACGTCTCGGTCGCGGTCGCGGCAAAAATCAGTGAGCGCAATTCGTTCAGGCCAACCACGGTGATGGCGCGGGAAACCGTTTCAGCTTTGGTGGGCAAATGATAAAAGGCACTGTTGACCAGCTTGAGAAGTTGAGCACTAAGAGCCGGATCATGATTGATCACCTCGCCGATCTCCTCGGCATCAGCCGTTGGCGAATCGAGCAACTGGTTGGCGCGAATGACCACTTCCGGTAGTGAGACAAGCTGGTTGATATCCTTGATGATCTCTTCAGGTGTCATGGACATGCTTTTACCCCTTTTTCTAGCCTTTTGATATGAAACTAATAATCTAAACAATTTGGACCTAAGTATAACATCTGTCAATGGATGTTTGAGGATTTGGCATTTATGCCTATGCAGATGCTTGAAGTTTGCTTGGGATAAAGCGTACTGTTCAAGCATTACTCGGCAACGGATTCGTTCCCACTTTCGCAGGATGTTGAACACGTCCGGTCCGGAGATTTTTCAACGACGCACGCCGAAAATGCGATTTCCGTCTTGCTCACAAAATCAAGTCCTTGAAAACCTGTCCTTGATTTTGATCGCCCGTCCATGAGCTCCATAGTCTGTTAGTGTTCATCGGCGGCTTGGAGCCGGAGTTGTCATGACGTCTGGTGGAACAGACCGTCACAAAACGTCTGAAACAAAATCGAGCGATAACTTCCCTCTTTTGTCAGCAGGATTAGATCCCGTTTGAGGTTGAGACAGGTCGCTATTTCAACCAGCCAGCCGTGATCGAGTTCGCGCTGAACCGCCATACGCGACAGACAGGCGCAGCCCGCACCCGCTTCAACGGCTTTTTTAATCGCCTCGGTATGGCCTAGTTCCATTGCTACCGTGCAGCTGATCTGCTTCTCTTTCAGTGCCGCCTCAAACACATCACGCGTTCCCGACCCGTGTTCACGCACGATCCAGGCGGCTTGTTGCAGTTGCTCGGGGCCGATCTGTTTTTCCGTCACCCAAGGATGTTGTGGACCGGTGACGATCACCAACTCATCGTCGCGCCATTTACGCGCCGTCAGCGCCGGATTCATCTGAAAGCCTTCGCTTAACCCCACATCCAGCTCACCACGGGCCAGTCCTGTTTCAATTTGTGCAGCGTTGCCCACCTGCAGCAGCACCGTGGCTTCGGGGTAGCTCTGGGAGAATCGCGTGATCAGTTCCGGCATCAGGTAGTTGCCGATGGTGGTGCTGGCACCGACATGAAGGATTCCGCGCGGTTTGAGCAGCGATTCGTCGAGAAACATCTCGATCTCCTGATACTGGCGCTGCAACGTGGCCACCAGAGGCAAGAGCTGGCGACCGCGATCATTGAGATGCAGCCGTTTGCCCTGACGGTTAAACAGGGGCGCATCTGAATAGCGTTCCAGTTCACTCAATGCCATACTCACCGCAGATTGAGTCAGGGCCATCTCTTCGGCTGCCCGCGAAACGCTCTCCCGCTCAGCGACTTTGGCAAAGATCTGTAATTGTCGAAGTGTCATCGCCATTGTTTTTATATATCAATAAAATTGAAGAAAATCATTATTATTATGAAATTTTATTTGTTCTCTGGCGGGGCTATAGTGAATTAAACGATGAGACAGGAGTGAGCTATGAACAATGAACTGATCCGAAAAATAATTTTTGTCCTCTGCCTGCTGCTTTGTTTTCTCCCCTGGATGGATGCGGCCTATGCACTGTTGCTGGGGATTGTGTTGAGCATGACCCTCGGAAATCCCTGGCCGAAGCAGGCGGCCCAGTCGAGCAAGAAACTGTTGCAGTTGTCGGTTATCGGCCTTGGGTTCGGATTGAGCCTGGGAGAGGTTTGGACCACCGGTCGCGAGTCAATTATCTACACTCTGGTCGGCATCTGCTTTACCCTGCTGCTTGGCATGCTGCTTGGCCGTCTGTTCAAGGTGGATAAGACAACTGCCTCACTGGTCGCGTTTGGCACCGCCATCTGTGGTGGTAGCGCTATTGCCGCCATGGCACCGGTACTCAAAGCCGAAGACGATGAAATTGCCGTGTCTCTGGCCACGGTGTTCACCCTTAATGCCGTCGCCCTGTTTCTGTTTCCGGTGGTCGGTCACCTGCTGCATCTCAACCAGACCCTGTTCGGGACCTGGGCCGGTATGGCCATCCACGATACCAGCAGCGTCGTTGGTGCTGCATCGGTGTATGGCGCCAAAGCCCTGGCCGTTGGCACCACCGTCAAGTTGTCCCGCGCATTGTGGATCACACCGATTGTGCTGGTGGTCTCTTGGCGTAACCGCTCCACCGGTAAGAAGGCGTTTCCCTTGTTTATCGTCGGTTTCATTCTGGCCGCAGCCATCAGCACCCTGGTGCCGCAATTTGCGACACAGTGGCATTGGCTGGCGCGTATTGCCAAACAATTGCTGATCGTGACTTTGTTTCTGATTGGCGCCGGATTGAGCCGTGAGCTGTTTCGGCGCGTCGGGGTACGGCCGCTGTTGCAGGGGGTGACGCTGTGGTTGCTGGTGGGGAGCTTAACTCTGGTTGCCCTTGAACTGTTCGGTATCGCCTGATCCGGGTGTTGACAACACCCCTTGCAGCGCTTTGTTACCCCTTGCGAAAAGGAGAATAGTTATGCTCCCGCTTTACACTAAAATTTTGGTCGCCACCGATTTTTCCGCCCATTCAAACTTGGCGTTTAAACATGCCGTCATGCTGGCGCGGCAGAATAACGCCCAGATCTATCTGCTGCATGTTATGCAACCTATTGATCCCTATATCAGTAGTTTTTTCTCCGGCCATGTAGGGGAAAAGCAGATTGAGGAACTGGAGCAGACCAAGTTCAAAGCCTTGCAGGATGAGTTGAAAAGTGATCTCGACGCGTTCGCCCAACAGGAATTGGCTAACTTCCCAGACGACCTTAAACGGTTTGCCGGCACCGAAGTGATTTACGGCGTTCCCAATGTGGAAATTCTCGCCTTTGCTGAAAAAAACGCGATTGATGTGATTGTTCTCGGCGGACACGGACGCAGTGCGATTGAACAGGCGTTTCTCGGCAGCGTTGCGGAAAAAGTACTGCGCAAGTCAACGCAGCCGGTGTTTGTGATTCCTTTGAATGCTTAGCGGGCGTTCTCGTTGAGAACGCCCTCGGGAAGATCAGACCAAATGGATGAGAAAAAGCCTCATTGCCCAGGCATTTGACAGCGTCTTTTTTAATAGGCCCTTAAATACGACGGCTCAATGAGGTTTTTTTCGTCAAAAGCCTGAGCCGCGTGGAAGACAAAATTGGGGGAGCGCAACAGCTCTCTGCCATAGGCGACAAAGTCACATATGCCATTTTCTAGAATCTCTTCCCCCTGTTGCGGTGTGGTGATTAAGCCCACCGCAATAACGGGGATGGAAACAGCCGCTTTGATCTTTTGGGCGTACTCACATTGATAAAGCGGTTCAAACGCGGGCATCCGATCAACAACTTCGTGATTGCCGCCAGCGGAGACATGTATCGCCGCAACGCCGACCTTTTCCAACTCTTTGGACAGATAGGTGGAGTCGTCAATGTTCCAGCCGTTGTCCATCCATTCATCCGCTGAGATCCTCACCATCAAAGGAATGGCGACCTTTTCTTTAATCGCTGTTGCTGTTTCCAAAACGATTCGGCACCTGTTTTCTAAACTGCCGCCATAGATGTCTTCTCTTTGATTGGTCAAAGGAGAGAGAAACTCGCACAATAGATAGCCGTGTGCGGCGTGAAGTTCAATGATGTCATACCCCGCGTTCTGCGCTCTGACGGCGGCATCGGCAAACAATTCTTTTATCTTTTCAATGCCTTCCAACGTCAGTGCCGCAGGTTTTTTATACGGCGCTTCCTGAGAAAAAGCGATGGCGCTTGGTGCAACGGGAATGGTCGCTTTCACCTCACTTTTTCTACCGGCATGGGCAATCTGCAAAGCCATTTTTGCCCCGAATTTATGGCATTCGTCCACAAGTTCTTTGTGTGTGCGCATTTGTACGTCGGTCCAAATGCCGAGGTCATTGTCCGAAATTCTCCCTCGCCCTTCAACACCTGTGGCTTCAACGACGATGAGGCCAACTCTGCCTAATGCCCTGGCTGTGTAGTGGTCTTTATGGAAATCCTTGACCTGTGCCGTATCGTCACTTTGATACATACACATAGGAGGCATCACAACTCGATTTCTCAGCGCGACATTACCGATTGTGCCTTGCGATAATAGTGTGCTCATTTTTTTGTCCTTTTGTTTTACGAGGTAAGTGATTTCAACGTGTTGAATCGATTGCTTTTGCAGGGAATGCCATCAACACGTATGACGGGGGTAGGGAATAAGAAGGGGATTTAGTGCTCTATCACTACTAAATTTTCGGGTCTGGCTTCGCCTCACATCATTCTCTCAGCGGTGCAAAATTTTAAAGTGGAATGGCCACTTCTGCGATTTCGCGCCTTGTGTGAACGGCATGATACTGTGCCATACACACGAATTTTTAGCAGTGACAGGGCACTAGGAGGTCAGGAAAGATTTTCCCCAAACGGTCACTCCCCAAGATATTTTGCCCTCGTTGGAACAACATGACGTCATACAGGGGCAGTGTACCATAAAGGATTACTGTCAGTATCCCGGTCATCCGGGCATAGACATATATTTTAGAAATCCAGCGGACTACGAGGTTCTTTTCTTGTCGAACTCTTGACCGTATGTGTGTAGATCATTGTTGTCTGTACATCACTATGCCCCAATAATTCCTGTATTGTCCTGATATCGTAATTTGCCTGAAGAAGATGGCTGGCAAAACTGTGGCGGAATGTGTGCGCCGTTACTCGCTTTGTCAGGGCAGTGGAAGCGGATGCGGCTTTGATGGCCTTGTTCACATGCGACTCATGCAAATGGTAGCGTCTGTACTCGTTTTTACCTGAAACTTTCGTCAGCAATATGGCCGGGAAAAACCACTGCCAGATGAATTCTTTCGAAGCGTTAGGGTATTTACGTTCCAGTGCATGCGGCAGGAAGGTTCCGGCGAAATTTTGTGTAAACAAGTCCTGGTCGAGAACAGAGCGAACCCTGTCCAGTTGGGATCGAATTTCTGGAGCCAGAGTTTCTGGTAAAGGCACCGTCCGATCCTTTCCGCCTTTACCGTCATGAATCGTCAGTACGCCCATCTCAAGGTTGAATGCGTTCACTCGAAGATCAAGGCACTCTGATACCCTGAGACCACAGCCATAAAGCAGTTTGACAACAAGGTCAAAAGGAGGCTCAAGTTTGCTGATAACGGTGTCGATCTCCTCTCTGGATAGTACCACTGGTACGTATTTGCGCCGCTTGGCACGCACTACACCATCAATTTTGCCGAATTCCCTGCCCAGAACGTGTCAGTAAAAAAACAACAAAGCATTGAATGCCTGATTCTGTGTCGAAGCTGCGACGTCTCTTTCCATCGCCAGCCAGGTCATATACCGTTTGACATCGTCGGAATCCAGCAGGGCAGGTGATTTACTCCGGACAAAAGATTGGAATTTTCTGGCCCATCCATAGTAACTCGAAAGAGTCTTTGCAGAATAATGACGAACCCGTATCTCTTCCCTCAGCTTTGTCAGTTCATCCTTCCATGACGATGCTTCAGGCTGAGTGGCAGATGAAGGCTGAGTGGCAGATGAAGGCTGAGTGCTGGAAGTTTTAGGCTCCCCGGCAGATAATGGCAGGGCATCTTTTGCTGCCCCTGCCATTCGGTAATACAAACGAACGACTTCTGACGCCTCTTTGATCTGAAAAGTTTGTTGTCCTTTATCTTTTAGCTTTTCGGTAAATAACCCAAGGCTCAGTTCATCAAGGTATCCATGCCTGTATTTGTGACAAAAATCGAGATAATAGAGCAACCATCTGCGATACTCAGCATGACGTCTAACATCTACGGCCTCCCGCTCCAGCCAAGAGTCGAATTTGTCTAAAAGTGCCTTAGGCAGCGTGATCATCAATGATATCCCCTTTCCTGATAATCCTGAATGGAATGTGATATCCATAAAGACAATTAACACGCTTTGTCTTGATATTATAGGTTTTTGTGTTGATTCTAATGTTTTGCGTGTAATATTATCGTTTTTGGGTGCTCATTTTCAGTGATGCGAAAATGAGATATCAAGAAACTAACTAATAACTTGTTAGGCACTAGGAACGAAATTCATGCCGATAAATGAAGTTACCGTCTTATACTCGTTGATTGCCTTCTTGTTTGGTTTGTTGGTCAAGTCATTTTTTCCTAATTATATAAAGAAGAAAGCCGAGAACCTTGCTACCAAAGAAGATATCGAAGCGATTACAACGAAAATAGAGTCCGTGAAATCTGCGATAGCTTTAAATGCAGATGCACACAAATCATACATATCAGAACGTAAAAATTACCTAATTTCATTTTATGACGATATATCGGAGTTTAATTACGAATATATGGCTGTAAATTTTGGAGATTTTCCTTTTGACAGCGGAAAATCTCTGTATGAGTATCAACAAAATGTTTATAAATCTGTCGCTGAAATCGTTAAGGCGTACCAGAGACTTGTAATCTACATGCCTCGTGATTCAAAGATACTGTCTATTTCTCACGATATTACAAACAATGTAATAGAGTCACGCTCCGTTATAAAAAGTAAGTTTGGGTCAATAAAAACTACAGTAATCGAAGAAGAAGAAGCATATAAAGAATATAAGCTTTTGGGGAGTGTCGATAAATCTCGCTATGAAGCAGCGGTTGAGTCTGCAGACAAAGCAAACAGCGAATATTGGGAACAAATGAAGCCTCTTGCTGATATGTTTAGAATAAAATACCAAGAGTATTTAACTGAATTAAATTATTACTTAGCAGAATCAGAAATTAATGCCTAACAAATTGCTCCTGCTGACTTTTTTCCGTTGCGCCTTTTGTGCTTGATAGCACAAAATTCTCCACTCCAAAAATGCAGCAGAGCAAGGCGTTATGCACTGCTATAGCGAAAGGAATAACTATGACTGATAATGACATAAAACCCGCTCTAAATGGAGATAAGGCCGATACAGCTTTAGATATTGCCGCATTTGTAGGTAGTGTAGTGCCTTGGATTGGCGGGCCTGTCAGTAATGTTCTGGGCGGAATGTCTTTAGGCAGAAAGCTTAAGAGAGTGCATGAGGTATTGGGTTTAATTTCTACCGAATTGGAGGAATTTAAATCCGACGCTTCAGAGGACTATGTGAACACAGAAGATTTTGAAGATATTTTGGAGCAAGCGCTAAAAAGGGTCGGAGAAGAGAGAAACGAAGTAAAAAGAAAAATTTATGGCGCTTTCCTTCTTGGCGCTATTCGTGAGCCCGGTGAAGGATATGATGAACAGCTCAGATTTCTGAAAGCTCTAGAAGATGTCCAAATAGACCATTTGCGAGTATTAGAGGCATTATTAGAAACGCCAGGGAATCCTAAAAACTCAATAACTGGGTCGCCTAGTCAAACACTATCTCGTCGCCTACCAGAAATGGATTCTGATCATATCGAAGAGATTGTATCTCAGCTCAATGACATGCGTTTAGCCAAGCTTACCTCCCTAAAAGTAATGATGACTCCTAGCGGAGCAGAGGATCTCAGGCATAGCGTTACGGGGCATGGTGTAAGATTTATCGAATATCTAAAAAATGCATAACAAAGCCAGTCAGAGGGACTTCCACACTGCGTGCTCCAGCCCCTGCTGGCGGCGTTAGATTGAAGAGGAAATTTTAAGAGGGTAAAAGGGGACAAGAGGGTAAAAGGGGACAGGCTACTTTTCGATAATTCAAGCATGATGGAAATTAGATGCAAGAGTGCGCGAGTTTCACTGTCGGGTATTTCTCCTTTGTGTTTACCTCTGAGAACGCACAAAACTAGCCTGTCCCCTTTTACTTGTCCGAAAATGAGATATCAAGAAACGGACTAATAACTTGTTGGGCTTGAGCAAAATGAACCGAATATTTCATTCTAAGGGATTTCTTTCGCGCCCTTTATCAATAACAGATGAGGGGCTCGTAATTTATTTTGGGAATTCATTCAAAACGGGAAACTTAACTATAGAAAAAGAAAATATTCGAAAATTATGGCTTACTACTCATTGCCTCTGTCAAAGCCCGTACTCATTACATGCAAAGTTGCACATAAGGACAGTGAACCCTTCTAGAGAATTGAAAATTTACGGGATTTGGGGGTTGTCAGACAACCTATTAGACTTGTTCAGTTGTCTACACGATCAATTTGGTGAGCACGCTGAAATAACCAGAATGACAGAGGTTAAAGAAACTATAAGAGAGTATGAAAAGCAAAAAAGAGGGACACATGTCTATTTGATTTTTCTTCTTATTTGCCTTATTTCGTTGATTATATATGTTAAAACTTTTCTAGTTCCATGAAAGACTAACACCAAAATCAAGCCGACGGGCGAGCGCTCTACGGATTTCGTAAAGCTCTTTACTAACTCGAAAGGCCTTTCCGCCGCGGCTTATCTCAGCCGTTAGACCTCACCCATGCACGCCAAGAAAGCGGGAGAAGCTGTTATGAATTCAGTACAGCCTGGTGAGTTGCCAAAAGGAGCGCTGCTTGAAAAGTACAAGCTTGATGGCTCATACACCGATTGCTACTTCGTAGATCTTCCGAAACTGGTATCGCACACAGAGTACATCGAGGCGTTTTACACGACGGCGATATTCAAAGTGGAGCGTCAGATCGACACCATGGGGACATTCTATTTTACCCCGGTCAATAAAAAAATATTTCTCAAGTAAATCAATTAGTTAAAGCTTGAGCCTGACTTTTCACGCACCTGTCCCATTGTGTCTATACCGGCGTTGTCCCACATCTTGGCGAATCTTGAGTTTCATCGTTACGAGTATCCGGCATCCCCTGCCCGCAGTGGGAACAGGGCCGCCTCAGCATTCCTTATCCAAGCTTCAAGATTCCAGTGAGAGGCCCTTGTTTGTCCCGCCCGAGGTCCATTGCCTCAACGTTCTTGATCGGGCTCTTCTCGCCGCCGACTGTTTAAGGAGCAATCACGTCCTTGTGAAGCAGTCGGAATCAAACGCCTGGTTCCGTTTCATCAGGGTCCAGGCAATAATCAGCATTTTGGCCGCCAACTTGACCCGCATCTTTAACTTGATGCCGCGTTCCATTTCCCGCCCTTTGAGCAGGCCGGTAAAATAGGTACGGATGGTTGCATCTTTGTAGCTGGCAATTTGTGCCGCCTGCACCAGGGCATAGCGCAATCCGGCTTTGCCTTGTTTGGAGATGACAGGTATCGCGCTGTCGCTTTTCTTGCCGCTTCGTGAAGCGCTGAGGTCCAGTCCCGCCAGACGCAGGACCTGCTTGCGGCTGGTAAAGCGATTGGCATCGCCAATGGCCGCCAGGGTCATGGCTGAGACGATGGGGCCAAAGCCGGGGATTGTCAGCAGACAGGCGTAGGCCGGGAACGTTTGCGCAACGTCCTTGAGTCGTTTTTCCAAGTCATGCTTGATCTGGCGCACCTGACGGAGCTGTTCGACCAGTGCGCGGCCCTCCCAGGCTGCCGAGTCGGGCAAGGCGCAGCCGACGGAAAGCTGACTGGCCTGCCAGATGGCCTCTAACAGGCGTTCTTGAGCCATGGAGCGTTTTTGCATCTGGTAGCCCCGGCGAAAATCGTCAAAGGACATCGCGGCAATGCGTGCCGGGTCGAAATCGTTGGCAATGAGATCGAGAATGAGGCCATCTTGCCCGCCTTGGGGCATCTGCTTGTCCAATTCCGGGAAATACTGGGCCAGTAAATTGTTGCGGATGCGCATTCGCAAGCCGTGTTCCTGCTTTTTTAACTTGGCCCGATAAGCGAGCAAACTGCGTAATTCACGGATCGCATCCTCGCCGGGATCATAAAATTGGCAGCGCCCCTGACTAACCAGATCAGCAATATTCGCGGCATCCTTGGTGTCGTTTTTGTCCCAGCGGCCATCCAGCAACGTTCTGTTTTTGGCTACGGCAACATTGGAGACATAAACAACCTGCTCGTTGTTGCGAATCAAATATTCAGCCAGTGGTTTGTGATAAGAAGCCGTTGGTTCGACACCATAGACACATTTTTTCAACGTGTGCTTCACCATCAGGCTATCCGCCATGGCCTGAAGCTTTTTAAAATCTTCGATGGTATTGTAAAAGATCAATTTTTTCCAAAGCGTCCTGCCGTTTGCATCGCCGAAAAAAGCATGATGTTTATCCTTGGCAATATCAATCCCGACCACCAGTGTCGTTTTGCAGCCGCGAATGGATTCGCGCAACTTCCTGAACTGTTGTAACCTGTCTTGTGCTTGCGTCATAAAATGCCTCCTTTGCGTAAACGTTGCATTCGTTGACCATTACACAAAATGGAGCAGGAAACAGGCTGTTGTTTTACTATGTTTTTTTATAATTTCCGGGGAGTTAATTCGCTTACAATGTTAGATATAACGTAGTTGATATTTTGACATTCTATGCTAAACTCCCACCATGCCATGCCAACCACGCATAGATATATCCGGCCTTTTGCAGCATGTGATCATAAGAGGCATTGAACGCAGGGATATCTTTATCTCCGATGCTGATCGCAGAGACTTTGAGAGTATCGGGGTCAAACCTGGACATGGGACATCGAGTACAATCTCGTTATCTAAAATAGCAATGTCGTATGGAGGGGCTATGGCGCGTCAATTGCGGTTGGAATACGAAGGAGCGATTTACCATATCACTGCTCGCGGGAACGAGCGGAAGGGGAGGAAAAAGGGGTCAAGTCTGCTGTTGACTAATGGCTAATACGAGGTAGGCTGTTTCCATGTCGAGACCTTTACGCATAGAATATCCGGGTGCCTGGTATCACGTGATGAATCGTGGGCGGCGGCGAGAAGACATTTATCAGGACGACGAGGATTTCCTCCTGTTCCTGAAAGTATTGCAAGATACTTCAAAGATGTGGAACTTGAAAGTGTCTGCCTATTGCCTGATGTCGAACCATTATCATCTATTAGTGCAGACACCGGATGGTAATCTCTCCCGTTGTATGCGCCATCTTAACGGTGTTTATACCCAGCGCTATAATCGCAGACACAGCACTGACGGCCAATTGTTCCGTGGCCGCTACAAAGCAGTGTTGGTCGAAGAGGACAGCCATTTGTTGCAACTCTTACGTTATATCCACCGCAATCCTGTCGAAGCCGGTATTGTTTTAGAGTTGGATGCGTACACATGGTGTAGTCATTGCGGTTATCTTGCTGACGAGAAAGGCTGGCAGTGGTTGCACCGCACCCCATTATTGAAGATGTTTGCATCAACAAAGAAAAAAGCTTTTAGCGATTATCTCTCTTTTGTGAGAAAGCAAGATTCTGAAGAGGTGCAGCAATTTTTTTCACGAAAAAATCTTCCGTCGATTTTTGGCTCTGAGGGTTTTATCGAGAAGATAAGAAACAAGTACGAGTTCTTCCTTCAGGATAAAGAAATTGCAGGGCGAGATGTTTTATCTGTCGATTCTGCTGTGGTGATCAACGCCGTATGTAAGGTATGTCAGGTCACTGAACTGGCGTTAAAGACGACAAGGCGGGGCACAACCAACCTTGCAAGGGATTTGGCTGTTTATACTCTCAGGGCACATAGTCAAAAAACGCTTGCTGAAATTGGCAATGTGATCGGTTGTGAGAATTATAGCACCGTCAGTTCTGCCATTGTGCGCATGAAAAAAGCGTTGGAGAGTGACCCAAAGGCGAGAAAATTGTACAAGAAGATTTGTTTAGAACTTAAGGTTAGTCAAAGGCAGACTTGACCCCTTTAGACTTTCAAGCATTCAACTTAAACAAAGAAAGGTATAAAAAATGAGGAAATTCTATTTATTTACTTTGTTGTTATTTATTCTTACTGCCTGTGGAGGTGTACGCTATATATACATGGCTGAAGTTTCTCCGGCACCAAATGTCGATGTCCCAGCAATTAATAAAAGAGTATTCTTTGAAATCGATAAAAGTGTTCCTGATACTTTTTGGGACAGACATTCGGAATTAAAACCATTAAATATAAAGATGTGGAGAAAATCTTTAGAGAATGGATTTCTAAACTCATTCAGTGAATTTAATATAGTAAACAAAAAAGAAGATGCTGATATTATTTTTAAAATTTATAAAGCCCTCCCAGAAAGAACCTTGGTTAGCGTGAGCCAATCAGGGCAGCAGTATTACCCACTAGGAGGCTCCGATACTACAAAGACGGTTGTGGTAAGTGCTCAACTTACGTACCAGGCACGCCTTCTTAACGCACAGGGAGACATTTTAAAAAGATCAACAGGAACCTCTATTTCAAAAAAAAGAGGTACGAAAAAAAACGAATCAGGGATAATTATTGCCAGTGCAGTAGAGTCCATGTATGAATCTATTGCAATGGACTTCTTTCAATAGCAATAGCCTGCTAGTTTTATTTAATAGAACATAGGGGTCGTACATATATCATTTTATGGAAAGTGTAGACACGATCCCTATGATTTTGTGGCGTTAGGTGACCAATGAATAAAATAAATATTGATCTTCTCGGGGAACATTTCCCTCTTAAAGTAATCGGGACAGAAGGGTTTTGGTTGAAGTTTTCCCCAGTATGGTTCCAACTAATGGGTTGGCTTTTAACCATAGGGGCTATCGATGCTATCCGACGTATAAACAATTCAATCTCAGTAAGAATTATTTTAGCAATATCTTATGTATCAATATTTTTTTCTTCAGGGGACACCATGGGGACGTTGTTGATATTTTGACATTCTATGCTGAGCTCCCACCATGCCACGCCAACCACGCATAGACATATCCGGCCTTTTGCAGCATGTGATCATAAGAGGCATTGAACGCAGGAACCGCAAATATCGGGGGCAACCCTGGACATGAGACATCGAGTGCAATCGGAAGTGCGCAGGGCCAGGTCTTAAATTACAACATTTTCTCTAATAATATTGCAATTCAAGACCTGACCCTGTGGGGTGTGCTGTGGGGTGCTACAAAGGATTAAGATCCCTATCATTCTTTCGGGTGAGCATCAGTTCTTTATACCTCCGGTTTAATGCATTGGCCCTTGGATTAAAGTAGAAAACAGGCATCAGCCGGATTTCTGAAATCGCGTCAAAATCGATACCTGTGTTGAACTGCTGTCCTCCCTTGCAGGGGCTTAAGGATTCCGGGATATATAGCTCGTAGGCCGTGCTCAGGCTGTACCCAAGATCATAGGGATGGTTCATCAAAACGGTTTTAAGGATTGAAAAGTCTGGTTTCCCATCCAGAATACGGTATCCGCACGGAATTTTTCGGCGGGGGAGTACAAAATCCAGCCTTGTGCCGTCAATGGAGGTGTACCTGCAGTTTCCGGAATGGGTCAACTCACAATAGATATGAGAGGAGTCCGAGGTCGCCCCGGCCAGGAAAACTGAGATTTGCTTAAGCCTAATATTTCTGAAATCCGCCTGTTCATCCATCGGCAGCTCCAGATAGACCCTGTGTTCAGGCAACTTGAGCTTTTCAAATATTTCCGGATAATCCTTGCGCCGCCAGATGACGGGAGCGGCTTCAAATTCCGAGGCCTGCCGCTCAATGTCCATGAGGTATTCCTGAATCTTTTCGTAAATGGGTTGATGGACATTATCTGCGAGCTTGACCACCGTTAATCCGTCATCAAGTTTGGGCGGTGAATCCTCCTTTAGCGTCCAGATACGATAGGCGGTCCATTCGTCGATGACCCGGTAGGTGGCAGAGCGAAGGGCCGCCATGTAGCTGAGCTCCAGGGGGACTGTGATATCCTCGTCATTGGGATCGAAAAGGTACTCCTGCAGTTTTTTCCTCAAAAGTGCCATGGCAGATTGTAACTGCTCTCTTTGAAAGGTAAATTCACTTTTTTCCTGGTATACGGTTGCCGCCTGGGTTGCCAGGTCGACTTTTGTTTCTGCCGTCTGGAGAAAAGTCATGAAGAGGTGTTTCCACTTTTTTGCCTCTGAAAATTCCATATAGTCTGCCATCTGATATTCAAACTCTTCTTTGGCATTGAGGAATTCCAATTTCTGCATTTTCGGGACTAAAAGGACATCCCTTCCCCCTGTGTCGGGATAGACAAAGTCTGGATGATTGACGGGGGAGCCGCCCTGGACGATGGTGAAAATTCTATAGCCGTTCAGGGCGATGGTTTTCATCCCCTTGTATATGGCCGATCCGCTGTCCTTCAGTTTCTTGAGGGCCACGGCGATCTCGACACCTTTTTTAAGAAGGTCCAGCACGGATTTGAGTTCCTTGCTCACGGATACTGCACTGGTGGTAACGCCGATTCCCAGCGAGACGATGTCAATGACATCCTTCCATCCAAAGGCGTCTTCGGACGCTTTTTTAAGAATCTGCCATTGCAGCTTCTCAGGCATGGCAATCAGCTCCAGGCGATACTCCTCAATATTCCGGTTCAGCTGTGCAACGGCATGGTTAATGGCCTTGAGTTTTGCATCTTTGTCATTGATGTCATCGGTGAGATGTGAAATTAAAATTTCATACGTATTGATGCTCTCAAGGATCGCTTTTTTCTTTTCCGCTTTGGACTTTTTTGTATCCAGAAAATTCAAGTACCGTGTTTCGATATCCCTGGCACTGACCATCACATGGTCAACATAGTCCTGATACAGCTTGATGTTATTGCATTTAAACGTGTGGGCCGGCAGGGAATAGTAGGTGAATCCCCGGTTGATTTTTTGGATCTGGTTCAGGGCATAGCAGTGGATAGAGGCGGTCAGGGCATCCTGATCCGTCTTTACGGTGTTTCCCGTTTTTCTGGAAACGGGGCGGGTGATAAAGGCAAGCCAGGTGAACTTTTGACAGGCTGTTTCCCGTTCGTTATTGATAAAGGATACGTCAGCGGACTGCCGTATCTTTAGGATGTATTTCAGGGGGATTGCGGGCAGGGAGGCATCGCCAGATACCTTTTGTATAAGCCGCGTTCCTGGCCGGCCCTGCCGGCCTCTTTGGGCGGGGGGCGCCTCGGGCAGGCCTTCCGGTCCAAAGCCTCCTTCAAAACCGGACTCTCCCTGCTTTTTTGCGCTGCGTATCGATAGCTTTCCCTCTTGGGTCAGGTAGTCATGACCAAAACTCAGAAAAGATCTACAATGGTTCGGATTTTGCCAGACCCCCATGTGCCCGTAGGGCGAGTCTGCCGGAAGCCAGCGTTCCGGTATTGCCCAGGTCCAGGGGTCTGCGGTCACGAAATAGTGGTAGAGATTTTTGCCTCCGTCTCCCCCATCTCCTCCCGGGCCGGGTTTGCCACAGGCACCCAGCCCCCCTGGAGCACCGCCCTTGATTCTAATAGTTGGTTTTTGGGACAGGCTGTTCCGGTACAGAATTCTGATGTTTCCGCCATTTCCGCCGTTTCCGGAGATGCCTGCCAAACCGGCATTGCCGCCTTTTGCACCTGTTTTGCCTTTATCCCCGGAGATGGCAGCGATATAGTAGCATGGCGGGACAGGAGAGTCCCCGATGTCAACTGTTCCGCCAAGCCCTTCCACTTTGGGGAAATATTTATCGGTTCGGGGCCTGGCATCGCGTCCGGGGCGGCCTTTTGCGCCTTTGGCCCCGTTTCCGCCGTTCTGACCGCAGCCCCCCTTTCCCCCAACGGAACGAAAGATCATGGGGGGGGCCGAAAGATCCATTGCCAATGTCGTCAGATGGCCGCCATTCATCCCCGGGCGGCCGGAGAGGCCGTTTTTTCCATCCGGGTTTGTGTCATCCGTGCCGCTGGCCGCCCTTTTTGAGTAGCCTTTGGCGGAGGGACCGCTCAAGTCAATCACTGAAGTGTTGTCTGTCAGGATTTTTCGGCCAACCAGGGTCAGGTCGCATCCGGCATTCTTGTACGACTTAACGTTAATGGTGTCTGCATACACAACAAGATTGTAGCCCTTATATTTTTGGGCCACATCAGAATTAACCAGAAACTTTTCGCTGAAGACCTCGCGGGTTTCCCTCTCTTCTTGCTGGGGACTCTTTGATTTCATATCCCACCTTTTCTTTTAAGAATAATGTAAATATGACAGCCCTTTCCCTATCCGGCTGGCGTGTTTCGGATTAGGATATAACAAATTAACCTTGTTTCAATAAAAATTTACTGTTAAAAACAGTGAAAGTTTTATGTAAGTATTCGTTATTATTTGTGGGTATAGGGGGAAACCGGTAATGTTAACAGGTTTATTTAGGGGCACTCGAATAGAATATCGGGGTCAAACCAATAGAATATCGAGGTCAAACCTGGACATGGGACATCGAGTGCAATCTAGTTTTCTCAAATAGCAATGTCGTATGGAGGGGGGACTATGGTGCGTCAATTGCGGTTGGAATACGAAGGAGCGATTTACCATATCACTGCTCGCGGGAACGAACGGAAGAAAATCTATCATTCACAGAGAGATTACACCAAGTTCAAAGAGTATCTGAAGCTGTCTAAAAAACGCTTCAGCTGTATTAATCCATGCATACGTGTTGATGGGGAATCACTACCATCTGATTCTTGAAACACCGGAAGGGAATCTCAGCAAGGTGATGCACTTTCTCAACGGCTCTTACGCCACCTATGTGAACACGAAAAGGAAGCGCTCGGGACATCTTTGGCAGGGGCGGTTCAAGTCGATCCTCGTTGACCGGGATAGTTATCTCCTGGAGTTGAGTCGATATCTGCATCTTAACCCGGTTCGGGCCGGTATGGTGGATCATCCGGCGGAGTATTTGCACAGCAGCTACAGGTACTTTGTATCGGATACTTCCGATGATGTTTCATCGCCGCAGGTGATCTTGGAGATGTTGTCGCAAGAGCACGTTGCAGCTCGGAAGAAATATCAGGACTTTGTCGAAAAGACGATTGGGAAAGAGCTGGAAAATCCATTTGATACGGTTTATGCCGGATTGGTGCTGGGTCGTGAGAGTTTTGTTCGAAGAACTCTCGACCGGTTGAGCAACGAGCAGCTGCAGGATGAAGAGATTCCCTGTTGAAGAAAACTCCAGTGCCGTATTTCGGAGCGGCAGGTGGTGGCGAGCGCGTTACACCATTTTCAGTTAGATGAAGAGGATTTGCCCAAACCTTCGGGGCTGTCCGCCCGCAAATGGGCGATCTACCTTCTCAAGCATTATGTCGGAACCACAAGTCGAGAGGCCGGAGAGGTTCTTGGCGGGATGAGCTGCTCCGCAGTGGCAAAAAGCTACCAGCGTTTCGCCAAAAAGGTGGAGTCGGATTCTGATTTACAGAAAGAGATTGAGAATCTTTGGTTGGGGATATCTCATGTCTGGGTGTGACCCCTGTGGTGCAAGGTTAAAGGTCTACAAATATTATTTTATACGATATATCGACCAGATAACAGTGCTGTAGCTTTTCTGGGGTGGCTACCAGAAGTTGGAAATCTTATGAGCGTAGGCGTATATAGTAGTTCACTTGGCCTATGGTCGTTTAAATTGAGCGGAATTCAACTTCATAAATTAGTTGACGTTTCAAGCGGGCTCGGAGGCATTATATCTTATATGATTGCTACAGCGCATTTTATCATATTTGGCTATTGGATTGGCTGGAGGTGGCCAAGTTTTCGGCCACGCAAAAGGCTTATAAAGAGCGTTTTAGCAAGGTATGGATTAAATATTGTAATTGGTCTGCCGATTGCTATATTTGGACTGTCATGATTTCTACACGTAGCTAACGCCGATTTCGCTTCTTTGGCTGGCTAGCTGAGACGTTTTCAAATAGGGGTGAGCAAAGATGTCTGAGGAAAATCTAAGCCAAGAAGCATCCTTAACGTTGCCTGTGGGCCACCTACTTATTATTTGGAATATTTTGTCGAGCAAACTTTCAGGTTCGCCGTTAAACGATGAGTTTACGGGAGAAGAAAAAAGGGCAATATGGGCTCTTGAAGATCTATGTGAAAATGAGCTTCTTAATAATGGCATTACGGCTAAGACAGAGAAAGAGTGGAATCAAATAATAGATCGAGCAACTGAATTTGTTAAAACCATACCGGCGGAATTTTTAGATTAATGTATCGGAGTAAATGGGGGACGTATTGGTAAATTTTTATATTATTAGTCCTTCTTTACTAATATCATGATTACATAGACTGACTGGGACCTTGCAAAACATCATTGTTATGGAAAGTGAACATCGCACTCTTTGATGGTGGTGGCAACTTAAGAGGGATTTTGTAAGCGAGACGGACGCATTTTCGGTTTGCGTCATTGAAGAGACCCCGGATAGGATGTTTTCAACATCCTGCGAGTGCTCTGTCAATGCTAAAATTCGAGTGAATGGCACAGCATCGCACCATTTACACAAGGCGCGAAATCGCCGAAGTGGCCACTCCACGTCAAAATTTTGCAACGCAGTGAGAATGGTGCGGGGCCTGACCCGAAGATTTTGTGTTGTCAGAGCGCTAATCAGCTACGTCCCCGCCGCCGCCCTGAAGCACAAATCTCAAGAGCTATATCGCGGGGCTCGGAGTCGCCCGCAGCGCGTTGCTCAACCTGCTGCACCTGTTTTTTTCTCAAGCTGTTTTCACAAAAAGAATTGCCGGTTTCTCAGGGGGGCCGTATGACTCTGACGAACGGCCGGTTGTTGACCGGACGACAGGTGGAGGCCTGTTGGGGAGGGAGGCCAAGAGATGAATTGCAGAGCGGAAAGAAAGAACCGATTTATGTTGTTAGAAAAATGGTGGCAGACAGCTGCCGGCCGATTTGCACAGCGTATGCTTATGGCTTTTTTGCTGATCGGTTATTGTCAGAGTGCCGGAGTGGCGGCAGGCACCTTGCACATGCGGACGTATGACATTATCGATCCGCAGATGGGGATATCCGCCTTTCGGGTGCTGGCCCCGCAGGGCTGGCAGCTGCGGGGCGGGTTGACCTGGAGCTCCGCCCTGGCCAATCTGGTGACAGCGGATGTCGCCATCACCGCGCCGGATAACTCGGCCGGATTTTACATTCATCCCTCCCCCATGTATATCAGCGGACAGATCGAGTCTCAGTGGCCTGCCGGGCAGCTTTATCTCGGTATGATCGTCACGCCGATTCCGAATAGTCCGACAGAGTTTCTGCAACAGCTGGTGTTGCCGCAACAACGGCCAAATGCTCGCAATCTCCGCTTGGTTGAGCAGGAGGATCTGTCCGATTGGGCTGCCGGGGTTGCTGCAACGCAACCGGGTGGGATCCAGGGCTACGGCACCCGTTCCCGGTTTGCCTACACGGAAAATGGCCGAAATTGGGAGGAGGATTTCTATTGCGTGGTGCTCGTTTCTGCCGGGCAGAACCTGTTCTGGCTGGCGGATCGGAACCTTTCGGTTCGGGCCGAGACCGGGAAGCTGGACGCGCTGAAACCGTTGGCCGGCGCTTTTGTCAATTCGTTCCGGGTGAAGAAAAACTGGTACGCACGTTTTACCAAAGCCCAGCAGCAGTGGATCGCCGCCCAGCAACAGGGGATTGCCGATGCTGGAGCCCTGAGCCGGGCGATCAGTCGTAGCAATGATCAGTTCAACCTGGACCTGATGCAGTCCTGGAACGCTCGGCAGCAGGCTGAAGATCGTGCCAGCCGCGAGTTTAGCGAATATATTCGCGATTCGGAGAACTATTATGATCCGGTCAACGAAATGCAGGTTGAGCTGCCCGGCGGCTATCAGAAGGCCTGGACTAATAATCAGGGCGAGTACCAGCTGTCGGATGTGCCCGGATACAACCCGAATCTCAATTCCAATCTGAACTGGGAAGAGATCCGCCCGATCCGTTGACGAGCGCTGCCGTTCCAAATGTGGTTTAGCAGGCTGTTGAAAAACAGCCTGTGGAGCCCATGGGCGGGCGTTCAAAATCAAGGACAGGTTTTCAAGCCCTTGATTTTGTGAGCAAGACGGAAATCACATTTTCGGCTGGCGTGGTTGTGGATTTTTCCATGTTCAAAACGGAAAAATTTAGGATAAGTTGTCTTTATTAGCACAGCATGGACAGAGAACTAGGCCCTAATAAGTACATTTACATTACTTTTTTTCGCGCTGCAATGAGTCTAAAATTGGAAAGAAAAATGGAGAGTAATCGTTCTAAAAAAGCAGGAGTTGATCGATCTCATGACCGATCCTTCATAGAGAAGATAGCTTTTGCTTCAGGCCATTTTGTAATTGTCCTGATTTGTCTTTGGCTTGTTTTTTATTCGGGGAGTACAAAAATAAGCAGTCTGTTTGGTGCTGACTGGGCGCTTTCTGATTTAACAAGATCATATATTTTACTCGCATGTGCTTTTTTATACTGGGCGCGACACTTAATTACCTTATTTTATCTGTTGGACCGCAAAGTTGAATGGTCAGAGGTCTTGGGCTTACTTTGTTTTATGGCTCTGTTAGAGATTGGTTTGTTGCTTGTCGGTGGTGGCGCGTTTAGAGACGAGGCCATAGGTTTGGGTTGGCGTGATACTCTCGCGGTTGTTTTATTATTATTGGGTTCTTTTTTGAACAGTTACTCTGAATTGCAACGTAAATGGTGGAAGAAAGATCCAATAAATAAAGGCCATTGTTACACAAAGGGATTGTTTAAATATTCAATACATATGAACTATTTTGGCGACACGGTCATGTTCACGGGGTGGTGTTTATTCACGTCCTGCGTATGGACACTTGCTGTGCCACTGATAATGGCAGGTCTGTTCATTTTTTATCATATTCCTGGACTCGATTCTTATCTTGCTGGACGCTATGGAAAGGAATTTGAGTTATATTCAGATAGGACCAAAAAATTTATTCCATTTTTATACTGAAATGGGGCGCGAATCAAAAATAGGCGATTTGCCTGAGAGGGCTATTGAAACCACCGCTAAAAAACACGCGGCTGATTTGCAGCGTTCTCCGCTCGCTATGCCACTGGAGAACGGGCCGCGGGCTGAACACCTGCGGCCCGTTATGTATCAAGAAATGGTGAGTAATTTACTGATCCGTTTTAGCAAGATGTTGAAACAGCCCTATCCGGGAGCTTTGCAGCGACGCAAGCCGAAAATGCGATTTCCTTCTTGCTTACAAAATTAAGCAGTTAGAAAAACGTCATTGAAGTTCTGTCGCTCGTCCATGGACTCCGCAGACTGTTTTCTAACAGCCAGATAGGGTCAGCATTTGGGCCGATATTACCCCAAGGCCTGAACCGGGCAGCCGTCCACACACCTGCGACAACCGGAACACGCATTGATGTTGATGACGGCATACTCACCAACACTGATGGCGTTGGTTGGACATTCATTTGTACAGGCACCGCACGCCACACATTCGTCAGTGTACACGGTGGGCGCAATGATCTCCGTTCCCTCTTCGATGGCTTCAACAGGACATTCCGCATCGCAGACTTGGCAACCGATGCAGAGGGTGGCATTGACGACGCAGGTGTCATTGCCCTCTACGATGGCATTGGTCGGACAGGCATCGACGCAGGCTTGGCAATTTATACACACCTCCGAATCAATCCGGCGACGGTTATTACCGGTCTGCACCCAGGCTCGACTGGGTGTTTTCATCAGAGCCACGAGCCCGGCTGTTAAAACCGGGACACGAATCAGGAACTGCCTGCGCTTGGAACTGATTTTTTCTTTTTCCCCCGTCATGGAAACCTCCTTTGTCAAATGCCCTGAGTAAAGCGCATCAGCGCTACAAAACTAACTCCTGTCCATTAAGCAGTAGTTGGTTGTCTTTGATCTCAGCCTGATGGACGAGCTTTCCTTCCTGTTGCTCGAACACGCCTGTTTGCATCCCTTCAAACAGGGGTACGAGCAGACTTTGTTGGTCCGGGACTAATCCCTCGGGCAAGCTCAGGTTGGAGGTAAAAGAAAACACGTCCACCAGTGTTTGCGGCTGTTGTGCGATTGTCGCGAAGTCCGCCAGGGTCATATCTTTTTTCAGTGCAATGGCAAGGTCACCATCCACGTCCCCTTCAGACAAGCCGACATGCAGATCCGTGATCTCGATTTGCAGGTCTTTTGTTAACAGTTTTTCCACTTGCGGGAGCAGGCCCAGTCCGATCATGGGGAGCTGTTGTTGCATGATTTCTTCAATTTTCTCAGGGTCATTCTGTGAGGCGGAAATGTTGGTCATCAAATCGCTGATCATGCTGATGTAGCTATCGTAGAGATTTTGTAGACTTTCGGAATCCAGTTGATTGATGCCAACATTGACGTTGAGGTTGTTGATCTCTTCGTCGTCGGTAACGATTTTGTCGACACTGTACGTGGTGGTCGTTGATAGTCTCTGGCTTTCTTCATTGTAATCCGTTGTCGATGTCACTTTGAGAGTCGAGACGTCCATAATGGCGTTTTGATCGCCAGCATAAACGCTGATCTGATCAACGGATATGGATGCGTCGCCGTCCATAATCATCGTTGAGTACACGTCGATATCGGAGGTAACGGAACACCCTTTGAGGTCGAGGACGTCGGCAATGGAAAAGCCATCAAAAGAGCCATTTGCCAGAAGGTGTTTGCCGGAGCGGTCTGTTTTAATGTCAAGAGTTGCGGGGCTGACCACAAAGTGATCTTCATCCGCATCAAACTCAAAAGCGGCCAGGGTCAGAGTGGTTGAAAGACCACTGAAAATGTTGAACTGGCTGGTGATGGTGAGCGGGTCAACACCCTCCAGGGCTTCATTGATAAAGTCGTTGTACCAGCTATTTTGTGTCAAACTGGCTGTTGAGGTGACGCCCAGAATGCTGTGCTTGGCTTTTTCATTGATGATAATCGTTTGAACCTCATTGACGTCAGGCCACTGGGTAAAGGTGATTTTAAATTCGATTTCAGACGTACCGAATCCGCGCTCATACCGGGTAATTTCAAAGGTCGGGGAATAGGGTTGCGACTCGTACAGTTCATTGGCCTTGTCGACTTGACTACGGAGGATTTTCTCCATCATCAGGCCGTTGACAAAGGGTGCGGCAATAAGGAGGGCGATCAGAACCACTGCGCCTGCAAGAGCTTTTTTCATTGTTTTCCCGTTCGTGTATTGTGGTTAAAAAGAGAGGATGGTGAGAGTCCAGCCAGAGATTGTTCCCCATTGTTTGGAGTGAACTCGTGACGGTTGCCACCAGTACGCGATAAATCGTATGCACAGAGAGCTTAGCATACGCTTGTCTGGTTTGTTTGGCAATCCTAATAGCCTAAAGCTAATTAATTTTACGCGTGTCTATTGTTGAGGTTTTGAGTGGATAAAAGAGCGAAACCATTCAGTTCAGCCGGGTGCTGACAGCCACATTTTTTGCCACCACCCCGCCAATAAATGTTAATCTTCACGTCATCTTTAGAACTGAAAACAACCCTTATTTGATAGAGGATTGCATGCCGATAAAACCCATTAAATTTGAAAACGGCGTTTGCCGGATGATTGATCAACGCCTGCTTCCGGCGCAAGAGGTGTGGCTGGACTACCGTGATTACCGCAGCGTGGCGGAAGCCATTCAAACCATGGTGGTGCGCGGCGCTCCGGCTATTGGGGTGGCTGCCGCGTTTGGGGCGGCCTTTGCTGCGGCTGAGATTGAGGCGGAGGACTTCGCCGCATTTGAGCCGCAATTTGAGGCGTGTTGTGCGGTCTTGGCGGCAACTCGCCCGACAGCGGTGAATCTGTTTTGGGCGTTGGATCGGATGAAATCCGTGGCGAAGGCCAACCAGCAATTGTCCTTGCCGGACCTGCGTCAGGTGCTGCTCGACGAAGCTCTGACCATTGCTGAAGACGATGATCAGATCAACCGCGCCATGGGGGCGCATGGCCAGGTGCTGCTTCCCAACAAAGCCAACATCCTCACGCATTGCAATGCCGGGGCGTTGGCCACGGGGGGCTATGGGACGGCGCTGGGCGTGATTCGCGCTGCGGTGGAAGCGGGCAAGCAGATTGAGGTGTTTGCCGATGAAACGCGGCCGTTCTGGCAGGGGGCACGTTTGACGGCCTGGGAGCTGATGCAGGATGATATCCCAGTGACGGTGATCTGCGATAACATGGCCGGCTATTTGATGCAGCAGGGCCGGGTGGATGCGGTGATTGTTGGCGCGGATCGCATTACCGCCAACGGCGATGTGGCCAACAAGATCGGCACCTACACCGTGGCGGTGCTGGCCAAGGAGCATGGCATTCCGTTTTACGTGGCTGCCCCCATGTCGACCATCGACCTGAGTTTGTCGGACGGCTCGCAAATTCCCATTGAGGAGCGCGATCCGCGTGAGGTAACACATTGCGGTGATACCCAACTGGCTCCAGACGGCGTCAAAGTGTATAACCCGGCGTTTGATGTGACTCCCTCCCATCTGGTGGCGGCCATCATCACGGAACGGGGTGTCGTTCAGGGTGATTATGTCAATGGCTTGAAAGCGCTGGCACAACAAAGGGGCTGATATGAACGAGCAGATGGAACGATTGGCGACACTGTTGCAGCAGGCTGACGAGGGCAACAAGGAACAACTGTGTGCCTGTATTACGGCGATGGGGTTTGCTGAACCGGAACGTAGCGTGACCAATCTGCAATTACTGTTTGAGGTTCTGGACGATGCTGCATTGGTGGCGCGTCAGTCCCAGATGGCGTTGACCTGTGGTGATCCTGATTTGGCGCTGAACAATCTCGAACGGTGCAGCAACACCGTGGACCCGCAGCAGTTAGCGCATTGTCTGGCCGAAGAGACCAGTAACCGTCGGCTGATGGTGATGCTCGGTGCCTCGCCGTTTTTGACCGGAATTTTGTGCCGCGATGCCGAATATTTTACCGATCTGTTCGTTCGTGGTGAAGTCGACCGCAAAAAAGATGTCGACCTTATGGTCGCCGAGCTGGCGCAGCGCCTTGACCCTGAGACGGACTTTGACTCATTACAGCGCTGTTTGCGGCGCTACAAATATCGTGAAGTGCTGCGCATCAGTGCCCGCGACCTGAGTGAAACCGCGGATCTCGAAGAAGTGACCGCGGAGCTCTCCAGCCTGGCAGCTGCGACACTTCGTGTTGCCTGCAGTCATTGTGAACGGCTGTTACAGCAGGAACTGGGGGCACCGCTCCTTGATGAACCGGATGAACAGGGCCGCGAGTTGGCCACCTTTACCGTGCTCGGCATGGGCAAGTTCGGCGGCTGGGAGCTTAACTTTTCTTCCGATATCGACCTGATCTATTTCTACTCTTCGACTCAGGGCACAACCAGCGGTATCACCAATGATAAGGGGGAAACGGAAAACCAGGTCACCCTGCATCAGTATTTTGTCAAGCTGGCCGATATGGTGACCAAAGCCATTGGCCAGGTGACCGAAGATGGTTATGTCTTTCGCGTTGATCTGGATTTGCGTCCCGAAGGACGCAGCGGCGAGATGGCCTGTTCTTTGCGCGCGGCGGAGACCTATTACGAAAGCTGGGGACAGAACTGGGAGCGCTCGGCTATGATGAAAGCGCGGCCGGTAGCCGGTGATCTTGATCTTGGTGAGCGTTTGTTATGGGCCCTGGAGCCGTTTATTTACCGACGTTACCTTGATTACGGCATGATCGAAGATCTCAAGGAGATGAAGCAGAAGATCGACTGCCGACAAGCTCAGCAGCGCGATTGCCAGAACAATCTTAAATTGGGGCGTGGCGGCATTCGCGAGATCGAATTTTTCATCCAGGCTCTACAGTTGATCTTTGCCGGAAAAAATCCTCACGTGCGCCAACGCAGCACCCTTAAGGCCATGGTACTGTTGCGCGAAGCCGGACATTTGAGTGCTGAAGATGCGGCGGCTTTGCGCCAGGCGTATATCTTTTTACGCACTGTCGAACACCGCATTCAGGTGGTTCAGGAACGCCAGACCCACAATTTACCCACGGTGGATCGAGATATGCTCTCTCTGGCACGGCGCAGCGGTTTTGACCGCCAGGATGCCTTTGAGGACCGCCTGCAACAACATCGTGACGACGTGGTGCGCATCTATCGCGAACTGTTTTACGCCGGAGAAGATCAGGCTGAAGATGTCATCAAACCGCAGGTGCGCGCGTTGCTTGATGATTCCGTCGACAGTGACTATACCAAAGACCTGCTTGAGGAAGCCGGTTTTCAGGATGTGGAACAGGGCTTCGAAAGTCTGTGCCGGTTGCGTGAAGGCAAATACGGTTCTCCCATGACCCGGCGGGTGCGTCGTTATTTTCAGCGTATTCTGCCGGTGTTGATTCAGGAAATTGTTGACTCTCCCGAACCGGACATGGCTCTGAACAACCTTGAAGAGTTTCTGATGCGGATTCGGGCTCACGGCACGTTTTACGCGCTGATGGCAGAGAACCACGCCATTGTCCGGTTGTTGATCTCACTGTTCAGCACCAGCAAATTTTTATCGCGGATTTTTATCCAGCGCCCGGAAATTCTCGATTCACTGGTGTCGAGCGGTTATGCCGTGGAGTTCAAATCGCTCGAAGTGCTGCGCGATGAGCTGACCGAACAATTGGAGCAGTCGCTGGATTACGAAGACCGCCTTGACCAACTGCGTCGTTTCCGCAGTGAAGAGTTTTTGCGCATTGCCCTCAACGATCTACGTGGTGATCAATTGCAGGGGCGCACCACCATGCAGCTCAGTTGTCTGGCTGTCGTCTGTCTCGAAGCGGCGGTGGAGATGGCGCGCAATGAATTGATCCCCCGCTTTGGTCTGCCCTATTGTCCTCTCGAACATGGCTGGAAAGAAGCCGAGTTTGCCGTGCTCGGCATGGGCAAGCTGGGTGGCATGGAGATCAACTATCACTCCGATCTCGATATCATCTTTATCTACAGCGGGCAGGGCAAGAACCGCCCGGCCAAAGGCACTGACCCGGATCGATTCAAAGAAATCTCCAATCAGGAATACTTCTCCAAGCTGGCGCAACGGATTATCTCCGTATTGACCCTGGCCACCCGCGAGGGGCGGGTTTATGAGATTGATACCCGGCTGCGTCCTTCCGGTAATCAAGGACCGCTGGTCACCAGTTTGACCGCTTACCAGAACTACCATGAAGAATCCGCGCAATTGTGGGAGCGCCAGGCACTGACCAAGGCTCAGGTGGTGGTGGGCCCGCCGCAGATCACCGAGCAGATCGAGGCGATTAACGACCAGGTGACTTGGGAAAAACCATTGCCCCAGGAACTTAAAGCCGAAATTTACCGACTGCGCAGTCGCATGGAGCGCGAGATCGCCAAAGAGGGCGAATCACAGTTTAATATCAAGACCGGGCGCGGTGGCATGGTTGATGTTGAGTTTCTTGTTCAGTATCTGCAGCTGATGTATGGCAAGGACGTGCCCGAGATTCGTGTCTGTAATACCTTGGCAGCGCTGAACGCTATTGGCGATAAGGGATTGCTGCCTAAAGAGGTCGCCGAGGAACTGGAAAACGGTTATAAATTTTTGCGACGATTGGAAAATAAACTGCGCCTTGTTCATGACCAGTCGTTTAATCAAATCTCTAAGGATAAAAAAAACCTGCGTCGTCTGGCCCGGCGTCTCGGCTACACCAAGGAAACAGATCTGCCGGAGCAACAGTTCCTGCGGGCCTATCGTAAGATGACCGAACAGATTCGCACCCATTTTGATCATTATCTTAAACCTGAAGCGGGTCAGTAAGTCCGGCTTAACTGACCGAATCAACACGTCCTCTAACCGATGGAGATAACACCATGAGTCGATTGAAAATTGTCGGCCTGATGCTGTTTGTAGCCTGTGTGCTCAGCGGCTGTGGTTGCCTGGATATTCCCTGCGTATAACGCATGCAGACAAAAATGGCGCTGACGAGATTCAGCGCCGTTTTTGTTTTTATTTAGCGCTGCGGCTTTTTCGTTCAGCAGCACTGAACGTCAGCGCGTGAACCACTGAAGAGCAAGGTCAAGATCAAAGTCAAGGTCGCCGGGTTTCGTCCCGGCAGCCGACATCCTTTTGACTGGCCGCTCAAAAGGATGCAAAAACCAGCTGAACACCTCCTGACCCTCAGATCAACCTACACGGTGTCTGTTTCCGTGATACTTTGCAGATTCGGCTCGCCGCCCTTTTGGTCGACGAATCGTGCAACTCATCGCCTGTGGCGTAAAACGGTGATAACAATCTTAAGTCGCGCTCTGTCTCCAGTGTGGCACCGATCAAACGGGCGGGACGGTGCCCGCCCTTCAGTCGTGTGTTATTAAGCAGCCCAGCCCTCCCGTTCAGCAGCACCGAACGCAATGAACGTCAGCGCAATGGTTGTCGGCAACCTGTTTGAGCGGTAGCGAGTTTTGCCGACATTGCGATGTAAGAGAATGGAGAGAGGGAACCCGGAGGGTGCAATGACGGGAGTCGATTTTGCGGTACTTTTGTCGATGCAAAAGTGCCCCGACGTGCGGGCGCGGAAGCCCGCGTCATGTGGGTACCACCTTCGCGAACGCGATGAAGTTCGCTGGTGCGATTCGTTTCAAGTTGCAAACCACTGAAGCTCAAGATCAAAGTCAAGGTCGCCGGGTTTCGTCCCGGCAGCCGACATCCTTTTGATTGGCCGCTCAAAAGGATGCAAAAACCAGCTGAACACCTCCTGACCCTCAGATTAACCGACACTGAGTCTGTTTCCGATGTGCGTTACGGATTCGGCTCGCCGCCCTTTAGGTCGACGAATCGTGCAACGCATCAGCTTTGGCGTAAAATGTTGATGACAATCTTAAGTCGCGCTCTACCTCTGGTGTGGCACCAATCAAACGGGCGGGACGGTGCCCGCCCTTCAGTGGTGTGTTATTGAGCAGCCCAGCCCTCCCGTTCAGCAGCGCCGAACGAAGAGAACGGTCAGCGCGATGGTTGTCGGCAACCTGTTTGAGGACTGATGCCGACTGGGCGAGTTTTGCCGACATCGCAGTGTTAGTGAACGCAGAGAGGGAACCCGTAGGGGGCATTGGGTTTGTTATGAATCAGAAGAACGAGAGGTGTTGCGTGAGATTTTTTACGTCAGCAAGGCAGAGGGAGGAGCTATAGTCGGTCTATGGCGACGACCGATAACGCCGCTGACGTGGAAAAGATCCGCAACAACTCCGTGAAGGCTGATTGATGACAACCCCTTGGGAGTCGATTTTGCGGTACTTTTGTCGACGCAAAAGTGCCCCGACGTGCGGGCGCGGAAGCCCGCGTCACGTGGGTACCATCATTGTGAACGGATGAAGTTCGCCGGTGCGATTCGTTTCGTATTACGAACCACTGAAGATCAAGATCAAAGTCAAGGTCGCCGGGTCTCGTCCCGGCAGCCGACATCCTTTTGACTGGCCGCTCAAAAGGATGCAAAAGCCGGCTTGAACTTCTCCTGAACCTGGATCAACCGACAATGGATTTGTTTCCGTTATGCCTCACTGATTCGGTTTGCCGCCCTTTAGGTCGGCAAATCGTGCGACTCATCACTATTGGCGTAAAACGTTGATAACCGTTTGACGTCTCACTCTATTTCTTCCGTGGCCCCGCTCAAACGGGCGGGACGGTGCCCGCCCTGCAGTGTGTGTGTGAACAGCCAAGCCCTTCCTTTCAGCAGCACCGAACACCATGAACGTCCGCGCGATTCGTTCCAAATTTCGCACCACATAGACGGTCAATCGCTGTTAAAATTCCTTCAAATTTTTATCCAGCAAATGGCGTGGCTGCACATTGCGCATGGCATTGAGCAGACTGTTTTTGATCTGCGGGATCTCCCTCTGTAGCTCTTCAATCAATATTTTCATCCGTTGGCGCTTCTGATCGCGGCGCACCAGCATTGGGCAACTGCAGTCGACACGTGGTACTTCGCGCAACGTCGTCCATTGGTCAATGAGCTGTTCTTCAACATAAACCAGCGGCCGGATCACGGTCTGTTCACCGTTGTCTGCCAGCAGCTTGGGACTCATGGCACTGATGGTGCCGGAGTAAAACTGATTGAGCAGCAGGGTTTCGAGATGGTCGTCGAGATGGTGGCCGAGGGCGACTTTGTTGCAGCCGAGTTTTTGAGCCGTGGTGTAGAGCGCCCCACGACGCAATCGGGCACAGAACGCGCAGTAGGACGAGCCGGGACGCAGATGGGCGTTGATCACCTCTTCGCCATTGGTGGTTTCAATATGGGCCGTGAAACCCAGTTCGGCCAGGTAGTGGGTGATGGTGGCGGTGTCAAAGCCATCAAAGCCGGGATTGATGGTTACCGGCACCAGCTCGTAGTGGATCGGCGCACGCCGACACAGCTCTTTAAGCACGTGGAGCATGGTCCACGAGTCCTTGCCGCCGGAGATGGCAACCAGAATGCGGTCGTTTTCCTCAATCAGGTTGAAATCGCCCACGGCCTTGCCGGCCAGGCGTTTGATTTTTGCAAAAAGTTTCTGTTCGCTCACTGGAGGATTCTTTTTGTGGAAAAGGGGCAGTAGCGGCTGACTATAGCGAGGTCGTGTATCAGGATCAAGAGATGTCTTCAGAAAAATGTCTTATGAGTTAGCAAGAGGCGGTGGCGCGATTAAAAACGCGTGTCGCTTTTTCGGCGTTGTTGGTGATTTCGTTTGAGGCCGGGCTGAAGCGTTGCCCCATGACGATGCTTGGACGTGGAAGCAGGAGTATGGCGTTAACAGGGTGCTCTTGTTTCTCCCGTTGGATCAGGGCGGAAAACAGGTCGGCCTTGGAGAGAAAATAGTTCTTTGGCGACACTGAGGATTCCGGCATGTTTCTGGGCGTCGTTTTTTATAGTTGGAGGTTCCTTTCTTGACAATGCTGGTGTTAAGACTCATAATCATACTCATCAGTATGATTGAGTATGGGGGGGAACTCTGGTGTCTTGTACAGCTCGCTGGATTGCCATAAAGAAACCGGTTTGGCGAGCCCCGATGTCCGCCATAGCGTCTTGCCCTGTCCAACAGGTTTTTACGGAGAGTTTTTTATGAATTATCAGCAGGCACAACGTTTGGCCGAATCCCTTGGTGAACAGGTGATTCCCACCGTGTGCGGTATGTGTGGGCCCGGTGGTCCGGGGGGCGGTTGTGGTATTTATGCGTTTGTCAAACAAGGATGTTTTACCCGGGTGGCGGGTATGGATGAATGTCCTGTAAATCGTGGTGCCGTGTGTGCCAAAGGGCAAGCCGCTCCCCAATGGGTGTATTCCCCGGATCGATTAACAACGCCTTTGCGTCGTGTCGGGCGCAAAGGTGAAGGACGATTTGAGCCCATCGGTTGGGATGACGCCATTGATCAGGTCGCTGAAGTGCTGATGCGTCAAAAAGAGGAGTTCGGCCCTGAATCTCTGGCGATTCTTGCCCCGGCCAAGCGCAACTACAATGACTATCTACAGCGTTTTTTAACGGTTCACGGCAGTCCCAACTATGGCCACAGTGGTATTTGCGCCATGCAGCGGGCTTTTGCTTTCTCCTATACGGTCGGCTGCTGGCCGCAGGCTGATTATGACAACAGTGACCTGATCATCTATTGGGGGCGGCAGCCGTTCTATTCCGGCCCAGTGGCTCGCCCGGCGCGAGCGTTTTTAGACGCACGCCAGCGTGGTGCGACTCTGGTGGCCATCAAACCCTCTATGGAGCCGGACGGTGGATTGTGCGATCAGTGGCTGGCGATCCGCCCAGGAACCGATGCCGCGCTGGCTCTGGCCATGTTGCATGTGGTGATTGGTGACGGTTTGATCGATCATGCGTTTGTTGAGCAGTGGTGCTACGGCTTTGATGAACTCAAAGCTCATGTGGAGCAATTTTCCCCTGCTTGGGCGCAGGGGATTACCGGGATTGATTCCGAACGGATCGTGGCGCTGGCCCGGCTCTATGCGATGACTCCCAGAGCAACCATTGATCTCGGTAATGGCGTCGAACATGCGCCGTCCGCCAGTGATGCGATTCGTGCCGTGGCCATGCTGATGGCCATTACCGGCCATCTTGACCGGCCGGGTACAAATCTATTGCCAAAGGCGATGGCACCCAGTCCGGTCACGTTGCCGCAGCGCTACAGCCCGGCGCTGATCGACAAGTTGGTGTGTCCGGAATTCCCCAAAGTGTTTCAACCTTTTTACGAAGGGCCATCCGCAGCTTATTACGGGGTGATTGAGAGCATTCTGACCGAACAACCTTATCCGATTCGCTGTCTGATGGCGCCAGGAACCCAGCCCTCAATGAGTAATCGTGGCACACGCAATGTTCTGGCGGCGCTGGAAAAGGTTGATTTTTTTGCCGTGATTGATGTGATGCGCACGGCTGAGATGGATTACGCCGATATTGTCATCCCGACAGCAACCGTCTATGAAAGCGACCATCCGTTTCACCATGTGCCGGGGTGGATGATGGCCAATAATCCGGTGATTCAGCCGCTGGGCGCCTATAAGTCAACCATTGAATTTTTTCTCGACCTGGCCCAGCGTATGGGCTATGGAGAGGACTTTTGGCAGGGGGATTGCGAGCAGGCGATGAGGGAGCAGTTGCAACCGTTCAATTTGACGCCCCATGAGTTGCGTGAGGCTCCGTGCGGCATCAGCAGGCAACCGCCTGGACAACGTTACGAAAAATATGCCGAGACTTTTGGCCGGGCCAGTTCTGCTCTTGGTCACCCACCGTTGCTGCCGCAAAACAAGGTCGCGCTTTATGCGACCACGTTTGCCGATGCCGGTTTTTCGCCGTTGCCGCAATGGCGTGACGTGCCGGAGGGCCTTACTGCGACTCCTGAATTGGTTGAAGAGTTTCCCCTGGTGCTTTCCGATTATCATACCTCTAAAAGTTTCAGTGCGTCGTGGCAGCGCAATGTTGCCCTGTTGCGCGAAGTCGAGCCGGAGCCGATGTTGCACATTCATCCCGAAACCGCAGACCGTTTCGCCATTGGCGATCAGGATTGGATCCGTCTGTCTTCACCCCATGGCTGGTTGAAGGTGAAAGCCCAGTATTATCCGGGGATCCGTCGCGATACGGTGATGGTGCTGCATGGCTGGTGGCAGGGCTGCAAGGCGCTGGGGCAACACGATATGCCGCTGACCGATGGTGGTGCAAATGTCAATCTGCTTTACACGGTCGAGCGTGATAAAGCCTGTGATCCTTTGATCTGGGCAATGTCCAGCCAGACACTGGTCAAAGTGGAGAGGTGGGAGGAGGCGTCATGAACGATGGTCTGGAACGGGTTATTGTTTTTGATCCGCAACGCTGCAATCAGTGTCATGGGTGTGAAATCGCCTGTAAAAACTGGCGTGGTCTGGATGCGGGCATTTTTTATCGGCGGGTGCTGTCGTGGTGGGAACCGCGTAACGGCGAAGAAAAAATGCGCACGTTGTCTCTGACGTGTCTGCATTGTGTCAACCCGGCCTGTGTGACATCCTGTCCGGTGTCTGCATTAACCAAGAATACCCAAGACGGTCGGGTGGAGGTTGATGCGACTTTGTGCATCGGTTGCGGTGCCTGCGCTAGAGCCTGTGACTATGGTGTTCCCCAGATTACGACACAACAGGTGATGAAAAAATGTGATCTGTGCATGAGCCAGCCGTTTGCAACCAACCCGCCATGTATTGATAGTTGTCCGGGGGGAGCCCTGTCTCTGAGAGAGCTGACTTCAGCGCAAAAATCTGAGTATGAGCGCTGGTGCCAAAGCGTGATGTGCCTCTTGTCGTCGCGTTGCGGATCAGAGCCACGCCGAGTGGTGAATAGAACCTAAGGTGGCTTTGTTAAAGGGATTCTTAATTTTCCAAACGCCAGAAAAAGTAATTTCTCGGGTGAAAAAAAATCTCCAATAGGATATTGTGATGAGCATCATTCGAGTGGGTTATTTTTGCTATCGAGTCCTTATGGAAAAGCTGCCTGTAGAAAAAGCGATTGGTCGTTCTTTGGCCCATGATTTAACCGAAGTTAATCCGTACTATCGGCGGAAGTGCGTGGCGTTTTGCCGTGGACATGTGATCAGCGAGCAGGATCTCGAGGTGCTCAAACAGATGGGCAAACGCCATCTTTATGTCGGACCCGTCGACACGGGACAGATTCATGAAGACCAGGTCGCCTTGACCTTGGCACCTTATCTGGCTGGGCCGGGAATCGGACATGACCGGGTCACCAAAGAGGGCAAGGTGAATTTTCGGGCACTGGATGCCGGATTGTTCCGCGTTGATATCGAGCGGTTGACAGATTTGAACCGGATGGAAGTGCCTTCCATGCCGACGATTCATGACCGTTTTCCTGTCGTGGAAGGAAAAGTCGTGGCGGCTTTTCGCATTATTCCACTGACGTGCAGTGAGAGTGTTTTTGAACGGATGAAGGGCGTTGCCGAAACGCCCCTGATCTGGCTCGACCCGTATGTCATTCAGCGCGCGGCAATTGTCGTGACCGGCTCCGAGGTTTATTCGGGAGCTGTTGAAGATCGCTTTGTTCCGCGGTTGCGCTATAAGCTGCAACAGTTGGGTGTTGAAACAACCTTTTCAACCGTTGTTCCTGATGATCGGTGCGCCATTGCAGAAGCCGTGAGGAAAGCGGAGCAGGTTGCGGAGCTGGTGCTGGTCACTGGCGGTACTTCGGTGGATCCGGATGATGTGACATTTCAAGCCATGGCCGATGTGGGAGTCACGTTTCAACGCCGAGGCAATCCAGTGCAACCGGGTAATCATATGAGCCTTGGTCGTAAATCGGATCGTGTTTATTGTTCCGTTCCTGCGGCGGCGTTGCATTTCCAGACCACCGCACTGGATCTTTTTCTGCCGAGATTGCTGACCGGCGACATGCCAACTGATGAGGAGCTGGCCAGTGCCGGTCATGGTGGGCTGTGTCATTTCTGTGAACCCTGCGTGTACCCTGTGTGCCCCTTTGGCCGTTTTTAGGACCTGACCATGTCACCTGTCTCCTACCCTGATGCACTGCGTTCCCTTCTGGCGGCTGTCTCGCCGGTTGGCAAAGAAACAGTTTGCATTGGTGATGCGCTGCATCGCATTACGGCTGAAACAGTGCTGGCACCGCAGCCGTTACCCAACAGTCGGCGCAGTGCTGTGGATGGTTACGCACTCGTTGACGTGACGCGTCGTCAGTGGCGGGTGACCGGCAGCCGTGCCGCGGGTGATCTGGCAACGGAACCTCTGGCCGAAGAAGATGCCCTGGCGGTGATGACCGGAGGTGGCGTCCCTGATAATGCCACGGCTGTTGTGCGGGTGGAGGAGAGTCATCAGTTTGGTGAGACCCTGCGGTTGGCGGATGGTGTGGTTGCCAATGGGAATATCAATGAGTGCGGTCATGAGCTGATGCCCGGATCCACCTTGTTGGATGCGGGGTGTCGGATGGATGCGATTCGTCATAGTACCTTGTGCTATGCCGGCGTGAGTGACCTTTGTGTCTATCGTCCACTACGGGTGGGGGTGATGTTGTCAGGGGGCGAATTGCTGACACCTGGCGCACCACCGCGCCTTGGAAGCAGTTACGAGTGTCATCGAGCTCTGTTGCAACCGATTTTGGAGCAGTTAGGCTGTCAGTGCACATTTGTCGGTCCGGTCGCTGATCAGCCTCAACAGATCCATAACACGGTTGAGCAATTGGCTCAGCACCACGACCTCATTGTCACCAGTGGCGGTGTGTCGATGGGCAAGTATGATTTTGTTCGACCGTTGCTGCAACAGCAGGAGTTTGAGTTGGTGGTTGATCGGACGAAAATTAAACCGGGCAGCCCGTTGCTGGCGGCCAAGCGTGGTGAGCAATTGTTTGTGGCCATGCCGGGTTACCCGGCAGCGTTTCTGGTCAATCTGTTTTTATATCTCGTGCCGGTGATAAAACGACTGGCTGGTTGGCAACATTATGCCACCGTCTGGCGGGACGAAGTTTTAGATGCCCCATTGCGTGGGCGGATCGGGCGCAGTGATCTGATTCGTATTGAAAAACGCGCCGAAAAAGTGGCTCCTCTGGCGGATCAACTTACCTCGCATTATTGCGGATTCGCTCGGGCCGAGGGCTTGGCCTGGCTCGATGAAACCCGGTCCCATGCCACAGCAGGTGAAACGGTGGCAGTGTGTTGGTTTCACTCGCTGGTCAATGATGGAGGGCCGTGATATGACGCAACCGGTTTTGTGTGCCCTGAGTGGCTGGTCCGGGAGCGGAAAAACCACGTTGGCTTGTGCCATTGTCCGTTATCTGGAGCGCCGCCATCGGATGAGGGTTGGAGTGATCAAGCACGATGGTCACAGGTTCCCTGTGGATGTCAGTGGGACTGATACCTGCCGCCTGGCTGAAGCCGGAGCGGTGCGAACTGTGCTGTGCGGCGAGGATGGTCTGGTGGTGCGCGAGACGGCTCCCCCCTCTTGCGTGACAGCATTGATTGAGCGTTTTGGCGCTGATCTGGATGTCTTGTTGCTCGAGGGCTTCAAGAATGCGGACGTCGACAAAATTGAGGTCTATCGCTCGAGTCTGGGCAAAGCGCCGTTGTTTACGCATCCGGATCGTTATCCGCGCGTTGTGGCTGTGGCCACGGATACCCCCTTGGCCGATGACGCGGCACCGCAGCAATTGGACCTCAACTGTCCCGAACAAATTGCCGAATTTATTCTTAAACGCAACGATACAGCTCTCAAGGTGAGCGCATGACTCTGGTTGATCCGTATCAACGCACCATCAATTATCTGCGTCTGTCCATTACCGACCGGTGTAATTTGCGCTGCCGGTATTGCCGACCGCATGGTCGGGCGGCAAATCGGACCCGCCGGCTGTTACGTGACCGGGAGATCCTGTTTTTGGCTCAACAGGCGATTGATCTCGGGGTGGAAAAGATCCGTATCACTGGGGGCGAGCCTTTGGTACGCCCCGGTGTGATTGGTCTGCTTGGTGAATTGCGTGCTCTGGATGGTTTGCAGCACCTGGTTCTGACCACCAATGGTCTACTGCTGTCACGTTATGCGTCTGATCTGGCCGCTGCCGGGGTTCAACGGATCAATGTCAGTATCGATTCCTTACGCCATGATCGATTTCACGATATCACCCAAGGGGGGTCACTGGTGGAGTGGTGTCGGGGTATCGATGCTGCGGAAAATGCCGGTTTGACGGTTAAGCTCAATGTGGTGGTCATGGCCGGGGTCAATGACGAAGAAGTGGTCGATTTTGTCCGTTTTGCCAGTCAGCGGGGCTGGACCGTGCGCTTTATTGAATATATGCCGTTTGCCGGCGACCACTATAAGGCGATGGATGAACAGGTGTTGCGCGAACGTCTTGATCGGGCAGGTTTTTCGTTGACACCGTTGCCGTCCGGAAAAATCGCCGGACCGGCGCGTGAATATGCTGTGGCTGGGGGGGCAGGGAGAGTTGGTTTTATCTCTGCGCGTTCCTGTCCGTTTTGCCAACAGTGCAACCGCTTACGCATTACGGCTTACGGTGAAGGGCGCGGATGTCTGTTCAGCACTGAAGGGATCAATGTGAGACCGGCGCTGGAAACGTTTGACCGTGAATTGTTGAAAGATCAGCTGATGCAACTGGCCTCTCAGAAACCCCAGCAATATGTGTCGCTGGATCGGGGAGAGCAGGTGGTTATGTCGGCCGTTGGCGGGTAGGGAGCGATGTCAAAATCCGATGTCACCGGCATGATCCTTGCCGGAGGAAAAAGTCGCCGCATGGGGCGGGAAAAATTGTTTCTTGATATTGGTGGCCAGCCGTTGTTCGAGCGGGTTTTTTATCCCTTACGGATGGTGTTTGATGACATACTGATTGTTGCCAATGATCAGAAACGTTTTGAGCGCTATCAGGTTCCGTTGGTCAGCGATATTTATCCGGGCAGCGCTCTGGGGGGCCTCTACAGCGGTTTGATGCACGCTGCGACTCCTTGGGGATTTGTCTGTGCTGCGGATATGCCGTTTGTCAATTTGAGTCTGATCCGTTATCTTTTAACACAGACGACGAATTACGATATTGTGGTGCCGGTCAGTGAGCAGGGCGTGGAACCACTGTTCGCCTGTTATTCGAAACGTTGCCTCCCAGCCATGGAGCAGGCGCTGGAAAACAGGCAGTATAAAATTATCGACGTTTGGGAGACACTGCGCGTATGCGAGGTTCCCATGACGCAACTTCGCCATCTTCCGGCAATAGAGACAGCGTTTATCAATCTCAACCGTGAAGAAGATGTCCATTACAGTCATCAACTGCTGACCCCGAAACGGGGATAAGAAGAAAGGAACTTACTATGTTCGGATTGGGGACGACGGAACTGCTGGTTATTCTCGGCATCGTTGTTGTTTTGTTCGGAGCGAAACGGCTACCTCAGCTGGGTTCGGGTCTGGGCAAGGGAATCAAAAATTTTAAACAGGGCATAAAAGAGAACGACACCGAAAGTCTTGAAGACAAACCGGATGACAAGTGAGATTATTGCCCAAAACTCAACTAATCTGTCATTCGTGTTAAAGGAGCTGCCATGTTTGGGATAGGAATGCCGGAACTGCTGGTGATTCTGGTCATCGCCCTGATTTTTATCGGTCCGGGCAAGCTACCCGAGGTTGCCCGATCTCTGGGCCGGGGGATGCGTGAATTTCGCCGCGCCACGCATGACATCAAACAGACCTTTGATGTTGAGGCTGAAGTGATCACGGAATCCCCTACGCCGGAAAAAGTGACTGCTGTCGCCCAAAAGACCACTGACGAAGAAAGTTCGCGCAACGATAACGCCGAAAAAACAGGTGACGCTCACCATGGCTGATCGTGAGCAATCTCTGGTCGGCCACCTCGAAGAGTTGCGCCGTCGCCTGATTGTTGCCGTGTTGGCTTGGCTAATCGGTTTTGCCGCCTGTTATAACAAAGCTGAATGGTTGTTTGATCAGATTGCCCAACCGGTTCAGCAGGCGTTACCCGACGGCAGTTCTCTGGTATTTATCCACGCCACCGAGCCGTTTTTTGCCTATTTGAAAGTCGCGGCCTTAGCTGGTTTTATTGTCGCCTTGCCGATCATTCTCTGGCAATTGTGGATGTTTGTCTCGCCGGGGATGTACAGCCATGAACGACGGATGGCCATCCCCTTCGTGTTGCTCAGTTGTCTGTGCTTCGGCACCGGAACTTATTTCGGTTTTATCTATGTTTTCCCCGTCGTTTTTACCTTCCTGATCAACTTCGGCCTGGCCGCCGGTGATGTTAGTGCCATGCTGTCCATGGGGGCCTACCTGAGCATGGCCATCCATCTGCTGCTGGCGTTCGGAGTGGTGTTTGAATTGCCCATTGTTCTCATGTTTCTCGCCCGCATTGGCTTGGTCGACTACCACTGGCTGGCTAAGCAGCGTCGTTACGCTCTGTTGCTGGGATTTATCGTCGGTGCCGTCCTTACACCTCCTGATCTGTTTTCACAGGTCTCCATTGCCCTGCCGTTTGTTGTGCTCTATGAACTGGGGATATGGGGGGCGCGTCTGGTGGGAAAGACACAGGACAGTGATGATGAAGATGCTGAGGTTGGTCAATAGTGCTCGGACACACTCAATTTTGTCATCGGAAAGAGCCTCTGTAGAAGCGAATTTATTCGCGAATTGTTCTGGTCATTGCTCCTTATCATGATGGGAATTCGCGGCTGAAGCCGTTTCTACGATGTACAATTTCAACTATGCTGACGTACGAGGACGCTACGGTTCAGCTTTTTTGTTTTACATCGTTCAATTTAAGCGGCCAAGTCCGCCCGTTCAGGCCATGTCACGTGCGTACCAGACTGTACTCACGAGAGTCAAAGTGCTGATGTCCCCTGATGTAACGGAAGCTCTTGGTGTTGTCTCATCGATAATGTGTGGTTGAGTGCCACACTCCTCTGATATCAAACGCAACAAAGCCGGTTCGGGGAGGCGTCCGAACCGGCTTTGTTTATGTGTGTACCAACTTGGAAGAAAGGAGAACCAAAACTTGCCTGCCACAACAAGCTTTGATGGTTATGACTTTACCCGTGGAGGTCAGCTTAAAACACCGCCAGACGCGTAAAAAATTGCACCCTGAGACACGGAACTGAACTGTGTATCTGCACAGCCGATTTTTTGCTTTTCTCTCATGTCTTTGATCTTACTGTTCTTTTTGAGTGGGTTCTCCATATCTGCTTCATTCCTGATTTTGTCGCCAGCCTTGAGTAACATTTTTTCTCCATTAAGCTTTAAATGACTTCCGTGGAAAGAGCCGCGGCAGCTTTAACGTTTAGCAGGATGTTGAAAAAAGTCCCATCCAAGGGCTCTTCAACGGCCGTACATGGAGTTCATAGGCTGTTCTTCAACAGCTTGTTAGAGCGTTGTTTTTGACAGAACTGGTGGAGACTTATGAAACCGACATTTTTTATTTTTATGCTGATCCTGATGCTGGTTTCGACCGGCGCTTTCGCGGACAAAGCCATTTTCGCCGGTGGCTGTTTCTGGTGTATGGAATCCGATTTTGAAAAACTGTCCGGCGTGACAGAGGTTGTCAGTGGGTTTACCGGCGGAACCGTAAAAAATCCGACCTACAATGGCAACCATGAAGGGCATTACGAAGCCGTGGAAGTTGATTACGACCCGAGCGTTGTGAGTTATCAGGAGTTGTTGGCGCATTACTGGGCCAACATCGATCCTTTTGACGCACGGGGGCAGTTTTGCGACAAAGGTCCCAGTTATCGCAGTGCTGTCTTTGTGGCTAATGATACGCAGAGGACCTTGGCCGAGACATCCAGGCAACGGGTTGTGCAACAGTTCCCTGACCGGAAAATCGTGACGCCGATTCTTGATGCGACCACCTTTTATCCGATCCGTGGAGAGGAGAGCTATCACCAGGATTTTTACAAAAAAAACCCCATTCAGTACAAATTTTACCGCTGGAACTGTGGTCGTGATCAACGCCTCAAAGAAATTTGGGGGGATAAAACCACCGTGCATTGAGGGCTTTTTCAGACAAGACAACACAGCAAAGCCGGCTCGGGGAGGCATTCCGAACCGGCTTTGCTGTGTGTTGAACCAGGAAGAAAGGAGAACCAAAACCTGCCTGCCACAACAAGCTTTGATGGTTGTTACTCTAGCAAGGGAGGTTAGCCGCTAACACCGCCAGACGCGTAAATGTTTGCATCTGGAGCCACAAAAATGGACTGTGCAGTTGCACATCTAATTATGTGCATTGTTCTATGTCTTTGGCGGCCTGGACTTTTCTCCGGATTAAGGCGGCATGAACTCTCTTCAACGGTTTGATGTTAGGCAAAAAGTAGACAGATGCCCTGGTTGAAAAGCAAACTATTCAGTCTGTTAGCCCTCTGCGCGGTTGCCGCAACCCCGGAATGGTGATAGCATTTCACAACGATTAATATCTGGAATCTCCGATTAAAGTGCACCCTGAACCTGTAATGAGCCCGCGACGGCGTGGCGATGGATTTGGAGCCCTTCTATGAACCTTGCCGAACAGTTCCACGAAAACTGTGGTTTTGGCTTGCTTGCCCATATTCACAATCTTCCCTCTCACACGATGCTTGAAGATGCCATCAAGGCGTTGAGCCGTATGATGCACCGCGGCGCGATTGCTGCGGACGGCAAAACCGGTGACGGCAGTGGTCTGTTGTGCTCCATGCCGCACCGCTTTATGAACAATGTTTGTGAAGAGGCTGGTGTTTCTCTGCCGGAACAATATGCGGTGGCCACCTTGTTTCTCAGCGATGCTGAGGCGCAAAAGAATGCGTTTCGCGAGCAGTGCGAAAGCAATGATCTGCAGGTGTTGCTGATTCGCGAGGTGCCACTGAATACCGAGGCGCTCGGCGATTATGCGCTGTCGATGTTGCCGACCATTGTCCAGGCGTTTGTCGTGCCGTCAGCGTTGATTGCCACGCGTCGCTTTGATGCCTTACTCTATCTGACCCGTAAAGAGGTGGAGAAGGTGTTTCGCGATGACGAGGATTTTTACATTGCCTCGTTTTCGCGCAGCGTGGTGTCGTATAAAGGTCTGGTGATGCCGACCTATATCCGCATGCTGTTCCCCGATCTGCAGCGCGAGGATTTTGAGATCTCCTTTGCTCTGTTCCACCAGCGTTTTTCGACAAATACGTTACCGAAGTGGAAGCTGGCCCAGCCGTTGCGCACCATTGCTCACAATGGCGAAATCAACTCGATTCAGGGTAATCGTTTCAATGCCTCGTGCAAATTTGTTGATGCCCACAGCCCGGTATTTTCCGATGCCGAGCTGCAACGGCTGATGCCGATTCTGGAAGAAAAAGTCAGCGACAGCGGCAGTCTTGACAACATGATCGAGTTTCTGATGGTCAATGGCGTCGATTATTTCAAAGCGATCCGTTCGGTGGTGCCGCCGGCACGACACAATGTTGCTCACATGCCGGCCAAACTGCGTTCTTTCTATGAGTACACCTCAGCGGCGTTTGAGCCGTGGGACGGGCCAGCTGCGGTCAGTGTCACCAATGGTCGCTACATCGGTTGCGTGCTCGACCGGAACGGTCTGCGCCCGGCCAAGTATCAGATCACCACGGATGACCGGCTGATTATCTCCAGTGAATACGGGGTTTTGGACCTTGATCCGTGTGAAGTGAAAGTGCGTGGCCGTTTGCAGAGTGGCCAGATGATTGCTGCCGATTTGCATCAGGGAGAGGTGTTCTTTACCGAGGACATTGATCGCTACCTGATGAATTCCCACCCCTATAACGAATGGCTGACCGAGCGTACCTTCTATCTGCAGGAATTTATCGAACGTCAGTTTGAGGATTTCTCCGATTGTGAGTGCCGCGAGCTGATTCGAAAGCAGCGTTATTTCAACGTGACCGGTGAGGTGGCTGATCTGGTGATCACGCCGATGCTTAAAGACGGCAAGGAACCGACCGGGTCCATGGGCGATGACACGCCGATGGCGGCGTTCTCCGAAAAACAGCGCAACTTTACCGATTTTTTCCGCCAGAAATTTGCCCAGGTGACCAATCCGCCCATTGATCCGTTGCGTGAAAAAGCGGTGATGTCCACCACCATCGGCGTCGGCGATGTCGGCAACCCGCTGATCGAAACGCCGGAGCGGGCTTTGCGCCTGAAGAGCATTTCGCCGGTGCTGTCACCGGATATCTTTCAGGCCTTGTTGTCGTTTGGAGATCCAGAGCGGCCCCGCTATGAATCGTGTTACCGCTACCAGAGCTTCAGCACCGGGTTTAAGGACGGTTTGCAGCGCAGCCTGACCGCCTTGTGTGATGACATTGTCGCAGCGGTGCGCGGCGGGGTCCATGTGATTGTGTTGGATGACCGTTGTATCGATGAGACGACGCGCATTATCCCCATGGCCATGGCTGTCGGTGCCGTCAATCAGTGCCTGGCCCGTGAAGGGCTGCGCCATAAGACCTCCATTGTTGCCTGCAGTGGTGAGGTGTTCGACTCCCATTCCGCCTGTGTGTTGCTCGGTTACGGGGCCGTGGCTATCTATCCCTGGCTGCTTTATGCCACCGGCTATGATATTTGCCGCCACCACAGTGGCACCCCGCGTGAAATTCGCACCGGATTGCGCAATATGTACGATGCGGTGACCAAAGGGGTGCTGAAGATTATGTCGAAAATGGGTATCAGTACCGTGTCGAGTTATCGCAATGCCGCGCTGTTTGATGTGATCGGCCTGAGCCGCGACATGGTGGCGGATTGCTTTAACGGTTCCAGTGCCCTGTTGCCGGGGTTGAGTTACGATGACATTGAACAACGTATCGCCAAGGTCCATGACAAGGTGTTCCGCCGCAGCTACATGGAATCCATCTACCCCTTGGAAATCGGCGGTTTTTACCGCAACAACCCCGGTGGTGAATACCATGATTTTAACGCTCGGGTGATTACGACGCTGCACCAGTTTGCTGAACAGCGTACCCGGCAGGGCTATCTGGAATTCCGTGCGTTGATTGATAGCCGGGGACGCAAGTTTGTCCGTGATTTTCTCGAGTTTACCTCGCCCAATGCGGCGATCTCGCTGGATGAGGTGGAACCGGTAGAAGCTATCACCTGCCGCTTCGATTCTGCGGCCATGTCTCTGGGGGCGTTGTCTCCCGAGGCCCACGAAGCATTGGCTGAAGCGCTGAACCAGTTGGGTGGCCGCTCTAACTGCGGTGAGGGCGGGGAGGATGCCGCGCGTTTCCGTACCAACCGCAACAGCAAGATCAAACAGATTGCGTCAGGGCGTTTCGGTGTGACTCCGGCCTACCTGCGCAGCGCCAGTGAGATTCAGATCAAGCTCGCTCAGGGTGCCAAGCCTGGGGAAGGTGGGCAGCTGCCGGGGGAAAAGGTGACCCCATTGATCGCCTCATTGCGCTTCACTGTACCTGGTGTCACGTTGATTTCGCCGCCACCGCACCACGATATCTATTCTATTGAGGATTTGGCGCAACTGATTTTTGACCTCAAGCAGATCAATCCGGAAGCCACCATCAGCGTCAAACTGGTCTCCACCGCCGGTGTCGGCACCATTGCCGCCGGGGTCGCCAAGGCGTACGCGGATAAGATTGTCATCTCCGGCAATGACGGCGGTACCGGCGCGGCTCAGCTCAATTCCATCAAGCATGCCGGGAATCCATGGGAATTGGGTCTTTCCGAGGCGCACAATAGCCTCAAAGGCAACGGCTTGCGCGAGTTGGTGCATTTGCAGACTGACGGTGGCTTGAAGATCGGCCGCGATATCGTCAAGGCCGCCATGCTCGGTGCGGAAAGCTACGGTTTCGGTACGCCGTTGCTGGTACTGCTTGGCTGCAAAATGTTGCGTGTCTGCCATCTCAATCGTTGCACCGTCGGTGTTGCCACCCAGGATGATTTCCTGCGCAGCCATTATCAGGGCACCGTCGACAAGGTGGTCAGTTATCTGACCAATGTGGCGCAAGATGTCCGCGAGATTCTCGCCGAACTCGGTTTCCGCAGTCTCAACGAGGTGATCGGTCGCAGTGATCTGCTCAAAGCTATTGACGATGAGACAGCCGACAAGTTTGATTTCTCTGCCGTGTTGCAGCGCTGTGATGGTGTGGATATCAAACAGAAGGCCAACGATCCTTTCGATGACAATGCCTTTGAAAAAGATGTGCTCAAAGAAGTCTATTCCAGCCTGAAGAATCCCAAGGAAGAGATTGTCGTTGAGCGCGATATCATCAATACCTGCCGCAGCTTCGGCACCATGATCAGTGGTGAGATTGCCCGCTATTATGGCGATGAAGGGCTGTCCAAAGATACCATCACCGTTAAGCTCACCGGTGTGGCGGGCCAATCCCTCGGGGCGTTTCTTGCCAATGGTCTGACGATTCATGTCGACGGGGTGGCCAATGACTATGTCGGTAAAGGGATGCACGCCGGCTTGATCAGCGTGGTGCCGCCCGAATACAAGCCGGGCATGTCGGCAGTTGGCAACACCTGCCTTTATGGTGCCACTGGCGGTAAGTTATTTGTCGCCGGAACTGCTGGCGAACGCTTTGGCGTGCGCAACTCCGGCGCCCTGGCCGTGGTGGAAGGCAGTGGTGACCATGCCTGTGAATACATGACCGGCGGTACCGTGGTGATTCTCGGTGAAACCGGCATCAATTTCGGTGCCGGGATGACCGGCGGCGCAGCCTTCGTCTATGATCGCAACAAGAACTTTATCGATAAGCTGAATCAGGAACTGGTTGAGGCTCGGCGCATAGACGTTGATGATGACAATGAGGGCAAGCTGTACCTCAAGCAGATTCTTACCAGTTACCACAATCGCACCCGTAGCCCCCTAGCGCGCTACGTGCTGGATAATTTCCGTGAAGAACTGGCGTATTTCTGGATGGTGGTGCCCAAAGATATGAAAGCGCCACTCAATCCGAAAGAGGGGGATTAGGAGCGGACTATGCAGAGTTTTATTCAGACATCACGAACCGAACCGGTCAAAAGCGAAGTCAGTGAGCGGATTTGCGACTTCGGTGAAATCTATACCCTCTATACCGCGAAAAAAGTGGCGTTGCAGGCTGAACGCTGTGTGCAATGCGGTGACCCGTTTTGCACCGCCATCGGCTGCCCGTTGAATAATGCCATCCCGCAATGGTTGCAGGCCATTGCTGAGCATGATCTGGAAAAGGCGTTCCGCCTGTCTAATGAAACCTCCCCGTTTCCCGAGGTGCTTGGTCGGGTGTGTCCCCAGGCCAACCTGTGTGAAGGGGCCTGTACTCTGGATGACGGCTACGGGGCGATCACCATTGGCGCCATTGAGGCCTCGATTACTGATCTGGCCTTTAAGGAAGGATTGGAAATTCCGTTTCCCGGCGTGATTCGCGATAAAAAGGTAGCCGTGGTCGGCTCCGGTCCGGCGGGGATGTCCTGTGCCCACTTTCTACTGCGTGCCGGTATTGAAGTCGAAATGTTCGAACGAGCTTCCAAGCCCGGCGGACTGCTGACCTATGGCATTCCCGGTTTCAAACTGGAAAAAGGCATTGTTGAGCGACGTTTCAAGATGCTCAAAAGGGCAGGGCTGGTGCTCCGCCTCAACTGTGCGGTTGGCGAAGATATCACATTGCAGGAGTTGCACGATCAGTACGATGCCGTGTTCCTCGGCACTGGTGCCACCGAGGGTAAGAGTGCCCGTCTCGACCACGAAAACAGCGACCAGGTGTTCTACGCCATGGATTATCTGACCCAGGTACAGCAACGCCTTTACGGCCAGGAATGGGATGCGCGGTTCAATGTTGCCGAGCGCAACGTCATTGTTATCGGCGGCGGCGATACGGCCATGGACTGTGTGCGCACGGCCATTCGTGAGCAGGCCAAGAACGTCACTTGCCTCTACCGCCGTGACCAGACCAACATGCCCGGTAGTGTCAAAGAGTATCGCAATGCCGTGGAGGAAGGGGTGGAATTCCTGTTCAACGAAACACCCCATGCCATTGTGGTGGATGACAATGGCAAGATTATCGGTGTGGATGCCGTGCGCACTGAACTGGGCGAGCCCGGTGAAGACGGTCGTCAGCGGGTGCGTGAGATTGACGGCAGCGAGCACTGTGTGGCTGCCGATATCATCATCCTGGCGCTGGGATTTGACGTGGCGGAAAATGGCGCGCTGGAGACGTTGGGCGTTAAAGCCAATCAATGGCATGAGATTCAGACCGATGCCGAGAGCGGACAAACCGGTAACGCTAAAATTTTTGCCGGCGGCGATTGCTGTCGCGGTGCTGATTTGGTGGTGACGGCGGCGGCCGATGGACGCAAGGCGGCTATGGCGATTATGGAGCAGTTGCTGGGGGAATAAAAATTAGGTTATTTACCGCCAAGAGTTTCCTGGCGTGCGGGCGCGGAAGCCCGCGTCACGTGGGTACCACCATTGCGAACGGATGAAGTTCGCTGGTGCGATTAGCTTCGGATTACGAGCCACTGAAGATCAAAGTCAAGGTCGCCGGGATTCGTCCCGGCAGCCGACATCCTTTTGACTGGCCGCTCAAAAGGATGCAAAAACCAGCTTGAACACCTCCTGAACCTGGATTCACCTACACTGTGCCTGTTTCCGTTGTGCGTCACAGATTCGGCTCGCCGCCCTTTAGGTCGGCGAATCGTGCAACTCATCGTCTGTGGCGTAAAACGTTGATAACCAATTGAAGCTGCACTTTATTTCTTCCGTGGCACCGATCAAACGGGTGGGCAGTGTCCACCCTTGCCTGGGTTTGTTGTTGAGCAGCCAAGCCCTCCCGTTCAGCAGCGCCGAACGAAGAAAACGGTCAGCGCGATGGTCGTCGGCAACCTGTTTGAGCGTCAGCGAGTTTTGCCGACATCGCGATGTTAGTGAACGCAGAGAGGGAACCCGTAAGGGCGCAATGACGGGAGTCGATTTTGCGGTACTTTTGTCGACGCAAAAGTGCCCCGACGTGCGGGCGCGGAAGCCCGCGTCACGTGGGTACCACCTTCGCGAACGGATGAAGTTCGCCAGAGCGATTCGTTTCGGATTACGAACCACTGAAGCTCAAGATCAAAGTCAAGGTCGCCGGGTTTCGTCCCGGCAGCCGACATCCTTTTGACTGGCCGCTCAAAAGGATTGTAGTGGTCTACTAAACTTGGACACCCACAAAGGTGGTAACATCCACCTAAACGAGAAAGGGGTCTAAGGACTATGGGAAGAAAAATATTCACAAATGAATTCAAGGTTGAATGTGCCAGCCTTGTTTTGGATCAGGGATACAGTGTCCCAGATGCTGCCCGAGTTATGGATGTTGGAGAAACGGCCATGCGTCGTTGGGTAAAGCAGCTCAAACAGGAACGGGCTGGGACGACACCGGAAACTCCAGCCCTTACAGAGGACAAAAAGCGTATCCAGGAACTCGAAGCCCATATTCGTCGTCTGGAGAAAGAGAAGCAAATCCTAAAAAAGGCTACCGCTCTCTTAATGTCGGAAGACAAGCTTCGTTTGAGTTGATCAGTACATTCAGAGAGCATGACTGCGTTTGTATCCTTTGCCGTCTTTTTGATGTTTCGCCTTCTAGCCCGAATTTCTCACCAATAAATAGAATAAGGCTGTATTTCGTGGCATAAATGTAGTGAGACCAATCACTTACATAGCGCGAAAGGAACAGCCTTATGAAAACAGAGTGTAACACAGAGCAACTTGAGTTTCATAGCTTTGGTCGGCGTGAAATTATTGGTCAATTCGATGGCATCAAGATCAGTTCCGATGGCGGTGGCATCCTTCTTCGAGAGGTCGAAAAACGCACCGGCATATTGCGTCGTTTGAGTCAATGCTTCACGGACTATCGCAATCCAGAGATGATTACCCACAGCCTCGAATCCTTGATTAGCCAGCGCATCATGGCGCTGGCATTAGGCTACGAAGACCTCAACGACCATGATGTTTTGCGCCATGATGCCTTGCTCAGTGTTTTAAGTGGTAAGTCCAATGGAAAAATGGGAGCCGGGAAAAGCACTCTCAACCGTCTTGAACTGACACCTGCGACGGGCTCAAGTTCATCGCGCTACAAGAAGATTGTCGCCAATAGTGACGCTATGGACGAGCTTTTGATTGATTTCTTTCAGAAGTCATTCAGTGAAGTTCCAGAAGAGATCGTCTTGGATGTAGACGCTACAGATGATCTAATCCACGGTACTCAGCAGGGGCGTTTTTATCATGGCTATTATCGAAGCTACTGCTATTTGCCGCTGTATATTTTTTGTGGGGAACAGCTGTTGTGCGCCCGCTTGCGTACGGCGGATCAGGATGGTGCCGCCGGAACAAAAGAAGAACTGGAACGCATTGTCCGACGCATTCGCCAATCATGGCCGGATGTTCGCATCGTTGTGCGTGGAGACAGTGGTTTTTGTCGCGACGAGATTATGACTTGGTGCGAGCACGAAGAAAACCGCGTGGACTATGTCTTGGGATTGGCGAAAAACTCTCGCTTGAAGACACTGCTAGAAGAGGAGATGGAACAGGCGAAACAAGAGCATGAGCAGACAGAAAAAGCCGCACGGGTATTCAAAGACTTTCACTACCAGACCCGCAATAGCTGGAGCCGGTCCAGGCGCGTTGTGGGCAAAGCGGAATATTTGTCCAAGGGAGAAAATCCCCGCTTTGTCGTAACGACACTGAGCGAGGAAAAAGCGGATGCCCGCAGCTTGTATGAAGACATTTACTGCGCCCGCGGCGACATGGAAAATCGGATCAAGGAACAACAACTGGCCCTGTTTGCCGACCGGACGTCCTGTCATGAAATGCGTGCCAACCAATTGCGCCTGTATTTTTCCAGCTTTGCCTATGTTCTGTTACAAACTCTGCGGCGCATCGGATTAAAAGAAACGGAATTGGCCAAAGCACAGAGCGAAACAATCCGTCTGAAATTACTGAAGATTGGCACCCGGATCAAAATCAGCGTGCGCAAGATCTGGCTGTCATTTTCAGAAAGCTATCCCTATGCGGACTTGCTGCGCCAAGTTTTGGGGAATCTTCAAAAAATACCGATACGCTGTTAAGGCCAAGGGGAATAGTCAGACAAAATCAAGAGGAGAAAAAAACGAAACCTGGGAGAGGTGCGCCTTTTTTCATAAACATATTGCTCAACGCCGACCCATTTGAGTCATTGATGGAGACTGCATTCCACAGGAAGAGCCAATTTGACTATTGGACAGAACAATAGGCGTGATTTTCGCGAAAATCACGCCTCAAAAAACAGTGGTGAGAAATTCGGGCTAGCTACTATGCCTATTTGAATCGTCGAGCTCATCCAGATACTGAACGCATCAAGTTACGTATTCGGATCAAGGAGTTGTTCAATAAAAGTCGTTATTCAGTTGGAAGCCGCAGTCTTACCAACATGTTACGCAGTGAAGGCATCACCATAGGACGTTTCAAAGTACGTCGTCTGATGCGTGAGGCGAGCATATTCAGTAAACAACCTAAACCGCGTTTGTACAGAGTTGCCAAAGTAGAACATCCAAAGATTCCGAACCTGTTGAATCGGGATTTTGATGCGAAGAGGAAAAACCAGACATGGTGTAGTGATATTACCTATGTTCGAGTTGGAAAACGTTGGATTTATGTCGCTGCGGTATTAGATCTTTACACTCGGCGCGTTGTTGGCTTGAGCTTATCAGAAAACTGTGACGCACAACTTGCAGTCAACGCTGTCAAAAACGCTTATCGGACAAGGACAAAGCCAACTGGGGTTTTGGTTCACACAGACCAGGGACAACAATATGGCAGTGATTTGTTCTGTCGCCAGCTTCGATGCTATCAGATGAAACAGAGCATGAGTCGGCGAGGAAATTGCTGGGATAATGCACCAATGGAGCGTTTGTTTCGCAGTTACAAAAGCGAATGGATGCCAAAAGGTGGCTATCAAACGTTTGCAGAAGCACAACTCGACATAGAGCACTACTTTATGAACTATTACAACTGGAGCAGACCTCATCAAAGAAATAAAGGAATGGCTCCGGCTGTAGCGGAAAAAAAACTTATATCTGTGTCCAAAAATAGTTGACCACTACAGATGCAAAAACCGGCTGAACACCTCCTGGCCCTCAGATTAACCGACAATGAGTTTGTTTCCGTTATGCGTCACGGATTCGGCTCGTCGCCCTTTAGGACGACGAATCGTGCAACCCATCATCTTTGGCGTACAACCGTGATAACAATCTTAAGTCGTGCTCTATCTCTGGTGTGGCCCCGATCAAACGGGTGGGACGGTGCCCACCCTTGCCTGGGTTTGTCATTTAGCAGCCAAGCCCTCCCGTTCAGCAGCGCCGAACGAAGAGAACGGTCAGCGCGATGGTCGTCGGCAACCTGTTTGAGGACTGATGCAGACTGGGCGAGTTTTGCCGACATCGCGGTGTTAGTGAACGTAGAGAGGGAACCCGTAAGGGCGCAATGGGGTTGTTATTGATCAGATGAACGAGAGATGTTGCGTGAGATTTTTTGCGTCAGCAAGGCAGAGGGAGGAGCTATAGTCGTTCTATGGCGACGACCGATAACGCGGCTGACGTGAAAAAGATCCGCAACAACTCCGTGAAGGCTGATTGATGACAACCCGTTGGGAGTCGATTTTGCGGTACTTTTGTCGACGCAAAAGTGCCCCGACGTGCGGGCGCGGAAGCCCGCGTCACGTGGGTACCACCTTCGCGAACGGATGAAGTTCGCCGGTGCGATTCGTTTCGGATTACGAGCCACTGAAGATCAAGAACAAAGTCAAAGTCGCCGGGTTTCGTCCCGGCAGCCGACACCCTTTTGACTGGCCGCTCAAAAGGATGCAAAAACCAGCTGAACTTCTCCTGACCCTCAGATCAACCGACACTGAGTCTGTTTCCGTGATGCTTTGCAGATCCGGCTCGCCGCCCTTTAGGTCGGCGAATCGTGCAACTCATCAGCTTTGGCGTAAAATGTTGATAACAGTTTGACGCTGTTCTCTATTTTTTTTCGTGGCACCGATCAAACGGGCGGGACGGTGCCCGCCCTGCAGTCGTGTGTTATTGAGCAGCCAAGCTCTCCCGTTCAGCAGCGCCGAACGAAGAGAACGGTCATCGCGATGCTCGTCGGCAACCTGTTTGAGTGATAGCCCGCGTCATGTGGGTACCACCATCGCGAATGGATGAAGTTCACTAGAGCGATCAGCCCCGAATGACGAACCACTGAAGTTCAAGATTATATAGGCAGGATTCCCACCCCATGGGTATTGAAAATTCATCAGAGAGGATAACCGGTCAAGGTGTCGTTCTGTCGTATCGGACAACGGGTGACTGGCCTCTTGTTTTCTCCGTGTCTCACTGCTTCCGTGGAGATTCCTTTCCCTACAGCATCTCCGGCGTAAACGCCACCACCTCATCAATGGTTGTACTGTCCGTCAGCAGCATGGCCAAGCGGTCAATCCCTAAGGCAATCCCTGCCGATGGCGGCAGATGTTCCAGTTCCTGTAAAAACGGCTCTGGCAAAGGTGACGGCGCTTTGCCCATCTGCTCACGCAGCGCCTGCTCGGCAACGAATCGCTGGCGTTGTTCGGCCGGATCATTCAGTTCACTAAACGCATTGGCCAGTTCCATCCCGGCGATGTACAGCTCAAAGCGTTCGGCATGGTCGGGATCTTCGGGACACAGTCGGGCCAGGGCGGCCATGTCAGCCGGATAATGGGTGATGAAGGTTGGCTGGTGCTTACCGAGGTTGGGCTCGATGTGCTGAGTGTAAATTTCATCAAAGCACGTGTTGTCAATTGCTTCAGTCAGTGACATGGGTGCGTAACGGTCAAATGCGTCACTGAGTGTCAGACGTTCAAAAGGGTCTTGAAGCGTGATCGACGCCCCTTGATAGCTGAGTGTTCCTTGTGGGCACAGAGCGCGCAGCAGTTGCTCGCAGTCATTCATCAGGTCGGTGTAATCGGACTCTGCGCGATACCATTCCAGCATGGTGAATTCGCCAAGATGGCGTTGCCCACGCTCTTCAGCACGCCAACAGTGGCAGAGTTGAAAAATCCGCTCATAGCCGGCGGCCAGCAGCCGTTTCATGCACAGTTCGGGGGAGGTGTGCAAAACTTGTTCGCCGCTGGTGACCGGATCAATATGCGCTTCCGGGGCATTGCAGGGGATGCGGTACGGGGTGTCCACCTCAAGAAACGCCTGCGCGACGAAAAACGCCCGGATGGTTTGCATCATCCGGGCGCGCTCGTTTAAGCGGTGTTTCTTTTTCAGCAGACCCCAGTTTGGGTCGCTCATGATCTATTCCTTGACGCGGGTCACGTATTCACCGGTACGGGTGTCGATCTGGATCAGAATGCCTTCTTCAACAAAGGAAGGAACCTGCAGGTTGTATCCGGTTTCGACCGTGGCCGGTTTGTTGTTACCCGCGGCGGTGTCGCCCTTTACCCATGGCTCGGCCATAGTGACGCGCAGAGTAACAAAGTTGGGCAGTGTGATGCCGATGCCCAGTTCGCCGAACATGAGAATTTTGACTTCCATGTTGTCGACCAGAAAGTAACGATCATCCCCCAGCGTTTCTTCAGTAAGGGAAATCTGCTCGTAGGATTTGTTGTCCATAAACACGTAACCTGTCTCATCCTGATACAGGTACTGCATGTCGCGCTCTTCCAGGGGGGCGGGCTCAAAGTTCTCACCGCTGCGGTAGGTGCGGTCAAACAAGGCGCCGGTAATCATGTTGCGCAATTTGCATTTATACAGAGCCTGGCCTTTGCCGGGCTTGGTGAAGTCGAAACCGGCAATGACATGAGGCTCACCGTCGATCATCAATTTAAGACCTTTTTTCAGGTCAGAACAGGTATACATGTCAGTTGTACTCCTTGTATGGTTTTTTTCTCAATGAAAATGGCCCACATTTAATCATACCGGCTGCAAATTGTCATGGGAAAACCACCCATTAGCAAATATCATCAAAGCAAAAAGCCACCCGGGCGGGGTGGCTTTTTGAAAATTCGGCGTTATGTGGTTTGGTATGGGTATGGGTTGTTTTGCAATAACGCCTGACGATGCCGATTGCTTTGGTAGAGCAATTCACGTTGTTCCCGGCGCGGTTGGTGTGGGTGCGGCGGGAGTGTGGGTAACGTGGGGGTACCGTCATGTTTTAATGATATTAGAATGCAGAGGATATGCCAAGAATTTCTTTTTGCAGTAAAAAACAAACAAGGTTCTGTTTTTAAAAGGAAAATCTCGTTTGTCGCTTCATTCCAGAGTGTCGTCGTTCGACAAGATATTTGCATGCCTGCAAATATCTTGGAACACATTGTTCCGTTGTGAGAAACGGTGTGAGAAAAAGGCGCAACATTGAGCGGTTAAAACAGTTATGCCCGTTTTGCAAAATTGCAAAACGGGCATAACATAGTTCGGCATCATTGCAAGAATGAAAACGCTGTTATGCTTTTTTACTCGTATTGCCGTGAATTACTTCTTGATAACAACGGCACCAAGAGGAGCAACTTCACGATCAAATACTTCGTTCAACACTTGGGCGAGGCCGGTGTAGATTGCGGACAGTCCGCAGAAGATGCCTTCGTAGCCGGCGATCATTTTCAGCGCGTGGTTGCCGGTGAAATCCGCGGCGGCCAGCAGGGCAAACAGCAGAACCAGTGAACCGAAAACGACTTGCAGGGCACGGCTGAGGCGGAAGGTGCCGAGGAACAGAACGGCAGTGAACAGGGCCCAGCAGCTCAGGTAGAAGCCCATGGCGAACGGTGAGGAGGCTTCAACAACACCCGTCTTGGGCAACAGAATCAGGGCGACCAGGGTCAGCCAGAACAGACCGTAAGAGGTAAAGGCGGTGGCGCCGAAGGTGTTGTTCTTTTTCCATTCCATGATGCCGACGATGATCTGGCCGAGACCGCCGTAAAAAATACCCATGCCGAGAATCATGGCATCAAGGGGAAAGAAACCTGCGTTGTGCAGGTTGAGCAGTACGGTGGTCATGCCGAAGCCGAGCAGGCCGAGCGGTGCAGGGTTAGCAGTGGTGTCTTGCAGGGACAGATTTTGTGTTTCGTTTGCCATGATCTTCTCCTTATTCATTCCATTGGTATGAGATTGAAAGGCCGCCTCTTCCGGCAGCATTCCGGGAAACCTCTCGCTTAATTCGCCATATTTGATGCACTGATCATATTTGTCAGTGCAATACGTAATGATCGTTTTGATGTCGTGGTTCGACATGTATTCACAGCCCACATCGCAGATGTCTTCATCTTTTCTGAAAAATGGGCAAACGGTTTTATCGCGCATCACACGAGTCCTGCTGAACAAGTTAACGTTATGTATACGTTTAGCAAGTGGCGTGCCTGTTTTTGAATTTAATGTGTAAATTGCCGATATTACATCGTTATTAAGGTTTTGGCTGCAAGGACAGATCGGGCGGGATGGGCTTTTTTTGCATTTTTGCAAAAAATTATTGGGATAAATAGTCTTCTTTGCGAATTTGATATTTTTTCAGTTTGCGATAAATGGTAGCCATGTTCATGCTGGCCTGACGAGCGGCTTCTTCAACATTGCCACCGGTGGCGTTGAGAAGGTTGATCAGATAGTTGGTTTCAAATTCCCCCAGTGCTTGGGCGTAGTCTTCCGAGGATGTTGGGGCCGGAGTGGTTTGATTGGTGGCATCGACTGTGATGAACTGAGACAGGACCGATAAACTGATGAGGTCGGCACTCTCCAGAGTCATGCATGCTTCGACAACGTTTTCCATCTGACGGATATTGCCCGGCCACTCGTAGGCACACAGTAGTTGCATGGCCTCGGGGGTGAGACCCTGGACGCTGGTGCCGAATTTCTTGTTTTGCTGGCGGATGAAATGGGCGGCCAGCAGCGGCAGATCTGTGGTGCGTTCGCGCAGCGGCGGCAAATGGATGTTGACGACATTGAGGCGGTAGAATAAGTCCTCGCGATAGCGCCCTTCGTCCATCTCTTCCTGCAGGTCGGCGTTGGTGGCGGAGATTACTCGTACGTCGACCTTGATCGGCTTGGTGTCACCGATGCGCATGAACTCCTGTTCCTGAAGAAAGCGCAACAGGGTTTTTTGCACGTTCATTGGCAGGTTGCCGATCTCGTCGAGAAACAGGGTGCCGCCGTCGGCGGTTTCGAGAATGCCTTTGCGGTCGCTGCCGGCACCGGTGAAAGCGCCTTTTTTGTAACCGAACAACTCACTTTCCAGTACGGATTCAGGCAGTGCACCGCAATTGATGGCCATAAAACGTTGGTTGCGGCGTGGTGAATTGTGGTGGATGGCCTGGGCAATTAACTCCTTGCCGGTGCCGGATTCACCGGTAATCAGGACTGAGGTGTCGCGAACCGCAACCTTCTTGACCGTTTCCAGCACTGATTTGAGACCGGAGGAGGCTCCGATAATATTGTCGAAGGAGAACTTGTCGGACAGCTCTTTCTTCAGTTCCTGATTTTCTTCGGCCAGCAGGGTGTGATTAAGAGCGTTCTTGACCCGGTACAACAGCTCTTCGGGTTCGAACGGTTTGGTGAGCATGTCGTAAGCACCTTTACGCAACGCCTGAATCGAGGTTTCCACCGTGGCATAAGCGGTAATCATAATGACGGGAACACGCTGGTCTTTGCTGCGGATTTTTTGCAGAACTTCCAAGCCGTCCATACCGGGCATCTTGATATCGCTGATCACCAGATCATAGGTTTCGGCTTCAAAATCTTCGACGGCTTCAAAGGAACGGGTGTAGGATTTGACCTGATAGCCACTGTCCTTAAGGACCGCTTCCATCATGCGGCAGAGACCTTCCTCGTTGTCGATCAACAGGACACGTTGTCCTCCACTCATAACAGGTACTCCTCACTGTCCTGCGGCAGTCGCACTGTGACCGTTGTTCCCACGCCCGGGGTGCTGGTCATGTTGATGCTGCCGTGATGCTGTTCAATAATCTGTTTGGAAATCGCCAGGCCCAGTCCGGTCCCTTTTGCTTTGGTGGTGAAAAAAGGTTCAAAGATCCGCTCAAGGATCTCCTGTTCAATACCGACGCCGCTGTCGCGGAAAATGATCAGAACGTCTTCGTTGTCACGCTTTGTCTCCACTTCAAGGCGACCATGGTCCTTGATCGCGCCACCGGCGTTGAGAATCAGGTTGATGGCCACCTGGCGCATCTGATCGCCGTCTATATTCAGCTCAGGCAAGCCGGGACTGAGATTTTTGACGATGGTCACATGGTGCATGTCTGTATGGTTGGCGGCAAAGTCGACAATCTGATTAAGCAGGGCATTGATGTCAGTTTTCTCCAAAACCGATTGCGGGGTGCGGGCATAGCTGAGCAGGTCCTGAACAATTTTGCGGCAACGCTTGCTCTCGCGTTTGATCTCATGAATGTAATGGTAGTTGGGATCCTCTTCGCCGATCTTGTTTTCGATATAACCGGCATAGCCGAGGATGACACCGAGTGGATTATTGATTTCGTGAGCCACGCCGGATGATAATACACCGAGAGAGGCCATTTTCCCATGCTGAGCAAGGCTGGCCTGCATCTCCTGGTTCTGAGTGATGATTTCGGTCATGCGGTTAAAGGTGTGAGCCAGTTCGCCGAGTTCATCATTGCTGTCGATCGCCATCTGCTCGTCGAGGTGGCCTTTTTTTACGCGGCGGATGACACGAATCATCTCGCGGATTGGATCGGTAAACACCTTGGAAGTGTAGCTGACCAGCAACACGCAGATCAGGCTGGTGATCAGCGTGACGGCGAGGGTCAGTTTGGCGCTGTTCCAGCTGATGGTGTTGGCGGCTTCGTAAAATTCATCTTCATAACAGCCAACAGCAACAATCCAGTCCCAGGGTTCGAAGTATTCATAACGGACAATCTTCATCCGAGCCGTACCTTCGTCGCCCCACGGGTAGCGGATCCAACCCTGTTTGTTCTCGCACATCTCGCGGATGAACTCGTGACCGCTGCGGTCGCGAATATCGATAAAGTTTTGTCCTTCATCCTGAGGATGAATGGTGAAGGTGCCTTTGCTGTTCATACAGAAGATGTAACCGGTTTGGCCGACCTTCTTCTGTTTAATCTTCTCTTTGAGGTCATTGAGGGCCTGCTGCTCGAACATCATGTCGGTGTAGCTTTCCGAGATGTAGCCGGCAGCGGCAATGACCCAATCCCATTGAGGAAAATACAGATAGGCGGCGAGTTTTTCGCGGAACAACGTGTCGCCGAGGGCTTCATTGCGCCATGGATAGCGGATCAGGTTGAGCTCACCCGGTTCAGTGGCCTTGGCGGTTTCGACCATCTGACGGATGAAGAAGCGACCGTTACCATCCTGTTCATCAATGATGTTTTCCTGCTCTCTGGCCACATGGACCTGCAGGGTGCCGTCGCTGGTCAGAGCGTAAAGGTAGCCTGTTTCGCCAATGTTGACCTGTTTGAGCTGCTTGCGGACACGCTGCTGGGCTACTTTGAGGGTGATCTCGCCGTTTTCCACCAGGCGTTGCTCAGCAGCCACCATGTTTTCTGCGATCTTGGCCAGGGTTTTTAAGTCGGTAATGAAGTCGTCTTTACGTTCCTGCTGGTAGACCTGAAATTGCTGATGGTGAGATTCGAGCAAGTGGCGGGTAAAGGCCGCCATGTGTTCGAGATCGTCCATGCTGGCCTTATTAATCCCCTGACGGGCCAGGTCGACAGAGGTGTAGCTGACGATGCCGCCGACAACGATCAATGGAATCAGCACCAGCGGCAGGACCACCACCAGCATTTTCCATCTCAAGCGCAAATTTTTCATCAGCTTCATCACAGCCGTTCTATCCTCTCCGTGTCAAGTTGCCGTGGCTACGGCGATGAATGGCGTTCACCACCGGTTTCCGGCAAGGCAAAGGCCCGGCGGTAGTGGCGAATTTCAATAAAGGCGATTTTAAAGGCGCTTGCAATGGGTACGCCGATGATCATGCCGAGCACGCCATAGAGCTTGCCGCCCATAATGATGGCCAGGATCACCAGCACCGGATGCAGATTGGCAACGCGCGAGATCAAAATCGGAATCAGAATAAAGTTGTCGAGAATCACCTGGGCAATGAGAATGTAGAGGATGACGATCCACCAGAACTGGCCGCCGAAACCGAGGTCGACGGCGGCAATAAGGATGCCGGGGATCATGCCGACAATCGGGCCGACATAGGGAATCAGATTCGTGATTCCGGCAAACAGGCCGAGCAATGGTGCATAACGGATGTCGGTGAGGCTGAGTCCGGCGGTGACCACGGCACCGATAATCACCGCTTCGATAATGCGGCCGCGGACGAAATGGGCCATCTGTCGACTAATCAGAAACGACAGGTCGTGGGCCATCTCAAAATAGCGGTTGGGGGCCAGTGAGGTCAGACCGCGCATAATAGTGGTGCCGTCGCGTAAAAAGAAAAACGAGAAGATTGGCACCAGAATCATCAGACTGCCCAGTTTTAAGGCGGATTTTGGCGTCTGAACCAAGATGAATGACAACACCTGTTCCGCCGTTGTCCGTACGGTCTGGGTCAGATCGTATTGTTCCAAAAAGGGGAAACGGCTCTGCCAGGACGCCTGCGCCTCACGCAGATAGGTAATCAGTTGTGACGTGTAGCGGGGGAAATCGGACAGCAGAGAGCCCCACATGTTTTGTGTATAGGGAACCAGCCAGCTACCGAGCAGCAGCAGCGTTGCTGATATCATAAAAAAAACGCTGAAGATTGCTCTGGTGCGCGGAATGTGACGTTTTTCCAGGCTATTGACCAAAGGGTCAAGCAGGAAAGCGGCAATCACTGACAGCAGCAGTGGAACAAACAGTCCGGAGGCTGCGGAGCGCAGCAGAACCGTGATGGTCGAGGCTGAAGAAAAAATGGCCAGGCCGCTGGCAATTGCTGCTGTCATGGTCAGGTAGAACAGCAGAAAATGTGCTTTGTTGAAGCTCATAGGCCAGACTCCGTCACGGCGATCATGGCTGGGGAGAGTCCTTCTCTTCGATGCGCTGCTGAAGGTTGCGCAGTTGCAGCGTTGCGGTTTGCAGGCGTTCGCTGATCATCTTTGTCAGTCCGAACAGAATGCGGTTGGCGATTTCCGGGTGCTTGTCCGAGGTTGCCAGCAGGTCTGAGCGAAACAGTCCCAGCAGTTCGCAGGACTCCGTGGTTCGAGCCGAGACGGTCCGTGGAGCCGGTGACGCCAGGGTGGTTTCACCAAAAAAATCACCGGGGCCGAGTAGGGCCAGTTCCTCTTCGCGGTCGTGATTGTCGCGGGTGAAAATCGCCACATTCCCACTACGGATGATATACAGACCGGAACCGGGATCGCCTTGCTCAAAAACCGTTTCGTGGGCTTTGTAGTTTCGTACGTGAACCAGGTTTTCCAGATAGCTCAGGTCGCGTTTGCCCAATTCGGTAAATACCGGTATCTTGGCCAGAAAACCGGCTAAGGTCTCCTCATCTGTGTTGGAACGGAAAATCGATTCCCACAGTCCGTTCATACGGTAACTCCTTGTATCTTCATGATTAACAGAAGGGCAAAAGGTTTTCACTGTCGGAACACGCTGATCGGTGCAGATTCAGCAAGTTTCATCCAACCATCTGTTAATACAGAATCAATGTAAAACGTGATTATACCAACATGGCAAGTCAAGACCAGAAAAAACGTTGACACCTCTCGTGCAGGGAGGACTGATTCCGCAGGTTGACAGCTTCTGACCAGGTTGCTAACGTCAGGACACCGTTTCTTTTCCCTGGAAGGCTCATGAACTCCATTCACGATCTTGATCTGTCTCTGATTGCCACTCGCCCCGGCGTCTATCTGATGTCCGGCGAAGATGGCCGAGTGTTGTATGTCGGCAAAGCACGCAATCTGCGGGCCCGTTTGCGCAACTATGTGCGCGGTGAAGACACGCGTGCCCATGTTCAGTTTTTATTGCGCCGGGTGGTGCAGGTGGAAACCATTGTCACCGACACGGAAAAAGAGGCGCTGATCCTTGAAAACACTCTGATCAAGAAACATAAACCGCGCTACAACATTAATTTACGCGACGATAAAACCTACGTGTCGCTACGCATTGATATCACCGAACCGTTTCCCGGCATTCAGATTGTCCGTCGGGTCAAGCGGGATGGAGCCCTGTATTTCGGGCCTTATTCCTCCGCCGGAGCCTTAAAGGAAACCCTTAAGGAGTTGTATCGGATCTTTCCGTTGCGTCATCACCGCTGGCAGCAGTGCCGACGTCGTGATCGGCCCTGCCTGTTTTATCAGATCGGTCAGTGCAGTGCGCCCTGTCATGGCAAGATCAGTCAGGAGGATTATCGCAAACTGGTCGATACAGTCATTGCCTTCCTCTCCGGTCGTCATGATGATGTCATTAACATGCTGCGCGACAAGATGGCTCAGGCCGCTCAAGAGATGAATTACGAAGAGGCCGCGCGGTTGCGTGACCAGATTCGGGCCATGGAGCAGACCATTGAGCAACAGAAAGTGGTCAGTGCCGACGGGACCGATAGCGATGTTGTCGGGCTGCATCGCGAAGGCGGCGAAGTGGAAGTGTGCCTGCTGTTTGTCCGTGCCGGTCGACTGGTGGGGCGGCGCAGTTATCTTTTAAGCTGGACCCTGGACGAAGATGAACTTCTGGCCGGATTTCTTCAGCAATACTACGGTCGCGATACGCTGATTCCGCCGAAGGTGCTGCTGCCGTTGTTGCCCAGCAGTGCCGAGACGTTACAGTTGTGGCTCAGTGAGCGGCGCGGCAGTAAAGTGCATCTGCAGGTGCCCAAGCGCGGGGCACGCAGTGAGTTGCTCGAACTGGCTAATAAAAATGCCACAGAAAGCTATCGTGAGCGAGGTGACCGCCGTGATGCCCGAACCGCGGTTCTTGAAGATATTCAGAAGTCGTTGGGGCTGTCCCGGCTGCCGCAACGGATGGAGTGTTACGATATCTCCAATGTTCAGGGTCAGTACAGTGTTGGTAGTATGGTCGTCACCACCGATGGTGAACCCGATAAAGCCGCGTACCGCCATTATCGCATTAAAACCGTGGAAGGCGCTGATGACTTTGCCTCATTGCATGAGGTCCTGACCCGCCGATTGACGCGTGGCATCGAAGAGCAGGATCTGCCCGATATGGTGCTGATCGATGGTGGTAAAGGGCAGTTGGCCATGGTGGACGATGTTTTGACCACTCTCAATCTTCATTCCTGCATCGACTTGGTGTCCATTGCCAAAAGCCGGGTGAAGCGCAATGTGCGCGGCCATGCTGTTGAGCGCAGCGAGGAGCGATTCTTTCGCCCCGGGCGCAAAAATCCCGTTGTGTTACGCCAGGGATCGCCAGCGCTGTTTATGCTTGAACGGCTGCGGGACGAAGCGCATCGCTTTGCCATTACCCACCATCGTAAATTACGCAATAAAGCAACCCTTGAATCGGAGCTGGATAAAATACCCGGTGTCGGTCCGGGACGGCGTAAGGCGTTGCTTAAATCGTGTGGCAGTGTGGCCAAGGTGAAAAAAGCATCGCTGGAAGAGTTGCAGCAGGTTCCAGGGGTTCCGGACAATGTGGCTCAAGCCGTGTACGATTATTTCCATTCTGTTGAATGATGGAAAAGTTGTTAAAATCAGATCCGCCACGACGCGCCGGTCGCACCATTCTTCACGTTTCGCAGTTCAGCTCCACCGTTCAATAGCGCCGAACGCAATGAACGCTAGCTCAATCTGTTGCGCAGAACGATCAAGATCAAAGTCAAGGTCGCCGGGTTTCATCCCGGCAGCCGACATACTTTTGACTTGCCGCTCAAAAGGATGCAAAAACCAGCTTGAACACCTCCTGAACCTGGATCAACCGACAATGAGTCTGTTTCCGTCATGCTTCACAGATTCGGCTCGCCGCCCTTTAGGTCGACGAATCATGTAATTCATCAGCTCTGGCGTAAAACGTTGACAACATTTTACGCCTTTTTCTACCTCTTCCGTGGCACCGGTTAAACGGGTGGGCAGTGCCCATCCTGCCATGGTTTGTTATTTAGCAACCCAGCCCTCCCGTTCAGCAGCACCGAACGCAATGAACGTCAGCGCGATGGTTGTCGGCAACCTGTCTGAGCGTCAGCGAGTTTTGCCGACATTGCGATGTAAGAGAATGGAGTGAGGGAACCCGCAGGGTGCAATGACGGGAGTCGATTTTGCTCCCCTTTTGTCGACGCAAAAGGGGACCGACGGGCGGGCGCGGAAGCCCGCGTCACGTGGGCACCAACTATGATAACGGATGAAGTTTGCCGGTGCGATTCGTTTCGTATTACGAACCACTTAAGGTCAAGGTCAAAGTCAAGACCGCCGGGTTTCGTCCCGGCAGCCGACATCCTTTTGACTGGCCGCTCAAAAGGATGCAAAAACCAGCTGAACACCTCCTGACCCTCAGATCAACCGACACTGTGTCTGTTTCCGACGTGCTTCACGGATCCGGCTCGCCGCCCTTTAGGTCGACGAATCGTGCAACTCATCAGCTTTGGCGTAAAACGTTGATAACAATCTTCAGTCGCGCTCTATTTCTGGTGTGGCACCAATCAAACGGGTGGGACAGTGCCCACCCTTGCGGCAGAGTGTAATTGAGCAGCCAAGCCCTCCCGTTCAGCAGCATCGAACGCAATGAACGTCAGCGCGATGGTTGTCGGCAACCTGTTTGAGCGGTAGCGAGTTTTGCCGACATCGCGGTGTAAGAGAATGGAGTGAGGGAACCCGCAGGGCGCAATGACGGGAGTCGATTTTGCGGTACTTTTGTCGACGCAAAAGTACCCCGACGGGCGGGCGCGGAAGCCCGCGTCACGTGGGTACCACCTTCGCAAACGGATGACGTTCGCTGGTGCGATTCGTTTCGGATGACGAACCACTGAAGGTCAAAGTCAAGACCGCCGGGTTTCGTCCCGGCAGCCGACATCCTTTTGACTGGCCGCTCAAAAGGATGCAAAAACCAGCTGAACTTCTCCTGACCCTCAGATCAACCGACAATGGGTCTGTTTCCGTAATGCTTCACAGATTCGGCTCGCCGCCCTTTAGGTCGACGAATCGTGCAACTCATCATCTTTGGCGTAAACGTTGATAACCTTTTACGTCTCACTCTATTTCTTCCGTGGTCCCGCTCAAATGGGTGGGACGGTGCCCACCCTTGCGGCAGAGTGTAATTTAGCTGCCAAGTCCTCCCGTTCAGCAGCACCGAACGCAATGAACGTCAGCGCGATGGTTGTCGGCAACCTGTCTGAGCGTCAGCGAGTTTTGCCGACATCGCGGTGTAAGAGAATGGAGTGAGGGAACCCGCAGGGTGCAATGACGGGAGTCGATTTTGCTCCCCTTTTGTCGACGCAAAAGGGGACCGACGGGCGGGCGCGGAAGCCCGCGTCACGTGGGCACCAACTATGATAACGGATGAAGTTTGCCGGTGCGATTCGTTTCGTATTACGAACCACTTAAGGTCAAGGTCACAGTCAAGACCGCCGGGTTTCGTCCCGGCAACCGACACCCTTTTGACTGGCCGCTCAAAAGGATGCAAAAACCAGCTGAACTTCTCCTGACCCTCAGATCAACCGACAATGGGTCTGTTTCCGTAATGCGTCACAGATTCGGCTCGCCGCCCTTTAGGTCGACGAATCGTGCAACTCATCATCTTTGGCGTAAACGTTGATAACCTTTTACGTTTCACTCTATTTCTTCCGTGGCTCCGCTCAAACGGGTGGGACAGTGCCCACCCTTGCGGCAGAGTGTAATTGAGCAGCCAAGCCCTCCCGTTCAGCAGCACCGAACGCAATGAACGTCAGCGCGATGGTTGTCGGCAACCTGTTTGAGCGGTAGCGAGTTTTGCCGACATCGCGGTGTAAGAGAATGGAGTGAGGGAACCCACAGGGTGCAATGACGGGAGTCGATTTTGCTCCCCTTTTGTCGACGCAAAAGGGGACCGACGGGCGGGCGCGGAAGCCCGCGTCATGTGGGTACCACCATCGCGGACGGATGAAGTTTGCCAAAGCGATCCGTTGCGTATTACGAACCACTGAAGATCAAAGATAAGGTCGCCGGGTTTCGTCTTGGCAGCCGACATCCTTTTGACTGGCCGCTCAAAAGTATGCAAAAGCTCCCTTTAACTGTTTTTTTTACATGTCAAGTGTTGACGGTCCATGATGCGCCCCATAACAACTTAATTTTCAAAACTGTTTTGACGCTGACTAACAGTTGATATATAAACACTGTTAATAACTGTTCAGCTGGCGGCACAGTGTTTAATAGACTCAACACGCGGGCCACGACCATACGCTGGATAGCGGGTAGGGAAAACCTCAGACACATCCAACTTTATCGCCGTGGCAATTGCACGTTGAACACGATCAGAGGTGGACTTTCCCAAAATAACCCGATGCACATGGGCGGCGGAAACTTCACAGGTACGGGCAACCTCAGCCTGTGATGTTCCGTACCGAATCATGGCAATTTTGATTTCGGCAAGGCTATAGTCCTGCTCCGTAAAACTCATGACGTACTCCTTTCGAGGTTTGTTTATTTGTTGCGCTTTTTTTCTGCGCTTTTTTATTAACTTAAAATAACCATAGTGCAGGTATCTGCACTTGTCAATGGAAAAGGTGCAGATATTTTCATGATCGGAGAAAGACTTCGCAATGAGAGAAAACGGCTGGGTATGACACAGCCAAAGTTTGCTGAGGCTGCTGGGGTATCAAAGCGAACTCTTATCGACTGGGAAAAAGGAGCGACATTTCCTACGGCAATGCAGCTATCTGCACTTTTTAATGTTGGCGTAGATATTCAGTATGTTGTTGCCGGAAGGCGTGAATCACAGAACCAGCGATCTCAGGTTTTGAATGGTGATGGCAACATCCAATTCGGCAATGTTTCAGTTAATGGAAGAGGTCGTTTTTTATCGGGTGAAAAGCATCCAGGCATAACCGATAAAGAGGTAGTAGAAGTCGGGAGAGTTGCCGAAGCGATTGAAGAATATGTTTCTCAAAAGGTGGCAAAGAAGATTATCGATGAATTGAAAAAATGAAATGATATTTAATTGAGGAGGGCCAGTGAAAAAAAAAGCTCGCCAGAGGATAAAAGGATCAAAAAATATTCAAATAGGAGATGTGAACCTAAATTTTTTAAATAAAACCTAGGCCGATAAATGTCTAACATCTGTTCAAAAAAAGATTCACATAATACTCTCGTGTAGCCTTGTAGCCACGACATTTCCCAACTACACGATAAATCAGGCGTCATGTATTGTTGTCATAACCTGCGCAACAATCATTCTCGGTATAGCTATGTGGCGATCCGAAACCAAATTTAAACACCTACGCATGACAACCTCGGCAATGCTTATACTCTCTTTATCGACAGGATGCAGCGGTCCTATGCTGGCAAAAATTCAAGACAACCATATTCAGCAACTTGCTGCAAAATACAAAACAGGAACCATTGATGGCTTCTGTTTTATGGGGTTCGGCTTAGAAGACATAAACATCAACAAAGCCGCTGAACAAGGCGGGATAAAAAATATTCACTTCATAGACTCAGCCCGCAGTTACGGACTGATAAGCTACGCCAAGGTAACGGTTTTTGGAAAATAACAGGAGGCATGATGATTGAAAAGAGCAAACTTCCACATTATATAACTTATATTTTCTGTTCCATTTTCCTCCTCATGGGGATCGTTTACGTTTCAGGCCAAGACCTTGATGGTAAAAAATTAACTGACGACGAAAAGAGCCTCATAAGCTTAATTTTGAATTCTAAAAAAGCTAAAAATGGCGAGAAATTATTTCGCAATATTCTTGCTGCACACCCATTCATTGACCAATATTACTACCAACCCAGCATCTTTGGAGAGGGAACTGAAAAACCGAAACTAAGTATCTCGCTACCGGCTGGAGTCTGGGTCAATCTAACACCATCCCAGCAAGAAATGATTGAAGCATATGTGGCCAGCGAGATACTTACAGTTTGGCGGACCCCTTTCAAATATTCCGTAGTCAAAGCAGACGCCCCCGGAGCCTTCATTACAAAGAAAAACGTAAAAAATATGTCGCTTTATGACTGGGTAATTATCGAAGGGAAATTAACAAATAACGGAAGGGATATATTGTCAGATAAAACAATTTCAACCGGCGAAAAATGGCAAGGCCAAGACCTATCAAAATACTTTTGAAAACACACCAAAAAATAATCCATTCAAGGCAAACGTAAATCAACGTAAACCTCAATTATCGCAATAATGCCCTATCCATAATCGTCCCCCCCCTCAAAAAGCCAGCTTGAACACCTCCTGGCCCTCAGATTAACCGACAATGCATCTGTTTCCGTGATGCTTTACGGATTCGGCTCGCCGCCCTTTAGGTCGGAGAATCGTGCAACTCATCGCCTCTGACGTAAAACGTTGATGACAGTTTGGCGCTGCTCTCTATTTTTTTCGTGGCACCGACCTAACGGGTGGGCAGTGCCCACCCTACGACAGAGTGTTATTTAGCTCCCGAGCTCTCCTCTATCAAAGTGGAAGTGGTTCACAAACAAAAAAGCCCCTGCAGAAATCTCTGCAGGGGCTTTAAAGTGTTGCTTTAGCGCCTCTTAGCGCGGGCTACCAAGACCGTCAGATTTGATCGTGATAGTTTCTTCCCACTCTTTCCACAATTGAGCAGAAGTCCGCTTGTTGCCAAAAGGCAGGTACCACAGCTCAACGGTGACGTCCATCTCGCGCTCGAGAGTTTCTCGTACCATTTTGCCGGCAGCATTTTTCACGTCATCCGTGGGGAAGAAGATGTCGAAGCGCTCTTCAACTTCTTTTCCTGGAGGCAGGCAGGTGTCTTCGATGATGCCGCTCTTCTCGTAAGGTCCACGACCCATGATGTCGCTGCGACCGAATTGCTGAGGCGTCGGCATGTAGATGATGTCTTTGGTGAAAATTTCCCCTTCTTCTTCTGTTGTTGCACGTACCGACAGAACCAGTCGGTTAGGGGTCGGTCAGCCATCAGGGATGGCGTGGCCGGCACGGTTGGTCATTTTCACTTTCAGGACGGTTTTCGGAGTGAGTTTGCTGCCATCACGCCAGCGGGTGGCAAAGGCTTCGACGTCGAAGTCAACAGCCATTTCCTGCATGGTGGGATCGCTGTAGCTCAGGATCTTGTGACCCAGGCCGGATTTCTCCATGTGACATTCCTGACAACGCTCGTGGCCACCTTCAGCGGTGTAAGACCACAGGTAGCTGCCGTACAGGGTGGCGCACTGGGTGGGGTTTTCCAGCTCGAAGTTGGGGCCGAGACCGTGGCACTGACCACAGAAGATCGACTCGTTCATGATCGGGCTGACTTTCATCTTGGTGAAGTGCTCGTCTTCGTGCTCTCCTTCGTTGAAACCATACACGGTATCGCTTTGCGGATAACCGTCGGTCCACTTGTGGGTGATGGCCATGCGGTTGTGGCAGATCAGACAGTTGATGTTGAGGGCCAGCAGAGTTTCCTCGTACTTGGCGCGCTCTTCTGTTTTACCGGCTTTGGCGGCATCGTACCAATCGTACAGGGTGTGAACCAGCTCAACGGCAACGCTGTCTTCGGCGTCAGCCAATTGCGGCAGGTGACACTTGGCGCAGCCCATCAGGTGCTCAACCTTAACGTCTTCCGGACCGTTAACGCCGGAGTACGCCCAGGACATGAAACCGTTTTTCATGGCGGTGATCATGGTGGCAGCGGTGCGGCCGGTGCCGTACATGGGACGGGCGTGGGGAGATGCCGCCCAGTCGTCGTGAATCTCTTCGTGGCAATCAATGCAGGCGGTCGAGTCGTACATATCGATCAGCTCTGCCAGGGTTTTGGCTTTGCCTTTGGTGGCTGCGATGGTGCCGTCACGACCAACGCCGGCGCCAATGGCGAAGACGCAGGTGGCGCTGAGCAGCACGATCAGCAAAGAAATGCTGATGTTTTTAAATTGATTCATTGTAATATCCTATAGATGTGATTAAAAGAGACCCGCATCGAAAGATGCGGGTCTCAAGGTCAAGCTATGATTGCGAAAGGCTTAGCAGCCAGTCAGCATATCGCTGCCGCCGGAAGGAGCGGAAGCAGCACCTTTTTCAATGTCCATCTCAACTTTGTCGCCTTTAGCAACGGCTTTAGCGTCAGAGCGGGAAACTTCTACAGTTACTTTGCTGCCGCGTACTTTTACAACTTCGCCTTTAATACTGGCGAAAGCAGCGCAGCTCAGGCCACCGATAAATGCCGCAGCAGCCATCAAAACGATCATTTTTTTCATGTTGCTTCTCCTTAAGTAATTGAAATAAAACCTGGAAGTTTTGGCTTAAAAGAACGCTTCCATGGTCAGGTAAACTTGGTCCATGCTGTCGATCGGAGCAAAGAACTGGGCCTTGAGAGGATCGCTCAGGTCATCAACGTCAGCAGGAGCACCCAGCCAGTTGCCACTGCCGGTGTACTCGTACTCGTAGTGCTGGTAGCCGAGACGCATGAAGGCTTTGGTTTTGCTGCTGAGCAGGTTGCCAACAGGCAGGTCCCAGATCAGGTAAGCTTCACCAACGTGACCGCGGGTTGCCAGTTTGGCTTGGGTCATGTCGTCGTGGGCCGGAGTCATGGAGATCCAGTTCTTGGTGCCGTAGTTGTACTCAAGACCGAATTTCAGACCGTAGTCATCCATGTCGTAGCGGATACCGCCGTAGATGCAGTAACCGTCTTTCTGGCCGGGATCTTCCCACCAGGAACCGAGCAGGGTGGAACCCATTTCGTCAACACCATCAGGATCTGTACGGCTCCAACCACCTGCGATGAAGTAGTTGAGGTCTGCGGCTTTGTCCATGTAGACGGTAGAGATGTGGTAGATGTCACCAAGATTTTCTTGATCCAGGGTGCCGTTGCCTTCAACAACGCCGTAAGCTTCCAGCGGGTTAACGAAGGTAACGCCATCGGGAACGTTGATGATGTTGGCAGCCAGGAACGCCTGGATGTTCATGAAGCGGGGACCTTTGTTGATGATGTCCCAGCTCAGGCCACCGAAGTCCATGTCGTCCAGTTCGTTGCTGGTTTCGGTCGGGCCTGCTTCAAAACCACGGCCATAGCAAAAACGGATTTTGCTGTAACCCATGAATTCGAAGGGATTGTTGAATACGGCACCCAGAGTGGCACCGTCAAAGGCGTAGTCCATGAAGTTAATCGGAGTTGCCATACGCTTGCCGGTACCCATGCGCAGGTGCGCCGGGGGACCGTCAGTGGTCGGGCGACGACCAACAGAGAACCAGATCGGCAGATCCGCGATGCCGGTCCAGTTGATGTAAGCACGGTCAACACGGACAATGCTGTCGGAAGGTTGACGGGTAGTCGCACCGTCCATCTCATTGAACTGGTTCATGAAGTAGGGGCCATTGGAGGTCGGGTTAGACTGCATACCCCAAGCCTTGTACATGGCCAAGCGGCCTTTGAACTCCATTTGATCAGAGATCTTGGCTTTCATGCCGAGGCGGAAACGGTTGGTGTAGAGAATGTCATTCTCGTAGTTGTTCTTGGGAGTCATGGTGTAACCTTCGGTTACGCCAGCAGCCTGAACGTTAGCCAGAGCGGTCGGGAACGCGGCATCAAATGCAGGAGTTCCAGGCATAACGCCTGACATCATGAGCCCCATTTGAGCCAATGATGCAGGAAGATTTTCCATCATCGCTTTACGCTCGTCGGCAGAGTAGGTGCTCATCAGCCCCAGAATGCTTTGTACATCATAGCCCGTAACGGTTTTCATGTCACCAACGGCACTGGCGATGTCTCCTGCACTCCAGAACGCTTTGGTGTCGGTATCGCTGTAGTCCATGCGGAAGCGGTAGTCGCCGAAGAACTCAAAGCGGCTGTGCTCGTCCCATTTTTCAGCGCTGGTTTCCAGCAGCTCAACGGAATCGGCATTGTCATAGGTTGTGTCTTGAACTTCGTTCAGTTGCTCCTGCAGATCGCTCAGTTGCTTGGTCAGCATGTCGATCTGACGGGCGAGATCTGCTGTCGAGGGTGCTGCAAATGCGCCTGCGGGCAGGAGCATCAGAGCGACCAGGATCAGACCTAGTGTTCTTTTCACCATGTGTTGCCTCCTTGTGGTGCGTTTTGATTGAGTTAGAGCGTTCGCTCTACGAAATCATTTCACAGCAGACCATCTGCTGTGCTCTAAGACGATGTGCGAGATCAGCCATGTGTGACAGGGCCACGTCTGATCACGGATCGTATTTATCTAGATAGCGACAATGTTATGTCCTTATATTCGCATATCACAATGTGTGCCACTTTTCGTAACTGGTGGTTTTTGTGCCTTTTCTTGTTTTATACCTTGAGGGAAAAGTGCAATTCAGGGATTTGTTAGGTGATATGACGACTTCTGTTCCGTAAAATGGCCGTATCGGCTGACGTTCATCATAGGAGTATACTGCAAGAATAAAAAAAGACGAGCCATAGCTCGTCTTTTTTAGGTTTTTTTTATTTTTTAGAATATGGCTACACCACTTGCTCCATCGTCCAGATGCCGCACGGGCACAGGCCGGCACAGATGCCGCAGCCGATGCAGACGTGGTCGTCGGAGACGTATTCGAAGGTGCCGTTCGGCCCTTCAATGCGGCGGATTGCCGCTTCCGGACACGCTTCGAGACACATGGAACAGTCACGACAGGTGCCGCAGGAGATGCAGCGGGTGGTCTCTTCGCGACCGTCGGTGATGTTAAGACGTCCGCGATTTCGCGGACGGAACAATTCCTTGCTCAGACGGTGCTGAGGGATCACTTCCAGTTTTTTGCGTTCCACCACTTCCAGGCCGTTGAGCCAATCGCTGCAGTAGTCCGCAGCTTCATGGCCGTGGCCAATGGCATTGGTTAACAGGCCGGGGCGTGTCGTGTCGCCAATGGCAAAGATGTTGTCCTGGCCGTGAACCTGCCAGCAGCTGTTGACATCCATCATGCCGCGATCGGTCAGCCATTCGTTGGGAACGTAAGACAGGTCAGGGCGCTCCCCGATGGAGATAATCACATCGTCCGCTTCGATCAGTTCGCCATCCTTGGTGTGCAGGCCTTGTTCACTGATGTGATCGGTAAAGACCGGCCAGCGGATTTCACCACCCAGTGATTTGACGTGATCGATCTCTTTCTGGTAGGCCGCCGGACGCTGGACGTCGATGGCAATGACCTTTGTGGCACCCATAGCATAGGCGCCGAGCACGACATCCATGCCGGCGTTGCCTGCGCCAATAACGACGACTTTTTTACCAATCGACGGTTTTTGACCGGCATTGATCTGCTTGAGAAAGTCGAGTCCTTTGACCATGCGCTCGTGGCCGGGGAATGGAATAACCACCGGATTGTGAGCGCCCGTGGCGATGATAACGGCATCGTTGTTCTGGCGGATTTCATCAAATAATGTGGCATCGACCTTGGTCCCGGTCTGGGCTTTGATGCCGCTGCTGAGCATGCGATCAATTTCCCCCTGGAGGATCTCTTCAGGCAGGCGTTCGGTCGGGATAGCCTGGTACAGCTTGCCGCCCAGTCGCTCATCCGCTTCATAGACGGTGACGTCATGCCCTTTGAGGCGCAGTTGCCAGGCCGCAGACAGACCGCCGGGGCCACCACCGATGACGGCGATTTTCTTGCCGGTGTCCGGTTCACATTCTGGAGCCGGTGTGCCGACGGACAGGGCACCGAGTTGCTTCATGGAAACCGGACTGTCGAGGAAGCGACGGCTGCAGGCGTCCATGCACAGATTCGGGCACACCTGGCCGCAGACGCTGGCCGGGAACGGCGAGTAGCGCAACACCAGTTCCATGGCCTCTTTTTCTTTGCCTTCACGCAGCAGTTTGAGGCGGTCCTGGGTCGGGATGAACGACGGGCAGGAGGACTGACACGGTGCGGCGTAGCGTTTTTCCATCCAGTGTGGCACTTTCAGGCGGTCGTCGCCGGCATTAACCAGTCCGGCAACGTGGTTGTAATCGTCGTCAACGATGTCGCCGAAAATGCCGCCCTCGACCCACTTGCCGAGTCGGAATTCATTCAGAGAGATGCGCTCCTTGGCGTTGCGTTCTTCGTAGGTCTTGGCAACAATCTTTTTCCACGGGCGCATATCGGTCAGGGTGTCGGTCAGATCCTGACGCTCAATGCGCTCCAGAAATTCCGGAAGACCCTGGCGGAGGAATTGGTGGTCGGCCTCGTCCAGTTCCATCAACCAGACATCGTTGGACAGGCCGGTAACCGGACCGCGGATGTACAGGGTGCCGCCAACCATGCCGGCGCAGCCGCGATCACCGAGGATGGATTCCTCGTTTTCGCAGTCAACACCGCAGATGACACCAATACCGCCACCCATAAATTCAAACGAGAAGGATCCGGTCTTTTTCAGAACCCACAGTTCCGGGGCGTCAAATGCCGGGTCGTGTTTCATCAACGAACCACTACGGGTTCCCACCTGGCCGGCGACGTAGATTTTACCGCTTGCCGCACAGTGGGCCGTGGTGTCGCCGCTGTCGCCGAGAATCGTCAGGGTGGCACCGGCATTGAGCCAGCCAGCATCAGCCGGTGCTGAGCCGTCAACAACAATATCGGTGCCGTTGAGGCCGAAAGAGCCGACACGCTGGCCGGGGTTTTTCACCCGGAACTTCAGTGGCGTACCATCTTCGGTCCACAGTGGGCCGCCAATATTGTGATGTCCGGAGGAGAGTACCTCAAATTCGGTTTCTCCCTGTTCCAGAGCGGTGTAGATTTTTTGCAGTAATATTTGAGTGGAGAGACGCCGGGCATTGGCATCAAAACCATTAATTTGTGCAGCCATTGAGATCCTCCTTAACACACGTACTGGATTTGCAGGCGATCGGCGACGGCTTTATCCATGGCGACCAGTGCATCGGAGCGACCGATGGGCAGCGAGGAGTTGCCGATAGGAGCCATGAGCTTTTTCAGCTCCTGGTCCATGGCCAGGAAGTAGTTGACGATGTTTTCGGCAACCTTTTCCGGATCGAGACGGTGGGCCAACGCCGGGATTTGCGAGGTGATTCCTGCCGGGCACAGGCCGGTGTTGCAGGCATTGCAGCGACCGAGGTCGTTGCCGACGCAGCCCGCCATCTGCAAGATCAGCTTGCCGCTGAAGACGCCGTTGGCACCAAGGCACATCATCTTAAAAGCATCAGCTGCCAGATCGCCGGTCTTGCCGAGGCCGCCGGCCGCCCACAGTGGGATCTGACCCTGGCGTCCCTGGGTGACGGCAGCGAGGTAGCAATCACGCAGCTTGCTGACAATCGGGTGACCGGTGTGGTCCAGAGAAACTTCGTGGGCCGCTGCGGTACCGCCGTCGATACCGTCGAGGAAGAAACCGCCGACGATATTGTAAGGGTCACGGACCAGGTTGTTGAATACCGAAACACTGGTCGCTGAGGCCGCTACCTTGATGGACACCGGAACGCGGAATTTGAATGCCGCGTTGAACGACAGGAACATTTTTTGGACACTCTCCTCGATGGAGTAGAGGCCCTGATGGTTTGGCGGGCTGAGCAGGTCGGCTTTGGGAACCCCGCGAATGGCCATGATGTGTTCAGCGACCTTCTGCGCCTGGAGCAAGCCACCGTCACCGGGCTTGGCGCCCTGGCCGATCTTGATCAGAACGCCGGCCGGATCTTCCACCATATGCGGCATGGCTTTGATGATCCGGTTCCAACCGAAGTGTCCGGACGCGACCTGCAGGATCAGGTATTTGAGGTATTTGCTTGTGAGCAGACGCATTGGAACGCCCCCCTCGCCGGAACACATCCGCACCGGCAGGCCACATTCCTCATTGAGGTAGGCAACAGCCATGGCCACGCCTTCCCACATCCGCCAGGACAGTGCACCGATGGACATGTCGCCGATAATGACCGGGTAGATCCAGTTGACCGGCGGCGTCTGGGCGTTGTTGACCAGCTTGCCGTTGCTGTCCAATGTCATGGACAGTTCTTCAGCCGGCAGAATGCGACCGAACGGTGCCAGCATGTCAAAGGTGTGACGCTGGGCATCGAGGCTCGGGTCGGTCATTTGCGAAATGCGGCCGACGCGCAGCTGGTCTAGAGTGCGGGTGCTGCCGGTCAGATTTTTACGACCGCCACGCTTGATCGAGTCGCCACCGCTGCAGCGGGTGACGATGGGATGACGCGTATCCGGGTTGCGCACTGGAGCAATGGCGTCGTTGGGGCACACCTTTTCGCAGATACCGCAGCCACGGCAGTAGTTTTTCAGCGAGTTGACCTGTTGGATCACCGGCACCGCGGAGAAGCGGGCACGCGGATCCGGCAGGTCGCCTTCGGAAAAGACCATGCGACGACGCTCGATTTTCGGCTCGATGGCGCGAAAAGAGCAGGCCGCAACGCAGGAGCCGCACAGGGTGCAGCGGCTGGCGTCGTAGCGAATCTTCCATGGCAGATCATTGGGGGTGATATCCTGTATTTTTACTGTTTCCATCGTGCAACCTCCAGCTCATCATTGATCACGACGATTTCGCGTTCGTTGGGGTAAATATCAGTCGACCATTCACGATCCGGCAGGATTTCGTTAATGCCGCATACTTCCGAAGCGATGGCGATGGTGTCCTCTGTTTGACCAAGAACAACCGGCCGCAGTTTTTTAGCGTCGCAGCAGGTGAACAGTGTGTTGTCCGGCAGCACGCCGATGATGGTGTTTGGTCCGTTAATCTCCAGGTGGGCCAGAGACTGACGGATGGAGCGCAGTTGGTCAGCATCGTCACGGCTCTGCAGTTCATCGAATGGCAGTGGCGTGATGACATGTTTGAAATACTGCAGCGGCCATTTTAGCTGGCGGTGGATATAGTGCAGGCTGTAGAGGAAGCACTGTGAATCTGATTCAAAGCCGATGTAGCCACGGTGCAGCTTGGCCTGTATTTCCTTGTTCTTTTGATAAAAGGTGTTCTCGCCGTTGGCCAGTCCGGTATATCCCTGGAGGAAAAACGGATGGGCCGCATAGCGCACGATATCGTAGTTGGTATTCTGACGGCATTGGGCGGTAATCACCTTGGCGGTGAAATTCTCGTCAGGCTGCCACAGGTTGAAAAAAGTGCCGATGTCGCGTGGGTCGCCGATCTCTTTCAGGGTAACGACATCCGGCCAGAACGAGTAAACAAAGCCCTGCTCGTCCGGCTCCAGTGCGGCGCGCATTTTCAGGCGCATGTCGAGCAGTAGCTCCTCTTTTTCCTCTTGGGTGGCGTGCTTGTAGCTTTTCGGGTAGCTGAAGGTCTCAAACACGTAGTTCGGCATCGCATTGATGTCGAGTTCTTCACTGGGAAAGGTGTCAGGCACCCATTGCAGAACGCGGCGAAAGCCAGCTCCGTGCAGGATGTTTTCCGCCAGATTTAAGCCCTCATCGGTGCAGGCCATAGACAGGGTGGGCAGATGCTTATACCCCTCAAAAATACCGCCCAGATCCTGCATGACCATGGCAAACCCTGAGTTGTCGTGCCCTTTTTGCTGAGATTGCATCAACTGCAGGGCTTTACTCGGGTGGGTATAGTTTTTACTTTTAATTGCTCCAATTCGACACATTGGCATTGTCCTCCAATCGAATGATTTCTTTGACCTTGGAACTTATAAGCAAGTGGCGTGCCTATTTTTTCGACGTGGGGCCAATACTTGTAACTGATTAAATAAGCAAAGGAATTGTGCTGTGTTAAGGTCAGATGTGGAGTGTGGTATGGGTAGGGGTGAGTTTTTGTGTGTGTTTTTGTGTACTCAATAGGGCGTATACAACAAAGCCCCGCTTGTCATGCCGGGGCTTTGTTGGTGTAAAGAGGTCGAATTTACAGGGTTTCAACCCAGTTGTGTTTGTCTTCACAGCGACCGTACTGAATGCCGGTCAGAGTGTTGTAGAGTTTCATGGTCAGTTCACCGGCTTCGCCATTGCCGAGGTCAACTTCGCGTTCTCGGTACGTGAAATGACCAACCGGAGAAACGACGGCAGCAGTACCGGTGCCAAAGGCTTCGGTAAGTCGACCGTTGGCGGCGCCGTCGAGAATTTCGTCAATGGTCAGGGCGCGTTCTTCGACCTCGTAGCCCATCTCCTTAACCAAGGTCAGGATAGAGCGGCGGGTGATGCCGTTGAGAATCGAGCCACTCAGTGGCGAGGTGACGATCTTGCCGTCGTAGAGGAAGCAGATATTCATGCTGCCGACCTCCTCGACATATTTGCGTTCAACGCTGTCGAGCCATAATACCTGGTCGTAGCCTTTCTGCGCAGCCAGAGCTGACGCGTAGAGGCTGGAGGCATAGTTTCCGCCGGTCTTTGCTTCGCCGGTGCCGCCGCTGGGAACACGTACATATTCATCAGAGACCCAGATTTTAACAGGTTTCAACCCGCCTTTGTAGTAAGCGGCCACTGGAGACAGGATGATGAAAAACAGGTATTCATCAGCTGGTTTAACACCAAGAATCGGTTCTGTGGCGATCATAGTCGGGCGGATGTACAGGCTGGTGCCTTCACTTTTCGGCACCCAGTTCTGTTCCAGTTTGAGCAGTTCACGCAGTGCCTTGAGGCACAGATCGACATCCAGCTCCGGCATGCACATGCGACGGGCACTGAGGTTGAAACGCTCGAAGTTGTCTCTGGGGCGGAACAAAGCGATTTCGCCGTCATCACGGCGAAAAGCTTTGAGCCCTTCAAAAATTTCCTGGGCGTAGTGTAATACCACTGCCGCCGGGTCGAGACTGAACGGTCCGTATTGTTGGATGCGTGGTGAGTGCCAGCCCTGTCCGGTTTTATATTCCATGACAAACATGCGGTTGGTGAATTCTTTGCCGAAAACCAGCTGCGATTCATCCTGAACCGGTTGTTTGGTCTCATCCACAGGTAAGATCTGGATGTCCTGCATAGTTGTGCTCCTTCACGAAAAATGGAATGACAGCGTAAACGCAAAGAAATTATCTAGCACATTGGCTAGGGGCGGGCAAGGAGATTGTGTGGTCTTGTCGGGGGCAGGCAGATGCCTGCCGAGGAAAGTCAGGACTCGTCGCTCGTCTCAGAGGGTCCGTAGAGGAGATTTTTCATGTTGCGCTGCTGCTCTTCGCTATTGAAATAGCGACTTTGACGCTCTTTTTCCGCTTTTTTTGCCTGATTTTCAAGCTGTGCGGAAGAGGGTGTCTGACGTTTTTTTGCCATGAGAAACTCCTTTGTGCTTTTTAACGATGTTAGCACCTCTATTTCGTCAGTCAAGACATAAAATACCAAAATTGGTAAAAAGCTGATCTTGCGTCGGGCTGGCGTGTTTTTGACGGGCTGTTGTGGTTGCGGGTGGGTGTCAGTGACGAGGCAGGGCTCGGGCGACAACCAGTACCGCGACCTTGTGGCCGCGTTGCGTCAAGGCGCGGCTGCAAGCTCGGGCGGTGGATGTTGTTGTGGCAATGTCGTCTATCAGTAGGATTTTTGATGGCCGTGCTTCTGGGCTGTAAAACACGCTGCGCATGTTGTCCATGCGTTGAGTCAGGCTGAGTGTCGATTGTGGCGGTGTTGGTCTGTTGCGCAGGACCAGTGAGCCGTTCACGGGAAGGTTAAGATGTCTTGCCAGTTGTTGTCCGATCAGCTGGGCCTGATTGTAGCCGCGTTCACGGAGACGCTGCGGGTGGAGTGGGATCGGGACGATGGCATCGGCTGCAAACTGATCGATAGCCTGCTGATGTTGGTGCAGGATTAGATCGGCCAGAGGCGATGCCAGGGATGTTTTGTGGTGGAACTTGAACTGTTGCAGCAGCTCAGCAAGCTGCCCTTGGTAGATTCCCGCAGCCTTGAGCCAGTTAAAGGGAGGGCTGGAGGTCAAGCAGTGGCTGCATAGATGGTTCTGCTTGGTTGTTGCAGGGTGGGCATGGCCGCAGCGTGGGCAATAGGTTGTCGGCTGTTGCAGGCACGATGTTTGGCAGTCATGGCATAGGAATGACTCCTCGGTGTTCAGTCGTTTCTGACATGCGGGGCAAGCAGGTGGAAACAGGCTGATATCGACAGCCTTGAAGAGCTTAACAAGGGGATGGATTGCGTGGGCAATGGCCATCTTCTGAGGTTGTCCTCAGCTCAGCGGTTGCTGAGCAGGCTATGGCCGGTCATCTCCACCGGTTGCGGCAGGTTCAACAGTTGTAGCAATGTTGGAGCCAGATCGGCCAGTTTTCCGGGTTGCAGGGAAACACCGTCAGTGTGCTCGCTGACGTAGAGGAGTGGAACCGGGTTGCTGGTGTGTGCGGTGTGTGGTGATCCTGAAGCGTCCGCCATCTGTTCGCAATTGCCGTGGTCAGCGGTGATCAGCAGACATCCTCCGGCATCCAAGGCGGTTTCCACAACCTGTTGGACGCAGTGGTCAACGGTTTCCATCGCAGTGATGGCTGCGGAGAGAATGCCGGTGTGACCGACCATGTCCGGATTGGCAAAGTTGAGGATGATCAGGTCGTAGGTATGACTGCGAATTTGCTCCGTGACTTGACGACTGACCTCTTCAGCACTCATTTGAGGTTTCAGATCGTAGGTGGCCACTTCTTTTGGTGAAGGGACCAGAATGCGGTCTTCGCCGGTGTAGCTGGTTTCATTGCCGCCGTTGAAAAAGAAGGTGACGTGGGCATATTTTTCTGTCTCGGCAATGTGCAGCTGTTTCAGCCCGGCCGCTGCGACCGTTTGGGCCAGAATGTTGGGATAGGTTTCTGTCGGGAAGGCAACAGGCAGCTTGAGGTGCTCGTCGTACTCGGTCATGCACACATAATGGGCCAGGTCGATTTTTTTCTGTCGGCAGAACCCGTCGAAATCGTCTGTGGTGAACGCACGGGAGATTTCACGTGCCCGGTCCGCCCGGAAATTGAAAAAAATCATGCCGTCATCGTCGCTGACGGCTTTGCCGCCTTCGATGAGGCAGGGCACGATAAATTCGTCACTGACATCATTGGCGTAGGAGGCTTGAATGGCGGCAGCGCTGGAAGCAAAAGTGTTGCCCTGACGCTCGACCATGGCACGGTAGGCCTGTTCGACACGCTCCCAACGTTGATCGCGGTCCATAGCGTAGAAGCGGCCGGAGATGGTGGCAATGGTTCCCGTGCCGAGTTGCTGCAGCTGCTCTTCAAGTTGCTGCAGATAGGTTGCACCGCTGCGCGGTGGCGTATCGCGGCCATCCATAAAGGCATGGATGTAAACTTTTTTGATTCCCTTGTCTTTGGCCAGCTTAACCAGTGCGTAAAGGTGGCTGTTCAGGGAGTGGACACCACCATCGGAAAGCAGGCCCATGAGGTGCAGATCTCCGCCCCGTGATTTGGTACGATCCATGGCTTCGCAGAGAGCTGCGTTGGTGAAAAAATCGCCGTCGCTGATGCTTTTTGTGATGCGGGTCAGGTCCTGATAGACGACCCGACCGGCACCGATATTCAAATGCCCCACTTCCGAATTGCCCATTTGCCCTTCCGGCAGTCCGACGGCCAGACCTGACGCTTCAAGGCGGCTGTTGGGGTAACGCTGGAACAGCCCGTCAAGAAACGGCGTGTCAGCCAAAGCTGCCGCATTGTTCTCCCGGTTGGGGTTGATTCCCCAGCCGTCGAGAATAGTCAGGATGACGGGACGTTGAGCGGGGGCCATGATGGTTATACTCCCGCCTGGGGGATCACCGGTTCAACAACCTTGCGATCTTCGATCAGTTTGCGGAAGGCGATGCTGTAGCTGCCCCAGGTGCCACACTGCTCGCAGCGGCTCATCCACTCCAGAGAGGTGGTGCCGCAGCAGTCGCAGACATAACCGAGGCTGAGCTGGTTGTCGACGCCGAGGGCTTTCTGGTACTCTCCGATCGCTTCGTCAATGCGGTTACGGCGACGATGCGCTTCGGCCAGCAATAGGTGGATCTGCGGAAAGTCGGGTGCGGAACTCTCCACGGTGTAGATGTGCTCAAGTGCTTCGTCAACCATTTCCAGACGCAAACAGAGCTTGCCGTAGAAAAAGCGCAACACCAGGTCGTTGCTGCGCGCCATCAGGGCGCTGCTGTAAAACGACAGCAGAGATTGCGGGTCTTCCTGTTCGATGTAGAGATTCTCCAGACGAGATAGAAAAACGCTGCGGCCGAGTTTTTTGTAGCTGTCCTGCCAGATGAGTGCCGCATCTTCAGCATTGTCCTGCTGGGCATAGGCATCGCCGAGGGTGACGCGGGCCGCCGTGAATTCCGGCGCTTCCTTAATGATCTGTTTCAGAGACGAAATGGCCTGATCTTCATCGTTGTTGGCCAGTTTCTGGCGGGCAACCTCGTAACGGATAGAGAGGATTTTTTCTTTCTCTTCCTGGATGCGGTTGCCACTTGGACCGGCTTTAAGCAGGCGCTTCTGCAGTTCAAGTGCCTGTTCCCAACGCTGATGCTTCATGTGCAGGTCGCGGAGGGCGCGGATAGCTTTGCGGTTATCTTTCTCCAACTCAAGGATCTCTTCGATCTCCTTGCTCGCCGAATCGTCTTCACCCAGGTCTTCGTAGGTCGCCGCCAGTTTGAACAGGACTTCAAGGCTTTTACCGTTAATGCTTTTGGCTTTACGCAGTAAGGTAATCGCTCCTTGTTGGTCACCTTCCTGGGTGTTGACGCTGGCCAGGGCGATATAGCTTTCCACCTTGTTGGGATCTTTGTCGATGGCTTTTTGCAGCAGGGCGTGGGCTTTTTTGATGTCCCCGGAGAGCAGGCGACCGACACCGTCACGGTAGATGGTATCGATCTCTTTGTTTCTTTTTTCACCGCGTCCGCGCAGCCAGTTGCGCAGCCCGTAAGTCAGGGCACCGTAGAGGTGGAAACCGTAGCCGATGAAAAGGCCGACCAGGATGCAGCCAATGACCACAACGGTCACCGGGTAGGTGACCGAACTGTCCGGCAGGAAAAAAATGGTCATTTCCTGGGGGTTAATGCCTGAGAAAAAGACAAAAAAAGCCAGGAACATGATGACAACGAGAAGAAATGACATGAGGGTCATACGGTCCTCCTGCGGGAAACTCCCGAGATAAATATAAAATTGTATCTACAATACACCAGATGTATGGATGATTCAGTTTTTGTCCCGTCCGGCGGGGCCGGGCAACGGCAGCCGTTAACTGTTATGATACGGCTCCCGACGGATAATTGTCATGGCCCGGTACAGTTGTTCGTAGAGGAACATGCGGGCCATCTGGTGGGTCATGGTCATGTCGGACAGCGATAACAGGCTATCGCAACGTTGTCGCAGTGTGTCTGTCAGACCGTATGCGCCACCAATGATCAAGCACACATTGCCTGTGCCCTGATTCATATGTTTTTCCAGACTGGCGGCCAGTTTCTTGGAACTGAGCCGGTGCCCTTTTTCGTCGAGACCGATGACGTGGCTTCCCGGTGGAATACGTGCCATCAGGGCTTCGGCCTCATGGTTGCGGACAAAGTCGGGCGTGGCTTTTTTGCCGCCGCGTTTTTCTTCTTTCAGCTCAATCTCGTCAACAGGTAGATAGCGTTTCAGGCGTTGGTGATATTCGTCGCGGCCTTCCTTAAGAAAAGGCAGCGACAGTTTGCCGACACAGAGAATCGTCAGTTTCACGGTAGCCTGTCTTTATCGGTTGGCAGCGTTTTCCTGAAGCAGTTCCAGTTCGTCTGCCTCAGACCACAGACCGTCCAAATCGTAAAATGAGCGGACCTCCTGTTGAAATACGTGCACCATCACATCGCCATAGTCCAGCAGGACCCAGCGTCCTTCGTTCATTCCTTCGACGGCGAGGGGCTGCAGATTGTAGTTCTGCTTCAGTCCCAGTCGGACAGACTCAGCAATGGCCTGCACCTGACGATCCGAGGTGCCGGTGGCCAGGACCAGATAGTCCGCCAGAGAGGACAGTTTGCTGATATGGAGCACCTTGATATCGAGGGCTTTTCTGTCCGAAGCGTATTCAGAACACAACAGAGCGCGTTGATCGGATTGCAAAATCGTTAACCTTTCCCGGACGCATACAGGTGATGCGTCTTGATATATTCATAGACCGCCTGCGGAAGTGCTTCTTCAACAGGGCGATTGTCAGCCAGGTTGTGACGTATTTGTGTTGACGAGATGTTGATGAACGATTCCGTCAAGAAATACAGGTGGCTGCCACTGGTGTGGCAAAAAGTTTTAAGTACGGAATCATAACAGAACTGTCCACGGATAGCAACGGGCAGAGCGTCTGTTGACGCTGGTTTCGCCACGCCTGGGCGACGGGCGACGACCAGGTCGCATAAGGGGAAAATATCCTCGAAATGGTACCAGGTGTGCAAGCTGTGAAGCGAGTCCATGCCGATAAGGAAATAGAAGCTGTCCTCGGGGTAAAGGGCATGGAGTTGTTGCAGGGTGTCGCGTGAATAACTTTTTCCTTGGCGGCGTCCCTCAATGTCGCATGCCTCAAAGCCGTCTGTCCCGGCTATGGCGCATTCAACCATAGCCAGCCGTTGGGCAAACGGCGGCAATCCTTCGACCTGTTTGTGCGGTGGGGTGGCTGCCGGGATAAACAACACCCGGTCCAACGCAAAACGTTGCTGCATCTCCCGGGCAATAGCCAAATGGCCCAGGTGGATGGGGTTGAATGTGCCGCCGATAATCCCTGTTTTCATCGTGTCGGTTTCGTCAGGGGCGCACTTGGCCATTACCGAAGACCACAAATTTGCGCGTGGTTAAATCTTCCAAACCCATGGGGCCAAAGGAGTGTAGTTTGGTGGTTGAGATGCCGATTTCAGCACCGAGGCCCAGTTGGTTGCCGTCGGAAAAGCGCGATGAAGCGTTAACCATGGTGACGCTGGAGTTGACGCTGCGGGTAAACTTCTGCGCATTCGTGTAATTGCTGGTGACAATAACCTCGGTGTGGAGCGAGGTATGGCGGCGGATGTGGTCAATGGCCTGATCGAGACTATCAACAATGCGTACTGCAAGGATCAGATCGAGATATTCCTCGTCCCAATCGGTGTCCGTGGCGGCAATGGCGTCATCGGTCAGGGCACAGGTGGCCGGGCAGCCGCGCAGCTCCACGTTGTGTTGTTTCATGGCTCGGGCAATATGCGGCACAAAGGTTTCCGCAATATCCTTGTGGATCAACAGAGTCTCCATGGCGTTGCACACGCCGGGGCGCTGCACTTTGGCGTTAAGGCAGATTTCGGTGGCCATGTCGGTGTCGGCGTCGGCGTCGACAAATGTGTGACACACCCCTTTGTAGTGCTTGATCACCGGAATGTGGGAATTCTCGCTGACAAAACGGATCAGGCCTTCGCCGCCACGCGGAATGATCAGGTCGATCTCTTCGTCGCGTTTTAATAGTTCATGGACGGCCTGGCGATCCGTGGTGGTTACGACCTGCAGCGCTGCTTCCGGCAGTCCCATCGCGTTCAATTCGTTTTTGAGGATGGCACCGATGGCGGTATTGGAGTGAATGGCCTCGGAACCGCCACGCAGGATCACCGCATTGCCGCTTTTCAGACACAGGGCGGCGGCGTCGGCGGTGACGTTGGGACGCGACTCAAAAATGATGCCGATGACGCCCAAAGGGATGCGCATGCGGCCTACCTGAATGCCGTTGGGGCGAAGCCACATGCCGGTAACTTCACCAACCGGATCCGGCAGGGAGGCGACTTCGCGCAGCCCGTCGGCCATGGCTGTGATGCGGTCATCATTGAGAACCAGGCGGTCGATCATGGCGCTGGACAGACCGTTGTCGCGGGCGGCCTGCAGGTCTTTTTCATTCTCCTGTTGCAGTTGGCTGGTTTCGGCTTCCAGGGCCGCGGCCATACGGCATAATAGGTCGTTTTTGACAGCCGAAGAGAGCTCGGCCATAGTTGTCGCCGCCTGTTTGGCCTCGACGGCCAGTTGTTTCATCTGCTCTGCAACATTCATTCTCAATGCTCCTTGCGTGATCTTGAATTAGCTGTTTTCGTCACCGTCGTCTTCGGTCAGAACCAGGTTGTCGCGGTGAATGATCTCATCGCCATATTTATAGCCGAGAACCTGCTCAATTTCAGCGGTTTTTTTGCCCATGATCTGCAGTAGCTCGGCCAGGGCGTAGTTGGTGACACCTTTGGCGAATTCGTTGCCCTGCTCGTCGCATAGGCGCACGGCGTCGCCACGGTCAAAACCGCCTTCCACCCCTTTGATGCCTGAGGGCAGCAGGCTGCGACCGTTGTTGACAATGGCATTGACCGCCCCGTCGTCGACGAGTAACTTGCCGCGCGGTTTTTTAGTGAAGGCGATCCAGTGCTTTTTAGCTGCCATGCGGTTGCTGGCCGGGAAAAAATAGGTGCCGACATCTTCGCCGTCAAACAGGCGGAGCAGGTTGCCCGGTGTCAGGCCGTTGATAATGGCGGTGCCGACTCCGTGCATGGTGGCGCGCTTGGCCGCCTTGAGTTTAGTGGCCATGCCGCCGGTGCCGAGTTCGCTGTCGGCAACGCCGGCCATCGCTTTAATCTTTTCATTAATCCGTTCCACCTCTTGGATCAGGGTGGCATCGTCGTGTTTGCGCGGATCTTTGTCGTAAAGCCCGTCGACATCGGACAGGATGACCAGCAGGTTAGCGTCGATCAGGTTGGTCACCAGCGCCGACAGGTTGTCGTTGTCGCCAAAGCGGATTTCGTCAACAACGACGGTGTCGTTTTCATTGATAATCGGGACAATGCCGTAATCAAGCAGCGTTGTCAGAGTGTTGCGCGCATTGAGATAGCGGCGGCGGTTGGCCAGGTCGTCACGGGTCAGCAGCACCTGGGCGACATTTTCCTTGCGCTCGCGAAACGCCGTGCGGTAGTAACGCATCATACGGCTTTGGCCAACGGCCGCAGCAGCCTGTTTGAGCGGGATGGTCTTCGGCCGGCCGGTAATGCCCAGATCTTTTTTTCCCGCCGCCACGGAACCCGACGAGACCAGGATGACTTCGTAGCCACGCTGTTTCAGCGTGCAGATATCCTGGGCCAGAGCATCAAGGTGGTCGCGATCAAGGCCGTCCTGATCAGAAATCACCGCACTGCCAACTTTGATTACCACCCGCTTTGCCGGTGAAATCAATGTTTTGCGCATGGCTTTAATTCGTCGTGCCATCATCGGGAGTTACTTCCTTTAACGCGTCGAGACGTGTTCCCACTTCCTCGACCAGTTCTTTAAGACCGTCGCCGCTGATGGCGGAGATGGTAAACACCTGATAGCCGCGTTGTTCAAACAGGGGGCGAGCGATGTCAGCTCGTTCACGGACATCGGTGACATCATTTTTTGTCAGTACCACCAGTTGCGGCTTGTCGGCCAGAGTGGCATCGTGGCGTTTCAGTTCGCCATTGATGATGTCAAACGGCTCAAGCAGATTGTCTTCCGGGGAGCTGGTCAGGTCCACCAGATGGAGGAAAAAGTCGGTTCGCTCCACATGGCGCAGAAAACGGGTGCCAAGCCCCTGGCCGTCACTGGCGCCCTCAATCAATCCGGGGATATCGGCCATGACAAAGGTTTTGAATCCGCCATAGCGCACGACGCCAAGGTTGGGTACTAGCGTCGTGAACGGATAATCGGCCACTTTGGGCCGGGCTGCAGAAACCGCGCGGATCAACGTTGATTTCCCGGCGTTGGGCATGCCCACCAGGCCGACATCGGCCAGCAACTTCAGTTCCAGCCGCAGGGTGAGGGTTTCGCCGGGAGTGCCCGGCTGGCAATGGCGTGGTGCGCGATTGGTGCTGGTGGCGAAGCGCGCATTGCCACGTCCGCCCTGACCGCCGCTGAGCAACTTGGTGGTTTGGCCGGGTTCCACCATATCCGCCAGCAATTCGTCGGTTTCGGCATCGTAGACCAGCGTGCCGGGAGGCACGTGGATGGTCAGGTCGTCGCCGGTTTTACCGTGCATGTTTTTGCCCATGCCGGGCGCGCCGTTGGTTGCTTTATAGTGGGCATTGTAGCGAAAATCGAGCAGGGTGGTCAGGCTGGAGTCGGTGTGCAGATAAACGTCGCCACCGCCGCCGCCGTCACCGCCGTCGGGACCGCCGCGGGGAATAAATTTTTCACGTCGAAACGACATGCAGCCGCGGCCGCCGTCGCCGGATTTGATGTGGATTTTGACTTGATCAACGAAACGCATGATCGGGTATTGTCTTTCTTGCGACGCGCGTTGTAAACGCGATGATCGCATGAATTTTAAAGTCGGCTGGTGTTGTGAATCGTGTTGCCTGGCAACACCGCAACGTTTTTTAACGGTTTATGGGGCCATGGGTAGTCGAAATGAATATCCGGCGTTTTTTTTGTAAAAACGTTCTCCCAATCTACCATAAAAAAACCCGAAGTTCTCAACGCTGAACTCCGGGTCTTTAGTTGTGTGTTGTTCGCGCGACTAGTTGGCGTAAACAGAAATTTTCTGACGCTTCTTGTCTTTGCGCTCAAACTTGACAACGCCGTCGATCAGGGCGAACAGGGTATAATCCTTGCCGCAACCAACATTGTTACCTGGGTGGAACGTGGTCCCACGCTGACGTACCAGGATGGAACCGGCTGTCACTTCCTGACCACCGAATCGCTTGACGCCAAGGCGCTTACCAACACTGTCGCGACCGTTCTTGGAACTGCCGCCCGCTTTTTTGTGAGCCATGAGTAGCCTCCTTAAGCCTCAATGCCTGTAATCATCAGACGAGTGATGGGTTGACGGTGTCCATAGGTCTTGCGAAAGCCCTTGCGACGCTTGGATTTGAAGACGAGAACTTTTTTGTCCTTGCCCTGCTCGACAATGCGAGCTGTAACCTTTGCGTCTGGCAATAGAGGTGCTCCGATTTTTACCTCTTCTCCGCCGACCATGAGGACCTCGCTCAGTTCGATGGTTTCACCCACAGAACCGGCGATTTTTTCAATTTTTACTGTGTCACCTTCGGATACTTTGTATTGTTTTCCTCCGGTCTTGATCACCGCATACATGTACTTCACCTCGTTTCTCTGTGTTTTTATGCTTCAGTAACGGCGCACTGTACCGTTCGATCGGGGCGCTGTCAAGGAGATTTTTCCCCTTGACGGGCAGGCTGATCCGCCCCGTTTGGCAGGGCGTCGAATTGCATAAACTTCGCATCGGCGCGTGCCATCAGGCAGTCCTCCTGATGGAGTTGCGCCTCGACTCGATAGACCGGTGGTAGGCTGTGGGTGATGCGCGCCGACAACTGTAGAGTGGCTTCGGCGGGGACCGGCTGAACAAAACGGATTTTCAATTCTCCGGTCACCGCCTTGATGCGATGGGCGAACAGGCAGTGGGTCATGGCGCTATCAAGCAGGGAACAGATGATGCCGCCGTGGAGCAGGCTCTGGTAGCCCTGCAGCCACGGCGAACCGCGAAAAGAGGTGTGGACACCTCCCTGACCGTCGTCGCTGAACGAAAGTTTCAGCGACAGCGGATTGTGCTCACCACACATAATGCAGTGTTGATGCCCTTGACCTTGACCGGTGGCTGTTGCCAGATCAATGGTCACAGAGATTGATCCCGGTGGTCAGGCTGCCGTTGAGATGTTGTTGGACCAACACTTGAGGCAATTCGGCAGGTGCGCCGGTAATGACCTGAATGCCGTTGTTGTCAAACAGTTGCTTGGCGCGCTGGCCCATGCCGCCGGCAATGATCAGAGTGACCTGCTTTTCAGCCAGCCATTGCGGCAGGACACCCGGCTCATGTGGCGGCGGGGTGACAAATTCGGGACTGCCGATTTCGGCATTTTCGTCGACAGTGACAATGGCAAATTTTTCACAGTGGCCGAAATGGGGGGTAAGTTTGCCTTCGGCTGTAGGGATAGCGATTTTCATACACGAGACTCCTGGTTTTTCGGTAAGAGGTTTGGGGGTTCAAGAACGGTTACGAGACCGTTGAGGTTATTCCATAGATCGCGAATGGCCATGGCGGCAATGCTGTCCTGCTGGCGGACCACCGGTTGGGCCTTGAGCTGGGCGTTGACCATATGGCGATCAAACGGGATCAGACCGATGCAGTCCACATGGCGGCGGGCTGCCGCGTCGCGAATCTGCCGGGTCATGTTGGGGTTGATGTCCCAGCGGTTGACACACAGGCTGCCGGGGATTGAAAAATGTTCCAGCAGGTCGATAATCCGCTCCATGTCGTGTAACCCCGACAGGGTGGGTTCCGTAACGATCAACACATGGTCGGCACCGGTGATGGAAGCGATAACCGGACAACCAATCCCTGGGGGGCCGTCAATCAACAACAGGGGGATGTTGTACTTCTTTGCCCATTGATGTGCCTTCTCGCGGACCAAACTGACCAGTTTGCCGGAGTTTTCGGCGCCGACATCAAGCCGAGCATGGATCATCGCGCCCTGCTCAGTGTGGGACTGATACCATTCTCCACAGCGACGTGGTTCCATGGTGATGACCTGCTGCGGGCAGAAGCGAGCACATACACCGCACCCTTCACAGCCGGACGGCTGAATGGTGTAGGGCGGTGTGGCACTGATGCCGCCAAATCGGCACAATCGTTGGCATTCACCACATTGAGTGCAGCCCTGCTCGTCGATTACGGCAATGGTACCGCTGATAAATTCATGGCAGTGGTCGACTTGCGGTGACAGCAGCAGGTGGAGATTGGCCGCATCGACATCGCAGTCGGCAATAACGCACTGGTCAGCCAGATCGGCCAGAGCTGCGGTCAAGCTGGTTTTTCCTGTGCCGCCCTTGCCACTGATGATAGTCAGTTCTTTCATGACAGAGTCTCCCGATACAGTTTCTCAGCATGATGCAACACTATCCCGAGTTGCGCCTCCAGGCCGGGCAGGGCGTCAAGCAGCCCTTCGCCGCGTGAATACGCCACGGCCACCCGTTTTTCATACGGCAACTGCAGTAATACCGGGATCCTTTCCCGCCGACAATAGCTGATAATGCTGTTGTCGCCGAGATCACTGCGGTTAATGATCACGGCAATGGGGCGCTTGAGTTGACGCACCGTTTCCACGGCTATTTCCAGATCATGCAGGCCGAACGGGGTCGGCTCAGTGACCAGCAGGACCATGTCTGCATCCTGGATGGTGGTCGACAAAGGACAGGAGGTCCCCGGTGGACAATCAAGCAGGATCAGCTTTTCTTCGTCTTGATGGCGCTTCAGGGCCCGAATCAGCGGGGGTGACATCGCCAGGCCAACATCCAGCACACCGCTGAGCAGGTCGATCTTGCCGTGACGGGCTTTGCGAATTACGCCAATGCGTTGCTGTTGTTCGCTGATAGCACCGTGGGGGCACACCAGACGACAGCCGCCGCAGCTGTGACACAATCCGTCAAACAGAACCGTTTCGGTTGGCAGGCAGGCCAGGGCGTTAAACGCGCAAAAATCACCACACGCCCCACAATGCTGGCAGCGCTGTTCATCAATGCGTGGCACCGGCACTGTGACAATTTCACAATCCGTCGCGGCCTGCTCAAAAAACAGATGGCTGTTGGGTTCTTCGACATCGCAGTCGAGCAGTTGAACCGGTCTGTCGGCGACCTGGGCCAGAGCAACGGATAGCGTCGTTTTGCCGGTCCCTCCCTTGCCGGAAGCGATGGCGAGTTTCATACTTCACCCCAATGGCCCTCAACTGTGGCAGCCTGAGTTGGCGAAAGCTGACCATTCTTTAGCTTTTCAAGTGCCTCACTGATGACAATTGGCGGCGTTGGGTACACGGTAATATCTGAGCGATTTAACAGGGTAAACGCTTTTGGGCCGCATTGTCCGGTAATGACGGCGTTGACATTGTTTTGAATCAGGCGCGTGGCGCTTTGAATGCCGGCGCCTTGTGCGGACTGGCGGTTTTGGGTGTTTTCAATCACTTCGAAGGATTCCTGCTCGGTATCGACAATCACAAAGCGTTCGCTGCGACCGAAGCGGGTGTCCACCAAAGCATTGAGATCGGTTCCTTGGGTACTGAAAGCTATTTTCATGGTTCCTCTGTTCATCACGGCGGCCTATCGCCGCCGTGATGCCTTGAATTGCTGATGAAAAAAATCAGTTGCGTTGTCGGCCGAGTTCTTCCAGCGATTTGCTCATGGTGTTGAGCTGTTGTTGCATCTCGTCCATTTGCTGACGCAGGGCTGTGTCATTGGTGTTGTCGAGACGGCGAATGCCTTGCCGCATCATTTGCTGACGGCCCATACCGCGGCCAGCCCCACCGTTGCGTTGTCCACGGCCGCAACGACCGGCACCGCGACCCGTCATGGGGCCATCTCCTAAAGGTCCTGTTCCGTTTTGATTGGGCATGATCGACTCCTTTATAAATTATTTCGGGGGGCGCAGCATCATCTGTCTGTTGCGTCGTCCGCGTCGCTGTCGTCCGGCACCGCCACAACCCGGCATCGGAAAGTGGTGTTCCAGCGGCAGGTGGTTAAGCCAGCCGTCAATGACAGCATGGCAGGGTCCGGCGATGAAACGGTATACTGTAATTCCGTAACCATCCGCCGCGTAGTAACTGCTGCAGGTCATGGCACCGCACACCAATGTAGTGACCTGCTGTTGCTTGAGAAACCACAGTTTTTCCAAGGCGGAACCTTCGGGAAGGGACAATTGTTGCCAGGGCTGGTTCGACTGTTCATCGACAACGATCAGCTGACTGGCCACATCAAATACCGGCGCAATGCGGTCATTCCAAATAGTAAATCCTGCAGTAGCCACAGGCAGCTCCTTCCCGCGTGGTTTCTAGAGTGTTGTTTGACCATAAAAGCAAGAGGGGTGCCATCGTCTGATTTTTGGGTGGATTTTTGTTTTATCTATTCGACTTTGTTGATTTTTTTTATTTTTATTTTGGTGGATACCTGGTGCGCCATATTGGCATGAATGACGCATTTATGCGACGGTTGCGGTGGGGGGAGTTGCGTTATTGCGACGCTGTGTTGTGGCGTCCATCCTGATCGGGCAGGGAGATGTTTAATGCCGTAATCTTACGGTAAAGCGTAGCTTTGTGGATGTTGAGTTCGCGCGCCGTGGCAGCGCGGTTGAAGTGGTTGCGTCTCAGGGCTGCGAGGATCACCTGCCGCTCGTGTTGCTGGCGGCTGGCGCGCATGGCTTGGGCTCCGCTGTCAGTGGCTCCCTGCTGCAATGCTGCCGGTAAGCAGGACAGGTCGATTTCGCTGGATTTGCACAGCACAAAGGCCCGTTCGACCACGTTTTCGAGTTCGCGCACATTGCCCGGCCAGTGGTGGGCCATCAGGGCGCTGAGCGCCGCCGGTGTGACGGTGGTGATGTTCTTATGTTGCAGCTGGTTGAAGCGTTGGATGAAGTGATCGACCAGCAATGGCAGATCTTCCATGCGCTGGCGCAGAGGAGGCAGATCGATCTGTACGACCTGAATACGATAGAACAGGTCGCGGCGGAAGGTTCCCTCTTCGACCAGTTGCTCCAGATTACGATTGGTGGCGGCCAGGATGCGGGCACGGCAAGGTTCACTGTGGTTGGAGCCGAGTGGTTCAAACTGATGTTCCTGCAGCACGCGCAACAGGCGGACCTGCAACGCCTGGCTGATTTCTCCGATTTCGTCGAGAAACAGGGTGCCGCGTCCGGCGGCGGCAAAGCGTCCCGCTTTGTCGGCGACGGCACCGGTAAACGCCCCTTTTTTGTGGCCGAACAGCTCGGATTCGAGCAGCGTGTCGGGCAAGGCACCGCAATTGATGGCAACAAATGGCTGTTCGGCGCGGTCACTGATGCTGTGGATAGCACGGGCAACCAGCTCTTTGCCGGTGCCGGTTTCTCCCTGGATCAGCACCGTGCTGCTGCTGGCGGCCACAGCGGTGATCAGCTGGAAGATGTCGTGCATCACTGGGCTGTTGCTGACCAGATCGCCCAGCTGGCGTTGGCCGCTGAGTTGCTTGCGCAGCGCTTCCACTTCGGTGAGATCGCGAAATGTTTCGGCACCGCCGATGATGTGACCGTGACTGTCGCGTAGCACAGCGGTGGAGATACTGATGGGGATGCGGCGGCCCGAGGCATTGATCATGTAGCCGGTGCGGTTGATAATCGGTTTGCCGTCGGACAGGGTCTGACGCAAGGCGCAGTGGTTTTCGCACATGCTGGAGCGGAACACCTCCGAGCACAACTGGCCGATGGCTTGGTCGCGCGGCGTGTCGGTAATTTCCTCGGCGGCACGATTAAATGAGGTGATGCGCCAGTCCTTGTCGACAGTGAATACACCGTCACTGATGCTCTCGAGAATCGCCTCGGTGGAGGTGGTTAGCTTATCCTTATCCTGTTTGGCCATGGTTCGCCCTGTTAGCCGGCACCGATCTCAAATTGTTCGATGTGGAAATTGGGCCGGGCGATAATGGTGATCTGTTTCTGATAATGGCGTTCCAATTCATCGATCACACCGCTCTCTTCATCGTAAAGCAGCGCGGCAACATCGGGATGAACCTGCAGGTTGATCCGGTAGCCGGGCAGATCGTTCATCTCCCGCTTCAGTTTACGGAAGATCTCAAACACCATGGTCGTGCGGCTCTTGATGTAACCGGTTCCCTCGCAATAGGGGCAGGGTTCGCACAGGGTGCGACCGATGCTTTCGCGCACCCGCTTGCGCGTCATCTCGACCAGACCCAGCTCGGAGATTTTGAGAATGTTGGTTTTGCTTTTGTCGTTTTTCAGAGCCTCTTCCAAAGCGCTATGCACCTGCTCGCGGTGAGCTTCCTTCTCCATGTCGATGAAATCGATGATGATCAGGCCGCCGATATTGCGCAGACGCAGCTGATAGGCGACCTCGCGTACCGCTTCGAGGTTGGTCTTGAGGATGGTGTCCTCAAGATTGCGTTTGCCGACAAAACGACCGGTGTTGACATCGACGGCAGTCAGGGCTTCAGTCTGCTCAATGATGATATAGCCGCCGCTTTTCAGCCATACTTTTCGGCCCAATGCCCGGGCGATCTCCACTTCAAGACCGTATGTGTCGAACAGCGGTTCGTTTTTGTCATGCAGCTCAATGGTGTATTGCTGTTTGGGCATGTAGGTGCCGAGGAACTGGACGATTTTATCGTACTCACTTTGCGAATCAACGACAATATGGCGGATATCTTCGGTGAGGATGTCACGCAACACCTTGCTGGTGACGTCGAGGTCGGAGTGGATCAGGCACGGGGCTTCGGCATCCTTCTGACGCGAATCGATATCTTTCCATAATTCAGAGAGATACAGCATGTCGGCACGCAGATCCTCCTCGCTTTTTCCTTCAGCTGCGGTGCGGACGATATAGCCACTGCCGGCCGGGCGGATCTCTTCCACGGTGGCACGCAGCCGTTCCTTCTCTTCCTCATTTTCGATACGCCGTGAGATGCCGATGTGGTCGATTGTCGGCATGTAAACCAGATGGCGACCGGGCAGGGAGATGTGAGAGGTGATGCGTGCACCCTTGGTGCCGAGAGGTTCCTTGGCAATCTGGGCGAGGATTACCTGGCCCTCCTGAAGCAGGTCTTCAATGGGCGGCAGTGGTTTCTCCTCCATCCCTTCATCGCCAGGGTCGGCGCTGGTGCTGCGTCCGTCAACGTAATCGACCACGGCATCCATTTCGTCAATCACGTCAGCAACGTAAAGAAAACCGGCCTTTTCCAGACCGATATCGACAAAGGCGGCCTGCATGCCGGGAAGCACGCGGATCACTTTACCCTTGTAGATGTTGCCGACGATGCCACGATCGCAGCAGCGTTCGATGTAGAGTTCGGCGATGTGGCCGTTTTCCTGCAAGGCGACGCGGGTTTCGCGCGAGGTGGTGTTGATGACCAGCTTTTTGGTCATGGGAGACTCCTTTTTATAGAAAGAAAAGCAAAATAAGTGTTTTGTTTATTTTGTAAGGGCGCAGCAAGAAAAAAGGGTGTCGCGCTTGTTGACGGCATCCGCTCACTAAGCTTGGTGCCCACGTGACGTGGACTTCCGCGCCCACACGTCGGGTCCCCTCTCTTTATTCACTTACCCTGCGATGTCGGCAAAAGCTTGGCCTGTTTACAACAGCCCTCAAACACGTTGCCGACAAACATCGCAGTGACGTTCACTCCGTTCGGCGCTGTATGTGTCTTCGTGACGCCGATTCAGTCCTCAAACGACTCGGGAACCTCCAGGGTTACGGCTGTTTTGCAGATGCGCAGGCTGCGGACTTCGTGATCGCCGAGGCCGAGCAGGTGTGCGGCGATGGCGACCGGGCTGCCTTTGCGCAGGGTCATGATCAGGGCATTCTGTTCCAGGTGCAGGGCTTCAACATCGCCACGGATGTCCATTTCGACCACTTTGTTGCCCTTGTTACGTTGTACGATAACATGGTCGGCGTCCAGAAATGGATCAATTTGTTCACTTACTCGCTGGCGAACGGTTTCATCCAGGGGGACGCGGTAGTCACTGGCGACAATACAGCTGCCCGGTGACGGCATGCGCCAATGAATATTTTCGACCGATGTCACGGCAAAGCCGCTAGGCAACTCTGCGGCTAATTGTTGACAAAGTTGCTTGCTGTCGATGGGTTGGAACAGCTCGACATCGACCACTTCGCTGATGCTTTCCACGCCGGTGGGCAGGGCATCGGGAAACGACAGCCGTGGATGGGGGTGAAATCCTTGGGAAAAACGGACCGGCGCATTAATGCGACGCAAGGCGCGCTGGATAACGGTCATGAACTCCAGGTGGCTGACAAAGCGCGCCTGATCGGTCTTGTGCAGACACAGGCGAACTTTGTAGCGTTCGTCACCCTGGCTTGGTTTGGCCTGCGGCGTCGCGAACTGTGGCTGGGCTTCGGCATAGCGCATGCGCAACTGGTTAAAATCGCACACGCCGCAGCCGCTGCACGGTCCGGTACGGCAGTCCGGGGTGTAGTGTTCGGCCAGAGCATTGCGGCGCTCGGCGAGGAAGAACGTTTTTTCAATGCCGCAATCGATATGATCCCAGGGCAGGATCTCCGCTTCATTGCGGGCACGCAGATAAAAATCGCTGTCGATACCGCAGTCGGCAAAGGCCTGCTGCCAGCGGCTGAATTCGAAGTGGTCGCGCCAACCGTCAAAACAGCTCCCCAGTTCGACCGCTTTTTCCAGCACTGCTCCGAGACGCCGGTCACCGCGGGCAAACACACCTTCGAGGTAAGACAGTTCGGCTTCGTGCCATTTCAGGCGTAGTTTTTTGCGCTGCAATGCATCGCGTAAGTAGTGCTGGCGTTCCACGGTTTCAGCAATGCTTAACTGTGCTTCCCACTGGAATGGCGTGTGCGCCTTGGGCACAAAGGTGGAGACCGCGACGTTGACGTCACCGCCACCTTCGGTGCCTTTGGCGCAACGCTTGACCTGGCGGGCCAGCTCGACGATGGCGTCAAGGTCGTCACGGGTTTCCGTGGGCAGTCCCATCATAAAGTAGAGTTTGATCAGCCGCCAGCCCAGGGTGTAGATGGTGCGGGCCGTGTCCAGAAGATCGTCGGCTTTGATCCCTTTGTTGATCACATCGCGCAACCGGTCGGTTCCAGCCTCCGGTGCCAGAGTGAAGCCGGTCTTGCGCACTTTGCGCACCTCTTCGATCAGCTCGTCGGTCAGGGAGCCGACCCGCAGACTCGGCAGCGACACGGCCACGCGTTCCTCGGCGTAACGGGCCATGAGGTGTTTGAGTAGCGGTTCAATGGCGGTGTAGTCGCCACTGGACAGCGACAACAACGACACTTCGTCGTAGCCGCTGTGTTTCAGGGCGGTGTCGATGAGCTTGGCGATGGTCTCCGCCTTGCGTTCGCGTACCGGCCGATAGATGTACCCGGCCTGACAAAACCGGCAGCCGCGTGTGCAGCCGCGGGCGATCTCCACGGCAACGCGATCGTGAACGGTGTGCATGAATGGGATCACCGGTTTGTCGGGATACACAGCGCTGTCGAGGTCGGTAATGAAGCGTCGTTTCACTTTTTGGATATCGGCATCGAGTGCGTTACGTTCTTGAATGTGCCCCTCGTCATCGTAGTGAAACTCAAATAAGTGGGGCAGGTAGATGCCGTCAATCTGTTTGAGACGATCATAGCATTGTTGACGGTTTTCCCCGGCGTGGCGGCTGTCGCGCACCGCCTGGCACAGTTCAATGATCGCCTCTTCGCCGTCACCGATCAGAGCCAGGTCGATAAAATCAGCCAGGGGTTCCGGGTTGTAGGCGCACGGGCCGCCGACCACGATCAGCGGGTGACTGTCGTTCCGCTGGTCGCGGCGCAGGGGAATGCCGGCCAGTTTGAGCATGGTCAGCACATTGGTGTAGCACAGCTCATATTGGAGACTGAAGCCGATCAGGTCGAATTCACCCAACGGTGTTTGCGATTCCAGCGATAGCAGGGAGATGCCCTGATCATCCATTTCTGCGGCCATGTCCGGCCACGGGCAATAGCTGCGTTCCGCGCCAATCCAGGGTTGGCCGTTAAGCACGCGGTAAAGGATGGACGAGCCGAGATGGCTCATGCCGATTTCATAGGTATCGGGAAATGCTAAGGCAAAGCGCAGCTCAACCTGGCTGGGGTCTTTATGGATACTTCCCGCCTCGCCGCCGATATAGCGGGCCGGACGGTTGATGTGCAGCAGGGCATCGCAGGAATTCATCATTGTCTTTCAACGGTGTCGTGTTAAATTAAGGGGCTGTTTGGGGCAATTATGCCATTTTCTGGCATGTTGCGCCAGCAAACCACGCAATCTACAATGTCGCTTGCGGCACTGACAAGTTTTTTGTTTTTTAACTGTAAGGAGGGAACACATGTCGGAAATTTTGCCCCCCGAGGTGGACCTGCACGTCCACACCATCGCTTCGGGGCATGCGTTCAGCACCATTGAGGAAAACGCCCGGGCTGCTGCGGCACTCGGCTTTAAAGGGATTGGCATGACCGACCATGGCCCGTCCATGCCCGGTGCACCTCACTTTTACCATTTTATGGTGCTCGGCTTTATCCCCGACACCCTGTGCGGGGTGCGCATATTTCGTGGTATTGAGGCCAATCTGCTTGACGAGGGGCGGATTGACCTCGACGAAAGTTATCTGCAAAACCTCGATGTGATACTGGCCGGGTTTCACGCTGATTGCGGTTACACCGGAACAACGCGTGACGACCACACCCGAACCATGATGCTGGCCATGGAAAATCCTCTGGTGCACATCATTTCCCATCCCGGCAATCCGGAGTTCCCCATCGACTATGAGGCTATTGTCCGCCAGTCCGTGGCCACCGGCACGGCGTTGGAAATCAACAGCTCGTCGTTCCGGCGTACGCGGCGTGGCAGCGCGCCCAACTGTCTGGAAATCGCCCGACTGTGCGCCGAATACGGGGCACCGATAGCCGTCGGCAGTGATGCCCATATTGCCCAGGGAATCGGCGAATTCAGTGATTCCCTTGAGGCTGTGAAGCAGGTTGGCATCGCGCCGGAACAGATCGTCAATCGCACGATGGAGTCGACCCTGGCGTTTCTTGGTCTGAGTGGGGATGACGCATGAAACTCTCTTTTGAACGGCAGCTGATTGCCGATTACGGCCGTAAATTGGTTCACGCGGGCTTAACCACCGGCAGTGGCGGTAACCTCAGTCTCTTAAGTGCCGAGGAAAATCTGATTGCCATTGGTCCAAGCGGTATGGATTACGCGGATGTTTCTGCACAGGATGTGGTGCTGGTTGATCGTGCCGGCAAGGTGGTGGATGGCCGCTGGAAGCCGTCGAGTGAGTTGAGTTTTCATCTGGCCCTGTACGATCGCCGTCCTGATGTCCGCGCCGTGGTTCACACCCATTCGGTTTATGCGACCACCATGGCTTGTTTGCATCGCGAAATTCCGGCCGTGCATTATCTGGTCGCCTTTGCCGGCAAAAAGGTCCCTGTCGCGCCTTATGCCACCTTCGGCACGGCGGAGCTGGCTGAATCGGTGCGTAACCATATTGGCGACAACAACGCTTTGTTGCTGGCCAACCATGGCCTGGTGGCGGTGGGTCACGATCTGCCCCAGGCGTTCAATGTGGCGGAGGAGATTGAACTGGTGGCACGCATCTATTATCAGGCCTGTTCCATTGGCGAGCCGGTGTTGGTGGCGGATGAGGAGATGGACCGGGTGGTGGAGAAGTTTCGCACCTACGGGCAACAGGATTGTTCTAAAACGTAGGTTGGCCACTCTAACAACAAGGATGTGGATGAACCGTATCTTTTTATTTTGACAAAAAACGCCCGGACTGTGTGCCGGGCGTTTTTTGTCATCAAGAAATTATGGCGTTGCCTTGTGGCAGAACAGGCACCGGTTTGGATCGGGGTGATCCGGCGGAAATTCCATGCCGGGTTGGCCGTGACAGTCTTTGCAGAATTTTTCGGCGGCTTTTTTGCCGTCCTGCTTGACGATCTGATGAAATTCCTTATGGGTATCGTCCATGGGCAGGTGGGGGGTGGTTTCGTCTGGAGCAGCCCAGAGTACGGCCACAACGATGATCCCGAGAACGATCATGATAATATCGCGTTTACTCACTGAACATAGTCCTTCCGGATGGGGGTAATGCCTGAGGGCGGTTCTTTTGTGTTTGTTGGCTGTTTACAACAACGGGTTATGGTCAGGGCGGGGTTTCGCGCAGTTACTCACTGCGTAGAAATACCATGTAGATCAGAAAGAAGATAATGATGGCACCGCCACCGATAAACATAAACAGACTGTCGGAGGATTTGTCAAGTTCTGTTCCCTGTTGATGAACGACCGTGACCAAGCCAATCAGACCAGCCAGACTCAGGGTGCAGGAGAGCAACAGGTGCCATTTGAGGAGCAGACTGACAACGATAAACAGGATCGCCCCGGCAATAAACCAGGGGTTGTGGATCAGGTCCAGTTCGGTGACGTAACTCACCACGTGCTTGGTCTCGAACATCGACAGCCCATCCATAAACTGATCCATTGTCATTTTTTGCAGCCTTTATAAAAGAAGCGGCGGTGGTTGTCGCCGACTGATTATTGCAGTGTCCGCCGTTTTTAAGCTCATGAAACCACGTGGAGTATTAACAACCAAGCTCTTATCGAATAACCTGTTTGAAAGACTCTTCATAAGACAATTCATAAAAGATAGCATTTTTATGAGGAAATACAAGGGCGAAATGTGCTGAAAACCTTGACTACTCGTGGCTTTACACCTATCATCAGCAGCGCTGAGAAGTTGATTGTTTTTGTCGCAGCGGCAACAGGTTGGCGCTGTTTTTATTCACTTTTATTTGAACCGCTTCAGGCGTGGTGTTTTGACGGTGTGCCGGGAGTGTTTCAGTGCAGGAACTTCGTTGTCTTTATCTGAAAACGCCATCGGTGTCTTTGATTCAGGTGTGGGCGGCCTGACCGTGTTGCACGAGTTGCGCAGGCTATTGCCGGGAGAGAATCTGGTTTATCTTGGTGACACCGCGCGGGTTCCTTATGGAACCAAAAGTCCTGAAACCGTTTGTAGTTACTCTGAACAGGCGGCTGAATTTTTGCTGGGCAAGCAGGTCAAAATGATTGTGGTCGCCTGTAATACGGCGTCCTCGTTTGCACTGGAGCGCCTGCAGCAGCGCTTGCCGGTCCCGGTAGTTGGGGTGATTTTGCCTGGTGCACGGTGTGCGGTGCGTTTGAGCCGCCGTCATGTGGTGGGCGTAATCGGAACCCATGGCACGGTGAGCAGTGATGCCTACCCCCGGGCGTTAAAAGCATTGCGGCCTGATATGCAGGTGGTTTCCGAACCCTGTCCGCTGTTTGTGCCGTTGGCTGAAGAGGGCTGGGCTGAACACCCGGTGGCTCACCAGGTGGCCCAGGAATATCTGGCACCTCTTCTGGAGCAGCAGATTGATACGTTGGTGCTGGGGTGTACCCATTATCCATTGCTCAAGTCGACATTACGGCAGGTGTTGCCCGACACGGTACAGTTGGTTGATTCCGCACAGGAGACCGCTTTGGAGGTCAAAGAACTGTTGTCGGCACACGGTTTGTTGAATCCCGGTGAACGGGGATCATGGACCTTTTTTGTGACCGATGTGCCGACACGCTTTGTTCAGGTTGGTCAGGGGTTTCTCGGTGAGCCGGTTACGCCGGTGACACGGATCAGTTTGCCCGTGTGCCCGGACTGTGCCCAGGAGTTGTCATTGTGAAAAATATGTTACGCTGGTTTGGCCTGCTCGCTCTGGTGGCATTTATTGCCGGTGTCGGTGCCGTTTTTAATCCATTTAATCGGGACACTGAGCCGGAAACGGAATCGGTGGCGGTTGTGGTGGAAGAGGATCAGCCGGTACAGCGCGATGTGGTGCTTTATTTTGGTGATCCCGCTTCACCGTTTTTGGCTCAGGAAGAGCGGTCCATCGCGGAATGCGACGACGATCTGACCTGTATAGAAGCCATCGTACGCGAGTTGATTGTCGGCCCACAAACCGCGTTGGTGCCGGTTTTACCGGAGCAGGCGTTGCTGTTGGGGGTGGAGATCGACGAGGACCGGGTGGTGCTGGATTTTAATCAAGCCTTGGTGACCAACATTCCGGCGGGGAGCAGTTCAGAACTGTTGAGTGTGCATGCCCTGGTCAATACTTTAGCAGCCAATATCCCGTATGTGCGCCGTCTGGTGCTTCAGGTGGAAGGCCGTGAAATCAAAACCCTGCGTGGCCATGTTGATTTAACGGAACCGGTTCCCGCTGATTTTTCATTGGTGCATCGTGAACTCGATGTTCCGGTGGTGGAAGATGTCGCAGCCTCGGTGGAAAAACAGGAATAAACAAAGAATGAACAGATTTCTTGAAGCAATACAGCAGCGTGTGCTGATTCTTGATGGTGCCATGGGGACCATGCTCCAGGCCCGTGGCCTTGCTGCCGGTGGGTGTCCGGAGTTGATGAACCTGGAGAAGCCGGAGGTGGTCGAGGGGGTGCATCGGGATTATGCCCAGGCCGGAGCGCAGATCATTGTCACCAATACCTTTGGCGGCACCCGCAGCAAACTGGAGCATTACGGTCTTGAGGACAAGGTGCATGAGATCAATGTTCAGGCTGCCCGCCTGGCACGTGCCGCTCTTGCCGATCCGGCCAATGATTTTGTTGCCGGCAGTATTGGTCCGACCGGCCGCTTTGTCGAACCGGTGGGTGATGCGGGTTTTGATGACATGGTCGAAATTTACGCCGAGCAGGTCAAGGCGCTGGTCGCCGGTGGTGTTGATCTGCTGACCTGTGAGACCTTCCTTGATATTCGTGAGCTCAAGGCCGCCGTGATGGCGTGTCGCGAGTATGCCGATGTGCCGGTGATGGCTATGATGACCTTTGACGATGGCGGTCGCACGGTGTTGGGAACACCGCCCGCCGCAGCGGCGGTAATGCTCGAAGGTCTCGGTGTGGACGTGGTCGGCACCAACTGTGGTCTTGGCATTGATGGCATGTACGAATTGCTGGCACAGATGCGCGACGTATGTTCCTGTCCTCTCATTGCCCAGGCCAATGCCGGATTGCCGATCCTGAAAGACGGCGAGACCATCTTCCCGGCAACGCCCGTGGAGATGACCAGTCATCACGACCAGCTGATTGCGCTGGGGGTGCGGGTCCTTGGCGGTTGTTGCGGAACCACGCCGGAGCATATCCGGGTGATGCGTCAGGCCATGGATGAACGTGGTCAGCAGTGGACGGCTCCAGCACGCCGTGGTGTGCTGTCGAGTCGTACCCAGGTGGTTGCCGTCGGGCCTGAGCAGCCCTGTGCCATTATCGGTGAGCGGATCAATCCCACCGGCAAAAAAGGCTACAGTGCCGAACTGCGCGAGGGCAAGACCGCCTATATCCGTCGCGAAGCCCAACAACAGACCGATGCCGGGGCAACCCTGCTTGATGTTAACTGCGGTGCGCCTGGAGCGGATGAACCGCTGGCGTTGGAGCGTGCCGTGCATGCCATCACCGGTGTCGTTGGAACCCCGCTGGTTCTCGACTCGTCTGATCCCATTGCTCTGGAGCGCGGCTTGAAAGCGGCTGACGGCAAGGTGTTGATCAACTCGGTTAATGGCGAGGAGAAAAGTCTTGCCACCGTGTTACCGTTGGCGAAGAAGTACGGTGCTGCCATTATAGGTCTGACTCTGGATGGCCAGGGGATTCCCCAGACAGCCGAAGGGCGGGTCGAGATTGCCGAACGCATTATTGAACGGGCACAGGCGGTAGGTATTCAGCGCTGTGATATCGTCATCGACTGTCTGGCCTTGACCGTTTCGGCCGAACAGGATCAGGCGATTGAAACGCTCAAGGCGATCCGTACCCTGACTCAGGATCACGGTATGGCGACGGTGCTTGGGGTGAGTAATATCTCGTTTGGTTTGCCGCGGCGACCGTTGATGTCGTCGACCTTTTTTGCCATGGCATTGCAGGCTGGACTGAGTGCGGCGATCATCAACCCCAAAGATCAGGCCATGATGGATGCGTTTCGTTCTGCCATGGTGTTGCTGGGTAAGGATCTGCGTGCCGAGCGCTACATTGATGCCTATGCCGATGTTCAGGAGACTGCTCCTGCCGTGGCAGCGGTGGCCGGTGCAGAGCCGTCTATCCGCGAGCGTTTGGCCCAGGCAATCATTGACGGCGATCAGGATGGGGTGGTGGCCCTGGTTGAGCTGGCTCTGAAGGACGGGCTGGATGTGCTGCAGATCAGTAATGAAGGATTACTTGCCGGCCTCGAAGAGGTCGGGCGTCGGTTTGGCGCAAACCGCATCTTTTTGCCGCAGGTGCTGCTCAGTGCCGAAACCATGAAAACCGCCTTTGCCCGTCTCAAACAGGAGATGAAGGGCGAGCAGGTTGCTTCGCTGGGCAAAATCATGATGGCGACGGTAGAAGGTGATATTCATGACATCGGCAAGAATATCGTCTGCACATTGCTGGAGAATCACGGCTACGAAGTGATTGATCTGGGCAAGAATGTCTCCGCAGTGCACATTGTTGAACAGGCCCAGGCTGCTGATGTCGATGCCGTTGGGCTGTCCGCACTGATGACGACGACATTGCAGCAGATGCAAATTACCATTGATGCCCTCAAGGAAGCCGGCGTCAAGGTCTTCACAATGGTGGGTGGCGCAGTTGTCACCCAGGATTATGCCGATGAAATCGGTGCTGATCTCTACGCGGAAGATGCGTTGGAAGCCGTGGCTAAAATTAAGCAAATGCTCCAGAGCACTTAACAGGCTGTTGCGGAACAGCGAGTTAAGGCTCTATCAACACGACGTATTCAGGTCTGTTTTCGTCTCGCACCATTTCTACGGCGTTGCAACACCTTGAAGCGGGTTGGCCGGTTCGGCGATTTCGTGTTTTGTGTGAACGGCACGCTGCAGTGGCTTACGCACGAATATTGAGCATTGACAGTGCACTCGAAGGAGAACCGCCTATGGTGGGAGGATTTAACCATAATTTCCGTTATCGTGGACACATGTTTCATGTCCAGACGGAGGACAGCGGCGTTAAAAAAGCCGAGATCACCTCGCTGTTGTACAGTGGTGGAAGCGTTCTAGCTCGGCTTACCTCGAGATACCAAGACCTGCGTGACCTGTCAGACATGGCCGTGCAGGTGGAAGAGCGGATGAAAGAGCAGCATAAACAAATGCTGCGCGATCTGAAAAACGGTGGATTTGACGACCGTATTGCGGCGATGAATATCCCTCTTACGGAGGATGCAATAGAGGTTGAGAAGCCGGTTGAGAAGCCGGTTGAGAAGCCGGTTGAGAAGCCGGTTGAGAAGCCGGTTGAGAAGCCGGTTGAGAAGCCGGTTGAGAAGCCGGTTGAGAAGCCGGTCGAGAAGCCGGTTGAGAAGCCGGTCGAGAAGCCGGTCGAGAAGCCGGTCGAGAAGCCGGTCGAGAAGCCGGTCGAGAAGCCGGTCGAGAAACCGAAGAGTTTGCGGGAGCTGGTAAAGCTTTACCTCAAAGCCGGTCGTTAATAATCGACAACGGCAGTGGAGTCAACGTTGTTTAGTAGCAGTCTGATCAGACGAATCATTGTCATGAATGTATTGTTGTTGACGCTTGGAATCGGCTTTTTTGCCGCGTTTCACCATAAGCGTGATCAGCAGAACATGATCGAGTTGACCACTCAAGGGGCCGAAATTGTCATGGCCACCATTGAAAATGCCATTTTTAACTCCAAGTGCAAGGGGGATGCGGAACGGCTGCAAAAAACGCTGCAGTTTATTTCGCAGAGCCCCAACCTGCTCGGTGTGCGCATTTTCGATCCCCAAGAAAAACGGATCATCAATTCCTCGTTTGACTCGGAAATTGACCAGCCGGTATCGCCTCAGGATCTGGAGGTTTACACCAGTGGCCGCACCTCCGGACTGATCGAGGGCAAAGACGAGGAAGTGCTCAGCATTGTCAAACCGATCAGGGCGCGTGAGTTGTGCCAGGAGTGCCATGGTCCGGATGCCGGAGTGCTCGGTGTGCTGAACCTTGAATATTCCATGCATGAGACCAATGCACGCCTGGACAGTTCATCGCGTTGTTTCTCCCTGTCGATGATTTTTATCACGGTGTTGCTGTCGGTTGGTGTCGCCGTGATTCTGATGCGTTTTGTGCGTAAACCCATCCAGGTGATCAGTGACCGCATGGCACGGGTGGAAGCCGGTGATCTCAAAGTGCGTATGGTGCCGAAACACCATGATGAGATTGCTTTTCTGATGCGCAGTTTCAACTCCATGGTCGAAAAGCTCGAAACCGCCAAGCACGAACTCGAAGCCTACCATTTCAGCCAGATGGAGCAGGCTGATCGTCTGGCATCGATTGGTGAGATGGCCACGGGCATGGCCCATGAGATTAAAAACCCCCTGGCTGGGATCAGTGGCGCGGTGACGGTTCTGGCTGATGATTTGGCCAAAGATGATCCACGTCGGCAAGTGGTGCAGGATATCCTGGCCCAGATCGCCCGACTCAACAAAACTGCTACCGATCTGCTTAATTTTGGTCGCCCCGGTTCACCACAGTGTGATTTTGTCGATGTCAATGATGTGGTCAAGCAGACGCTGTTCTTCGTCGCGCAGCATCCGGAAGCCAAAAATATTCATCAAATCACTGAGTTGACGCGTGACTTGCCGCCGGTATGGGCCGACCGCAAGCAGATTCAGCAGGTGTTGCTCAACATCATCATCAATGCCCTGCAATCCATGCCAAACGGCGGCTCACTCACGGTACAGACGGAGTTGACCCGCGAACATGATGAGCGCCGTTACGTGCGGATTCAGATTGTTGATACCGGCAGCGGCATTCCGGTGGAGACGCTGGACAAAATCTTCACCCCGTTCTATACCACGAAAAACCGTGGTACCGGTTTGGGACTGGCTATCTGCAAACAGCTGGTCAAGCAGAATGACGGGCATATTTCCGTATTAAGTTCCCCGGACGAGGGGACCTCCTTTGCCATTTCACTGCCAGTGGCGGACCTGCCGCAGATTGAGCAGTCACAACACGAGGATGCGCATGAATAACTATCGGGTACTGGTTGTCGATGATGAACATCTGATCCGCTGGTCGCTGGAGCAGAGCCTCAAAAAACAGGGCTACCATGTCCACACCGTCGGTTCCGGCGAAGAGGCTCTTGATTATGTGCGCAGTGACTCACCGGATCTGGTGTTTCTCGATATTCAGCTGCCGGGCATTGACGGAATTGAAACCCTGGAAAAGATCAAAGAGATCGACAGCGATATCAGTGTGATCATGATCACCGCTCTCGGTGTTCTTGAAACAGCGGTTAAAGCTATGCAGCTCGGTGCCTACGATTATATCAACAAACCGTTTAACCTCGATGAACTGTCGGTGGTTTTACGTAAGGCCCTGGAAACCCAGGCGCTGAAAAAAGAGGTGGAACATCTGCGTACCGAAAAGAAACGGACGCAGAGTTCTTCACGGATTGTTGCTGAAAGCAGTCACATGAAAAATGTGCTGGACATGGTGTCCAAGATCGCCCAGAGCGATGCGGCCACGGTGCTGGTACAAGGCGAGAGCGGTACCGGCAAAGAACTGGTGGCGCGTGCCCTGCATTACGACAGCCCACGCAGTGAGCTGCCGTTTATGGCCATCAACTGTGCTGCCGTGCCGGAAACCCTGCTGGAAAGTGAGTTGATGGGCCATGAAAAAGGCTCGTTTACCGACGCCAAAAACCAGAAAAAGGGCCTGTTTGAACTGGCCAACGGCGGCACGGTGTTTCTCGATGAGATCGGCGACATGCCTCTGGGTACCCAAGCTAAATTGCTGCGTGTTCTTGAAGAGCGCTCATTCCGGCGTATCGGCGGCACCAAGGATATTCATGTTGATGTGCGTATCGTCGCAGCGACCAACAAGGAGCTGCTCAAGGCGATTGATGAAGGCACCTTCCGCAAGGACCTCTACTATCGTATTCAGGTGATTCCCATCTATCTGCCACCGTTGCGTGAGCGGCCGGACGATATTTTGTCTTTGGCCCATCATTTTGTTCAGCATTTCAATGCTGAATTCGGCAAAAACGTTACGGGATTCTCCAACTCTGCCGAGCGGTATCTGCTCGAATATGATTGGCCCGGCAACATTCGTGAATTGCGCAATGTCATTGAACGGGCGATCATTCTCGAAAGTGGTGACACCTTGAAACTGGAGTTGTTGCCACGCGAGATGCTCAGTCAGACCCCGGCGGCGTCCAACGGCAATTTTCAGCTGCCGCCTGAGGGAATTGATATCGAGGTGGTGGAAAAACAACTGATCCAGCAGGCTTTGGCCTTGAGCAATGGCAATCAATCCCAGGCCGCACGGAAACTTCACCTCGGCATTGACGCATTTCGCTATCGGATGAAGAAGTTTGGTTTGTTGTAATTTTTTCTGACAGTGTCTTTTTTTAGTAAGGCCCGCACTGCGGGCCTTACTGTTCTTCAGAGGTTTTCATGTCTTCAGCTCCCCGCCTGTTTCTCATTGACGGATCGTCCTATATCTATCGTGCCTATTATGCCATTCGCCATCTGTCCACATCGCAAGGCATGGCGTGCAATGCGGTGTTTGGGTTTACCAAGATGCTGCTCAAGGTCGTGCGTGATCACAACCCGGATCAACTGGCGGTGATCTTTGATGCAAAAGGGCCGACTTTTCGTAAAGAGATCTACTCTGAATACAAAGCCAACCGCAGCAAAATGCCTGAGGATCTGGTGCCTCAGATCCCCCTGATCAAGGCGGTGGTGGCGGCGTTTAACATTCCGGCGTTGGAAATGAACGGTTTTGAGGCCGATGACATCATTGCCACGTTGGCTCGGCAGAAATCGGCGGCAGGTATGGATGTGACCGTGGTCACCGGGGACAAAGACCTGATGCAGGTTGTTTCCGACAAGGTGTGCCTGCTCGATACCATGAAGGATAAACAATCCGGGTTGGCCGAAGTCGCCGAACGATTTGGTGGCACCCCGGACAAGGTGATTGAAGTGCAGGCGTTGGCCGGCGATAGCTCAGACAATGTGCCGGGGGTGCCGGGAATTGGCGAAAAGACCGCCAAAGCTCTGATTGAAGAGTTTGGCGATGTTGAAAACCTGCTCGCCCATGTGGATCAGGTCAAAGGGAAAAAACGTCAGGAGAACTTGCGCGAGTTTGCTGATCAGGCGCGCCTGTCACGTCAATTGGTGACGCTGGTGGACGATATGGACCTGAGCGGTTTGCCCGCTGATTTTGCACGTTGTGAGCCGGACCGCGAGGCTTTGTCGGAATTGTTTAAGACGTTGGAGTTCCAGCAACTCTATGACGAGTTTGCTGTCGCCGAGTCCCATGAGCAGGTCGAAGGCGATTATGTGTGTGTCACCGAAATGGCTGAGCTGGATGCCATGGTGGCGGCGTTGCGCCAAGCTGCGGTAGTCAGTGTTGATACCGAGACCACCTCACTCAATCCGATGCTGGCCGAGGTGGTGGGATTCTGTTTTGCGGTTGAACCGGGCCATGGCTGGTATGTGCCGGTCGGACACTGTGGCGGCGGCGCCGAAGAGCAACTGCCTCGCGACGAGGTGGTGGCACAGGTGCAACCGCTTCTCGAGGACGCGAGCTTAGCCAAAGTGGGGCAGAACCTCAAATACGATGCGCTGGTGTTGCGGCGTGCCGGGATTGAACTGCGCGGTGTGGTGGCCGATACCATGCTGCAATCGTACCTGCTCTATCCGGCGTCGCGTTCCCATGGTCTCGATGCGCTGGCAGCCGATCATCTCGGCTACAAGATGATCAGTTACAGTGAGGTGGCCGGTACCGGCAAAAAACAGATCGGTTTCGATGAGGTGGCTCTTGATGTGGCCACCCGCTATGCGGCCGAAGATGCTGATATCACCCTGCAACTTTATCAGCGCTTCGATGCCGCGCTTGACGGTGCCCTGCGGGAACTGTTCGAAACCGTTGAGATGCCGTTGTTGCAGGTGTTGATCGACATGGAATGGTGGGGCGTACGTGTTGACCGTGAGCGGCTGGATGCGTTGAGTGCCGGATTCAGTGCTTCGATTGACCAGCTCGAACAGCAGATTTATGAACAGGCTGGCGAAGAGTTTAACATCAACTCAACCAAGCAGCTCGGTGTAATTCTATTTGAAAAACTCGACCTGCCGCATGGCAAGAAAACCAAGACCGGCTGGTCCACAGCCGTAGATGTGTTAAAAAATCTCGCCGACAAGCATGATATTGTCGCCCTGATTTTGCAATATCGCTCGCTGGCGAAGCTGAAAGGCACCTATACCGATGCGTTGCCGTTGCTGATTCATCCCGATACCGAGCGGATTCACACCTCATTTAATCAGGCTGTCACCGCGACGGGACGACTGTCGTCGAGCGACCCTAATCTGCAGAATATCCCCATTCGCAGTGAAGAGGGTCGGGCGATTCGTGAAGCCTTTGTCCCGGATGCCGGACAGGTGTTGCTGGCTGCCGACTACTCACAGATTGAATTGCGGGTCATGGCGCACATGGCCGATGAGCCGACTCTGCAGGAGAGTTTTCGCCAGGGAGAGGATATCCATCAACGCACTGCCAGTGAAATTTTCAGTGTTTTTCCCGACATGGTCGACAGTGAGATGCGCCGCCGCGCCAAAACCATCAATTTTGGGGTCCTGTACGGCATGGGCGCATTCAGCCTGGCCAAGGACCTGGGCATCTCCAATAAAGAAGCGAAGCAATATATTGACCATTATTTCGAACGCTACCCGGCAGTGCTGGAGTTTATTGAGCAGCAAAAACAATTCGGTCGCGAGCATCTCTATGTCGAGACCTTGTTAGGGCGCCGTTGTGCGGTGAGCGACATCAACAGCAAGAACGGCCAGGTGCGCAGTTATGCCGAACGCAATGCCGTCAACTACCCGGTGCAGGGCTCCGCTGCCGACATTATCAAGGTGGCCATGGTGCGCATTCACCAGCGTCTTCAGGAGCAGCACCTCAGAGCCCGTATGGTGTTACAGGTCCATGATGAACTGGTGTTTGATGTTCCCAAAGACGAAGTGGATGATGTTGTCGCTCTGGTGGTTCAAGAGATGGAGCAGGCTGTGGAACTACGCGTCCCCTTGGAGGTGTCGTTGGGCCGGGGTGAAAATTGGCGTGAAGCGCATTAGGCACGATCATGGATTGGACGGGGTCTCATCTTGGTATGATAAAAATGACCTGATATGTTTGTTTTAACAAGGGGTTGAATTTACGGCATATCAGTTATACTATCGCAGATATCTGATGGTAATGGCGATGCCATAGAGGAGGCAGAGTATGATTAAGGAAATCGGGTTTATCGGGTTGGGAACTGTGGGCAAGTCCATGGCCACCAATCTTCTTAAGGGGAATTATAATCTCACTGTTTTTGATCACCGCACAGAGGCCGTCGATGAATTGGTAGCCAAGGGCGCAAAAGCAGCATCAACAACACTGGATGCGGTCAAAGAGAAAGATTTGGTGATGACGGTTCTTCCTGATGAGGAAGAACTCAAGCAGGCCCTCTCGGCTGCTGGCAGCTTTCTCGAAGGTATTGCCCCGGGAACAATTTTGTGTGATCTGGGGACTCATTCCCTAGAAGTCACCATGGAAGTGTCGAAAAAGGCTGCTCAAAACAAGATCATGTTTCTTGATGCTCCGGTCTGGGGAACCAAAGAGCATGCTGCTCACGGCCTGTTGACCATTTTGGTCGGCGGCGACAACTCAGTGGTGAGCCGCTGTCGCGAAGTGCTGTCCCACGTTGGTCTGAATATTCTTCATGTCGGCGATGTTGGTGATGCCACCAAGATGAAATTTGTCGTCACCCTGATGCAGTCACAATTGATGGAAGCGTTAGCGGAAAGTCTGGTATTGGGTGACCGCCTAGGTTTCACCAACGATCAGATCCTCGAAGTGCTTGACGCCGGTGGCGTTGCTTCACCGTTGCTGCACAAGAAAGGCCGCTCCGTGGCTCGTGGCGACTTCAGCCGTAATCTGGCACTCAAATATGTCCATGCCGGTCTGTGCAAAGTCAAGGAAGCAGCGGATATTACCGGTGCCCGGCTGCCGGGGATGGAAGCGGTTCTTGATCTGTACACCGAAGCCATGGAAGATGGTCGTGGTGAGGAAGATTTTTCAGCGATTATCAAGGTGTTGCAGAAGTAACATTGTTGCTGACAACGTAATTAAAACAACGGGAGAGCTTTGGCTCTCCCGTTGTCGTTTGTGTCATGTTTCTTATGAAAGGGGTCTGGGGTGCGTAAAACCATTTCATTGATTGCTCTGTTCTGCTTTATTTTGCTGCTGGTTACCAGTGTTGTGTTGTACATCATGCCGCATGGCCGTGTCGCTTACTGGGCCAACTGGCACTTGTTCGGCCTGCCCAAAACCACCTGGGATGAATTGCATATTACGCTTGGGGCTTTGTTCGTTGTCGTCGGCGTCTGGCACACGGTTCTCAATTGGTCGGCGATTGTCAGTTATCTGAAGCGTAGCCGAGAGGGGATTCGCTCCAAAGCTGGTGTGATGGCGGTGCTGATCACTCTTGTTGTTGTAGTGGGCACTTTTCTGCATCTGCCGCCGATGAGCTGGTTGCTCGATCTCAATACCTTTGTCAAAAATCAGGCCAGTGCAACCTATGGTGAGCCACCCTATGGTCATGCTGAATTGTCCTCGTTGGCCATGCTGATCCGCAATACCGGCCTTGATGTCCGCGCGGTCGAAAAGCAGTTGGCGCAAAAGAACATTGTGATTCAATCGTTGGAACAGCCGGTTTTACAAATTGCCGAGAACAACGGTTTGACGCCGCAGCAACTGTTTATCCTGATGCAGCCGGAGCTGATGGAGGGGCAATTTCCCGCAATGCCGAAACTGCCACCATCCGGCTTGGGCGCAAAAGCCTGCAATCAATTTGTAACAGCTATGGACTTGATTGTGTCGCGTTGGTTGAGGCGCTCAAAAAACAGGGCTTAGAGGCTTCTTCAGAGATGACGGTTAAGGACGTGGCAGCTTCTCAGGGAATGAATCCGATGGCTGTGTATGAGCTGATTTATGCGTTTAGTCAGTAGTGTTATGGATCACTCTTTGTGATGACCATCATCACAGAGACGCTCCTTGCGTTTGGTGCTGCTGACCGGGAGAACGGCTGCTCAATAACACACGACTGCAGGGCGGGCACCGTCCCGCCCGCTTGATCGGTGCCACACCAGAGATAGAGCGCGACTGAAGATTGTTATCACCGTTTTACGCCAAAGATGATGAGTTGCACGATTCGCCGACCTAAAGGGCGGCGAGCCGAATCTGTAAAGCATCACGGAAACAGACACAGTGTCGGTTGATCCAGGTTCTGGAGGTGTTCAAGCTGGTTTTTGCATCCTTTTGAGCGGCCAGTCAAAAGGATGTCGGCTGCCGGGACGAAACCCGGCGGTTTTGACTTTGACCTTGAGCTTCAGTGGTTCGTCATCCGAAACTGATTGCTCTGGCGAACCTCATCCGTTCGCGAAGGTGGTACCCACGTGACGCGGGCTTCCGCGCCCGCCCGTCGGGGTACTTTTGCGTCGACAAAAGTACCGCAAAATCGACTCCCGTCATTGCACCCTGCGGGTTCCCTCACTCCATTCTCTTACATCGCAATGTCGGCAAAACTCGCTGACGCTCAAACAGGTTGCCGACAACCATTGCGCTGACGTTCATTGCGTTCGGTGCTGCTGAACGGGAGGGCTTGGCTGCTAAATGACACTCTGCCGCAAGGGCGGGCACCGTCCCGCCCGTTTTATCGGTGCCACACCAGTGATAGAGCACGACTTAAAATTGTTATCAACATCTTACACCACAGGCGATGAGTTGCATGATTCGTCGACCTAAAGGGCGACGAGCCGAATCTGTGAAGCATCACGGAAACAAACTCATTGTCGGTTAACCTGAGGTTCAGGAGGTGTTCAAGCCGGTTTTTGCATACTTTTGAGCGGCCAGTCAAAAGGATGTCGGCTGCCGGGACGAAACCCGGCGGTTTTGACTTTGACCTTGAGCTTCAGTGGTTCGTCATCCGAAACTGATTGCTCTGGCGAACCTCATCCGTTCGCGAAGGTGGTACCCACGTGACGCGGGCTTCCGCGCCCGCCCGTCGGGGTACTTTTGCGTCGACAAAAGTACCGCAAAATCGACTCCCGTCATTGCACCCTGCGGGTTCCCTCACTCCATTCTCTTACACCGCGATGTCGGCAAAACTCGCTACCGCTCAAACAGGTTGCCGACAACCATCGCGCTGACGTTCATTGCGTTCGGTGCTGCTGAACGGGAGGGCTTGGCTGCTCAATTACACTCTGCCGCAAGGGTGGGCACCGTCCCACCCGTTTGAGCGGAGCCACGGAAGAAATAGAGTGAGACGTAAAAGGTTATCAACGTTTACGCCACAGGCGATGAGTTGCACGATTCGTCGACCTAAAGGGCGACGAGCCGAATCCGTGAAGCATCACGGAAACAAACTCATTGTCGGTTAACCTGAGGTTCAGGAGGTGTTCAAGCCGGTTTTTGCATCCTTTTGAGCGGCCAGTCAAAAGGATGTCGGCTGCCGGGACGAAACCCGGCGGTCTTGACTTTGACCTTCAGTGGTTCGGAATCCGAAACTGACCGCTCTGGCGAACTTCATCCGTTCGCGATGTTGGTACCCACGTGACGCGGGCTTCCGCGCCCGCACGTCGGGGTACTTTTGCGTCGACAAAAGTACCGCAAAATCGACTCCCAAGGGGTTGTCATCAATCAGCCTTCACGGTGTTGTTGCGGATCTTTTTCACGTCAACAGCGTTATCGGTCGTCGCCATAGAACGACTATAGCTCCTCCCTCTGCCTTGCTGACGCAAAAAATCTCACGCAACACCTCTCGTTCCTCTGATCAATAACAACCCCATTGCGCCCTTACGGGTTCCCTCTCTGCGTTCACTAACACCGCGATGTCGGCAAAACTCGCCCAGTCGGCATCAGTCCTCAAACAGGTTACCGACGACCATCGCGCTGACCGTTCTCTTCGTTCGGCGCTGCTGAACGGGAGAGCTTAGCTGGTCAATGACAGACGAACAAAGGGCGGGCACCGTCCCGCCCGTTTGAGCGGGGCCACACCAGTGATAGAGCGCGACTGAAGATTGTTATCACCGTTTTACGCCAAAGATGATGAGGTGCACGATTCGCCGACCTAAAGGGCGACGAGCCGAATCCGTGACGCATGCCGGAAACAGACTCAGTGTCGGTTGATCCAGGTTCAGGAGGTGTTCAAGCTGGTTTTTGCATCCTTTTGAGCGGCCAGTCAAAAGGATGTCGGCTGCCGGGACGAAACCCGGCGACCTTGACTTTGATCTTGACCTTCAGTGGTTCGTCATCCGAAACGAATCGCACCGGTGAACATCATCCGTTCGCAATGGTGGTACCCACGTGACGCGGGCTTCTGCGCCCGTCGGCTCCCTTTTTCGTCGACAAAAGGGGAGCAAAATCGACTCCCGTCATGGGTTCCCTCACTCCATTCTCTTACATCGCAATGTCGGCAAAACCCGCCCAGTCGGCACCAGTCCTCAAACCGGTTGCCGACACCCCTCGCGCTGGCGCTCATTGCGTTCGGTGTTGCTGAACGGGAGGGGTTGGTTGCTAAATAACATACTACTGTAGAGTGGGCACCGTCCCACTCGTTAGACAGGTGTCATGGGAGGCAAGCCGAATCTGTGACGTATAACAGAATTTAGGGCTAGACGCAGCGTTGAGTAAGAAAAAAGGGGAATGACACATGATGCCATCCCCCTTTGAATTATGGTGCTATCCCTGATCTTACTCCAAAAACGAATGCTCCACACGCATCCCCACCATAATCCAGCGCCCCGGCATCGGGGCATCACCCGATTCGATGTAGTCTTCATCAAACAGGTTGCTGACCTCAACACTCAGTTCCACCTGATCTGTCAGCGGATAACTGAGACGGGTATCCATCACCCAACTTGAATCGCCGAGCAGGCGTTCCTGCCAACGAGCTTTGATCACTTGCTCTACAGTGTTAAACCAGGTCAGGAAGAGGGTACCATGTACTTGATGCCGCAGATTGTTGAGGGTGTAGCGAGACTCCAGCCCCTTGGAGTCCACATCGCGATCCAGATAACTGTAGCCGACTGCAACGCGATTCAACCATGGCAATGCCGCAATGGGGCGGCGTATGTCTGCGTTGAATTCAAAGCCGGTGGTGGTTGTGTCACTGAGGTTCTGAACGTACCATGTCAAAGTATTTGGTTGACGTGCCCAGTCGATCAGATTGTCGGCATCGCGGCGAAAGACACTGGCGCTCATGGTGAGCCGTTTCTGCTGCCAGCGCAGACCTGTTTCATAGCTCCAGGCCTCCTCGGCTTCCAGATCTGGATCACCGATATTGGTTGGGGTGTTGTAATACATCTCGGTGTAGGTCGGGATGCGAAACGATTTTGCTGCCGAGCTGAACCACCGCAGCTGTGGTGTCAGGGTCACCAGGGCATCCATACCCGGCCAGTATTCCCAACCCCAGTCGGAATAGTGCACAGCGCTGAGTCCGCCGCCAATGGTCACGTGATCGCCGAGGGGCAGCTTGTGGTTGACAAATAGGCTGCGATTGCTCCGATCATGGTCACCCAGGCTGGAACTGTCGATCTTTTCACGCTCGTAACCGATGCCAAACGAGGTCTGGCCGAAACGGTTTTGGCTGTTGCCGGTGACCTGAAAATTATGGGTTGTCGTGTCGCTGTTGTTTTCGTACCAGGAGGTGCCGTACAGATAGCGATAGGTGTCTTCGTGGCGGTTGACCGACCATTGGGGACGCCAGTCAATGTCCAACCAATGGCTCTCCAGAGCAATGTGACCAACCATCGTGCAGGTGTGCTCCTTTTGGTCCGGGGCGTCAAAATAGTAACGACTGGCACCAAACTTTTTGTCCACATAGCCGGCGCCGAAATCCAGGCGACTCTTATTGAAGCGGGTTTCCCCCTGATAGTTGAGCGTGCGAACATTGAAGCCGGTCGGCTCATCGTTGTCAAAGCCGGAGGAATACTGCTGGCCGGCGGACAGACGATGGTTAACCGGGCCGGTGGCAAAACCGGCCTGCAGGCTTTCGGCCAGATAATCGTACTCGCCCGCTTTGACCTCGGCACTGAGGTGGCGCTCCCCAGGACTGCGGGTGATGATATTGATGATGCCGGCCATGGCATTGGCACCATAGAGTTTTGACCCCGGCCCCTTGATCACTTCAATCCGTTCGATGTCCTGCAAAGAGACCGGGATATCCATATTGTGGTGTCCGGTTTGCGGGTTGCTCAAGCGAATGCCGTTGAGCAGGATCAGGGTTTGCTCCGAACCTGCGCCGCGGATGTAGATGTCGGATTGAACACCGTGAATGCCACGCTGGCGCACATCAACGCCACTGACATATTCGAGCAGGTCCGCCACACTGTCGGCGGCACTGTTGACAATGTCTGCCCGGTCAATGATTTCAACCGACTGAGCCACTTGACTCAAAGTTTCTGGTGCGCGGCTGGCTGTGACGACGATGGGATCAAGAATTAGCCCTGGTTCCTGTGATATTGCTCCCTGGACAGGTAAAGCACAGAGAATACTTGACAAAATGAAAAAATAGCGCAGTTTTTGTAACAGCATATTAACTCCCACAGAAATCTATTGTAAACTTTTTGCGTTGCAAAGGTTTACGGATTAGAGCAAAAATGATCTCTGCTGTCAATTTCTTGTAAACTTTTTCTCCGCTAAGGTTTACAGGGTGGTAAGCTGGGCGTGTTTTACCGTGAGATGCAGGCGTGCCAAAAGAACAAATCAATGAATTGTCGGCGGAACATAAGTCGCGCTGGAAAAGTTTTTGTAAATTGCTGATTTTTCATGTTAAGCTGCCACGGACGTCCCGATTGCTTTCAGGAGTAGTGAATGACAAAACGGCATGATGATGCCCAGCTACTTGATATGCTGCATCGAAGAAATGAAGAGCTGGAAACCCTGGTTCAGATTGGTAAGACTCTCACGTCGACACTCGATATTGAGGAACTTTCCAACCTGATTATTGAAAAGGGGAATCTGCTGCTCAAAGCACGTGCCTGGTCGTTATTGCTTCTCGACGACGTCAGCCACGATCTCATTTTTGATGTGGTCGTGTCGGATGTGACTACCGAGCTTAAAGGGCAGCGCCTGCCCATGGGAGAAGGGATTGCCGGTTGGGTGGCCCAGCAGCGTGAAGCTGTGCTCGCTCCTGATGTCACCCTCGATCCCCGTTTTAACGACTGTCTGGAGCGTCAGGTTGGTTTTAAGGCCACTTCCGTGGTGTGTGTGCCGCTACAGATTCAAGGTCAATTGCTCGGTGTCATGCAACTGGTCAATGGTGAAGATGATGAGGTTTTTACCCACAACGACCTGACCCTGCTCTCCGCCATTGCCGATTATATTGCCATCGGCATCTCCAATGCTCGAAACTTCAGCCGGGTCCGGGAACTGGTTATCACCGATGATTTGACCGGTTTGTATAACGCCCGTTATTTTGACGATCTGCTTGATGTTGAAATCGCCCGGGCCCAGCGTTTTGATTCCACCTTGTCGCTGGTGTTCATTGATCTCGATTTTTTCAAGCTGGTCAATGACAATCACGGCCACCTTGTTGGCAGTCGTATGCTGGCCGAGATCGGCCAATTGCTTAAAACACGCATTCGAACTGTCGATTACGGTGCTCGCTACGGAGGGGATGAATTCGTTCTGATCCTGCCGCAGACCTCAAAGAAAGGCGCCTATGACTTGGTGTGCAGTCTGCGAGAATTGGTTCGCAGCCATGTGTTGTTGACCGAGGGCGGCTCGGAGATACGCGTCACCGCCAGTTTTGGTATTGCCGCTTATCCGATTGATGCCGACAACAAAATCGATTTGATCCGTCTGGCCGACAATATGATGTACAAGGTCAAGCAGACCACCCGCGATGGTGTTTTGATGGCCTAACGAGATGGGACAGATAGAACATAAAAAGGCAGGTCGTGATGACCTGCCTTTCTTTATTGGAGCCGTTAACTGGAGTCGAACCAGCGACCTACGCATTACGAGTGCGTTGCTCTACCAACTGAGCTATAACGGCATAAATTCAGAGCCCTGTATGTACCCCAAACCGGGCGAACTGTCAAATATTTTCAAATGGAAAACGGTGGTTTTCAGTCGTCATACTGCTACTGTAGAGAGCATGAAGAGGAAAAGAAATGGATAATGAAGAGTTATATCGCCAGACCATGGCGTTGTGGGGTGAACAGGCCCAATATGATCAGGCTGTTGAGGAATGTGCCGAGCTGTGTGCGGCCCTGATGCACTATCGTCGTGAGAAAGTTGCTCCCCAGCAGGTGATTGATGAATTGGCCGATGTCACCCTGATGATCGGTCAGCTCACCTGGATGTTCGGAGCAGACCGAGTGGGAGAGGCGGTTGAACGCAAGCGGGCTAAACTGGAACAACTCATGGCCAAAGAATCGAGCAAAAAAGGATAGCATCATGGATCAACTTGCCTTGCTGGGAATCGCCGTAGCTCTGGCCATGGATGCCTTTGCCGTGGCTCTGGCCACTGGCGCGGTGTTGCCGGAGCTGACCTTTCGTCACTTGTTCCGGCTCAGCTTTCATTTTGGTCTGTTTCAGGGGCTGATGCCGATTCTCGGTTGGTTGGCCGGAGTGGGTTTGCAGGAAACTATTGCTGCGTATGACCACTGGGTCGCTTTTTTTCTTCTGTTGTGGGTCGGCGGCAAAATGATCCATGAGGCCGTTTCGGATGATGAAGACGATGCGCCGCGTGGTGATCCGACACGGGGGTTGACTCTCGTCACGCTATCCATCGCCACCAGCATCGATGCCCTTGCTGTTGGCCTGACCCTCGGTGTTCTCGGCGTCAGCGTGTGGTGGCCTTCCCTGGTGATTGGGATTGTTGCCGCTCTGTTGACGTTGACGGGCATGTTGCTTGGGCGGCGGATCGGTGATTATTGGGGGCAGCGGATGGAGATAGTCGGTGGTGTCGTGCTGCTCTCATTGGGCGTTAAGATCCTCATGGAACATCTGGAGTTCTATTAAAGTTGTTGATGTGACAACCGTGTCGCGGTGTGGTGTTCCGACATTGGCAAGACCATCGATCTGTTGTCTTTGGAAGCAGAATCAGAACGGTTCACTTAGGCGCCGGGAGTGCCGAAGGAACCACCTTATCATTGCTGAGTGATGATGACGTGCTGACAGAGATCGTCCTGGACGATGCCACTGTTTTTTATGCCTGTTGCGGTGACACAATCACCCGCGCAGATCTGGCTGTGGATGACAGCCTGATGCTGTTTGGCCCTGCTCCCGAAGTGACAGGGGCTTGTTTCACCGACAGCACGCTGTTTATTCTTGAATAGCGACGGTTGATATTCGCAAAAAACGGGTGGTGACGTTTGTCACCGCCCGTTTTTATTTTCAGCGCGACCATTGCCCAACGATCCGTTTCTCGGTAGACTGCGATAAAATTTCCAATTTATTTCTATGAGACAGTACGAGCCTTTTGCAAAAACATCGTATGATCCGTGAAGGAGAACACCACCCATGGAAAACCGCCTGATTCTGATTACCATCACCGGTCAGGACCGTCCCGGCGTTATCGCCAAAGTTGCCCAGCTAATTGCTGATACTGACGGGGCGCGGATTCGCGATATTGAACAGACCACCACCCACACCCAAATGGTGCTGACTTTGTTGCTCGATCTTTCCGCGGGGGGCAGCAGCGAAAAACCGTTGATCAAGGATTTGCTGTTTCAGGCCAAGGAGATGGGGTTGGATCTCGATTTTGCCGTGATCAGCGAAGATGACTATCAGCGTAAAACGGCTGGCAACACCTATGTCGTCACCATCCTCGGCAGTCGGGTAGATGCCCGCTCCCTGGCCGAGGTGACAGCTCTGCTCGCCGAGGCATCCGCCAATGTGGTGCGTATCTCCAAGCTGACCCAACGGGAACTACGTTGCGTCGAGTTGTTGATCAATACGGATGGCCAGCTCGATGTGCCGGCGTTGAAACGGCAACTGTTGCAGGTTGGTGGTGGCCAGCGCGTTGATGTGGCCGTCCAGAAGGAGAGTCTCTACCGCCGCGCCAAGCGGTTGGTGGTGATGGATATGGATTCCACCCTCATACAAGTGGAGGTGATCGACGAATTGGCCCGCTTGGCTGGCGTCGGCGATGACGTAGCGCGCATTACCGAGCAGGCCATGAACGGTGAACTCGATTTCGGCCAGTCGCTGGCCGCCCGCGTTGCTCTGCTCAAAGGACTGAAAGAAGAGGCGCTGGATGAGGTGTATCGCTCCATCCCGTTTACCCCTGGTGCCCGTAATCTGGTGCATATCCTCAAACGCCTCGGTTTTCGCACTGCGGTGATCTCCGGTGGGTTCAAATTCTTTACCGATCGTTTGCAGCAGGAACTCGGGCTTGATTACGCCTTTGCCAACCAGTTGGAGATCGTCAATGGCGAGGTCACCGGTCGCACCTTAGGGCGGATAGTCGACGGCGAGTGCAAGGCTCAACTGCTCGAAGAGATCGCCGAGCGCGAAGGTGTCACCCTTGACCAGGTGATTGCCATCGGCGATGGTGCTAACGATCTGCCCATGCTCGGCAAAGCCGGATTGGGCATTGCCTTCAATGCCAAAGCCCGGGTCCGCGAGCAGGCTGATACCCATATCAATCAGCAGAGCCTCGATTCCATCCTTTACCTGCTTGGCCTGTCAGAGCGGGAAGTGGACGAAATCAGCGCATGAACCTGCCCGAACTCCACCGTGCCACGCTGTTAAGGCGCTATAAGCGTTTTTTAGCCGACATCGAATGGCCGGACGGCACCACGACGACGGTACATACACCCAATACCGGCAGTATGCGTCAGTGCGCCACGCCCGGCGCCACTGTGCTGGTGTCGCACAGTGACAACGTCCAGCGTAAATATCCCTGGACTCTGGAACTCATCGAAGTTAACGGCCATTGGGTCGATACCAATACCCAACGCAGCAACAAAGTGGTGGCTGAGGCTCTGGAGCTGGGTACCATTGAAGGACTTCAGGATTACGCCGTTCATCCGGAGAAAAAACTTGGCGACAGCCGTATCGACTTTTTGCTGGAAAAAACGGATCAGCACCAAACACAACGGATGTGGCTGGAAGTTAAAAACGTCACTTTGATGATTACCCGCGCCTGTGCCGGGTTTCCCGATGCCGTTACCGAACGCGGGCGTCGCCATCTCCGCGAGCTGATGATGGCTGTGGATCAAGGGGACCGTGCCGGAGTGCTGTTTTTGGTACAGCGCGCCGAAGCGCAGCTGTTTGCCGCTGCTGCCGAAATTGATCCCGCCTATGCCGAGCAACTGGCCGTGGCGCTCAATCACGGGGTCGAAGCCTTTGCCTGCCAGACCCAATCCGATGACACACAGACTCGCATTGTCCGGCGTATTCCGGTGGTTGTATGAGTCTACGTGCCGTCGGTCTGATCACTGAGTACAATCCGTTTCATACTGGTCATGCCTACCACGCCCGCCAGGCGCGTGAGCTCAGTGGCGCTGAGGTAGTGGTGGCGGTGATGAGTGGTCACTATGTTCAACGCGGTGAACCCGCCTTGGTCGACAAGTGGCGGCGTGCCGAAATGGCGTTGCGCCATGGTGTGGATGTGGTGATTGAACTGCCGTTTCCCCTGGCCTGCAATAGTGCGCCGTTGTTTGCTCGCGGTGGAGTGGAGATTCTTAATGCCTTTGCCCCCGCTCTTGACAGTCTGTGCTTTGGCAGCGAGCAGGGCGAGCTGGAACCGTTGCAGGCGCTGGCGCGTAACTGGCAAGAGCGTCCTTCCGATAAAGCCGATGCGTCTCACCTGCGTCAGGGGAAAACGTTTCCCCAGGCTCGTGGCGAATCCGTCAGCGCGTCAACCATTGCCGACCAGCCCAATACCATTCTTGGTGTCTCCTATCTGCGGGTCCTTGATGACCTCAATAGCACGATTCAGCCGTTCACCATTCAGCGTCAAGGCCATGGCTATCATGATGCCGGACTTGACGGTGGTGGTTTTGCCAGTGCGACAGCCATTCGTCAGCAGATGATGCAGGGAAATTCTATTGCCGGTCTGGTTCCTGGCGTGGCTGAGACGATGCTCAATGACGCTCAACAATCAGGTATGATTGTGGATGAGGGGCGGTGGTTTGCCATGCTGGCTCAGGCATGCCTGACCTTGGAGGAGCAGGACACCTCTTACCTTGCTCCGCCGGGCTGGGCTGAACGGATGCTGCACGCCGCTGTGAATGCCCGGAGTTATCAGGAACTGGTTGATGCGATTAAGGCTCGCCATCTGACCCGCACCCGTGTCCAGCGTATTCTGTGTCATCTGCTCAGTGGCGTGGATGACGCACTGATTGATCAGTTGGCGCAATGGGGTACGCCTTACCTGACCTTGCTTGGTGCCACGACCCGTGGCGAGGCATTTTTGTCGCAAACGCGCAAGATGATGGATCGTCCAGTGTTGGGTAATCTGTCACGGGTCTCCGTCCGTCTGCGGCAGTTTTACGCTGGTCAGCCGGAAAAACTGGCGTTGGCTCAGCGGTTGGTTGCCATTGAAGACCGGATGACACGTCTCTATACCTTGTTGCTGCCGGGGTGGCAGGGGGGGGCGCGGCAGTGGAATTATTATCAGGATGCTTTGCGGATTAGTTGAGTTTTTTGATGACGGATGGTTTGTCGGTTGAAATCTTAAGGTCAAAGTCAAAGTCAAAGTCAAAGTCAAAGTCAAAGTCAAAGTCAAGGTCAAGGTCAAGGTCAAGGTCGCCGGGTTTCGTCCCGGCAGCCGACATCCTTTTGACTGGCCGCTCAAAAGTATGCAAAAACCAGCTTGAACACCTCCTGACCCTCAGATTAACCGACAATGCGTCTGTTTCCGTAATGCTTCACAGATTCGGCTCGCCGCCCTTTAGGTCGGCGAATCGTGCGTCTCATCAGCTTTGGCGTAAAACGTTGATAACAGGTTTACGCCTTGCTCTATTCTTTCCGTGGCCCCGATCAAACGGGCGGGACGGTGCCCGCCCTTGTCTGGGTTTGTTATTGAGCAGCCCAGCCCTCCCGTTCAGCAGCACCGAACGCAATGAACGTCAGCGCAATGGTTGTCGGCAACCTGTTTGAGCGGTAGCGAGTTTTTCCGACATTGCGATGTAAGAGAATGGAGAGAGGGAACCCGATAGGGTGCAATGACGGGAGTCGATTTTGCGGTACTTTTGTCGACGCAAAAGTGCCCCGACGTGCGGGCGCGGAAGCCCGCGTCACGTGGGCACCAACTATGAGAACGGATGAAGTTTGCCAGAGCGATCAGTTCCGAATGACGAACCACTGAAGGTCAAAGCCAAGGTCGCCGGGTCTCGTCCCGGCAGCCGACACCCTTTTGACTGGCCGCTCAAAAGGATGCAAAAACCAGCAGAACACCTCCTGACCCTCAGATTAACCGACAATGGGTCTGTTTCCGTTATGCTTCACAGATTCGGCTCGCCGCCCTTTAGGTCGGCGAATCGTGCGTCTCATCAGCTTTGGCGTAAAACGTTGATAACAGGTTTACGCATTGCTCTATTCTTTCCGTGGCCCCGATCAAACGGGCGGGACGGTGCCCGCCCTTGCCTGGGTTTGTTATTGAGCAGCCCAGCCCTCCCGTTCAGCAGCACCGAACGCAATGAACGTCAGCGCAATGGTTGTCGGCAACCTGTTTGAGCGTCAGCGAGTTTTGCCGACATTGCGATGTAAGAGAATGGAGAGAGGGAACCCGATAGGGTGCAATGGGGTTGTTATTGATCAGATGAACGAGAGGTGTTGCGTGAGATTTTTTGCGTCAGCAAGGCAGAGGGAGGAGCTATAGTCGTTCTATGGCGACGACCGATAACGCTGCTGACGTGAAAAAGATCCGCAACAACTCCGTGAAGGCTGATTGATGACAGCCCCTTGGGAGTCGATTTTGCGGTACTTTTGTCGACGCAAAAGTGCCCCGACGTGCGGGCGCGGAAGCCCGCGTCACGTGGGCACCAACTATGAGAACGGATGAAGTTTGCCAGAGCGATCAGTTCCGAATGACGAACCACTGAAGGTCAAAGCCAAGGTCGCCGGGTCTCGTCCCGGCAGCCGACACCCTTTTGACTGGCCGCTCAAAAGGATGCAAAAACCAGCAGAACACCTCCTGACCCTCAGATTAGCCGACAATGAGTCTGTTTCCGTTATGCTTCACAGATTCGGCTCGTCGCCCTTTAGGTCGACGAATCCTGCGACTCATCTCCTTTGGCGCAAAACCGTGATAACAATCTTCAGTCGCGCTCTATCTCTGGTGTGGTACCGATCAAACGGGCGGGACGGTGCCCGCCCTGCAGTCGTGTATTATTGAGCAGCCCAGCCTTCCCGTTCAGCAGCGCCGAACGAAGAGAACGGTCAGTGCGATGGTTGTCGGCAACCTGTTTGAGGACTAATGCAGACAGGGCGAGTTTTGCCGACATCGCGGTGTAAGAGAATGAAGTGAGGAAACTCGATAGGGTGCATTGGGGTTGTTATGAATCAGATGAACGAGAGGTGTTGCGTGAGATTTTTTACGTCAGCAAGGCAGAGGGATGAGCTATAGTCGGTCTATGGCGACGACCGATAACGCTGCTGACGTGCGAGCTCGGACGCCCGCGTCACGTGGATAGCAAGTTGTGTGAACGGATGGAATCTGAAGTGGCGCTGGGCTGACGCTACAGGTTTCAGGATGCCATTCGTCAGCGATGGAAAACAAAAAAGGCCCCGAACCTGTAAGAAGTTCGGGGCCTTTGTCGCTGTTTTTCATTGTACTACTCAGCAGCCTGAGCTGCTTTTGCTTTCGGGCAGTTTGCCGGAGGATTAGCACAGTTCATTTTTTTGGCCATCGGGCAGGTTGCACAGTCCTGAGTTTGAGCTTTGGGACAGTTGGCGCAGTTCTGGGTCTGAACTTTCGGGCATTCGCCAGTCATCTTCGGACAGTTGCCCATTTGTTTGGGGCATGGAGTGTTGGCCCAGCTGATGCTGGCCAGCAGAACCATTGCAGCAACCAGAATGAAATATTTTATCTTCATGGTTGTTCCTTTCAGCTTGTGTCAGGGGGGGGCTAGTGGACGATGAGATCGGGAAGTTCGTTCTCATCATCTTCTCTCTGTGGACAGTGTTCAGCTAAAAGTGTACCACAGGATTCTATCGCCTGGCACAGGCTTTTCACCATGGTGCCTTGATGCAGACCGTCGACAATGGTGTCCACCGCCTGTTGCCATTGCTGGTGATCCACTTTTTCGTTAATGCCGCGGTCGGCGAGAATCTCCACCCGCTTTTCAAACAGACACACCAGAATGAGGATGCCGGTGGCGTCGCGCGTATAATGCAGCCCCTGCTGGATAAACAGGGAGAACGCTTTTTCGCTCACCGTGTCGTTCATTGTTGCCTTGCCAACGAGAAAGTGTTTCAGGCCCGGCGTGATTCGGACAACCAGACGGCCGAGCAGGTAGCTCGCCGCCATCACGCCAGCAATACCCCATAGGGGAATCATCGGAGCCCACCATAAGGTGAGGAGAGTCAGCGCCATACTCAAAAATGCACCAAAGCGGATTTCAACGTGTTCGTAGTCGCCGGCACAAGGGACAATTAAGGGGACAATTTCGCCGCTGGTATTGGATTCGGCTTGCGCCACGGCCTGGCGAATCTCGTTTTGCTGAGCTTCGCTGAGAGTCACAGAAGTTGAAGTCATGACGTTATCGTGTCCTTCGTCAGAATGAGTCGTTGTCATCTACCAGCTCCCCGAGGCGCCGCCGCCACCGAAACCGCCTCCTCCTCCGCTGAATCCGCCGCCACCAAAGCCGCCCCGGCCGCCGCCTCCGCCGAAGCCACCAAACCAGAATAAGGAACGGCGTCGTCCCGGCAGGAAAATCGGCAGAACAAACAGCAGAAAGAACAGCAGTCCAAACGGATTGCGGTCGCGCTTTTTGTCGCCGCCATTGCCTTTGTACTCTCCGCGTACCGCATCACTGATGGCAAAGACCCCGGCAACAATGCCGTCGGAATATTTGCCCTGGCGAAAGCGGGGCAGCAGCTCCTGATCAACAATCCGGCCGGCGAGCAGGTCGGTCAGTCGGCCTTCAAGCCCCATACCAACCTCAATGCGCACCTTGCGGTCATCACGGGCGACCAGCAACAACACACCGTTGTCGTGTTCGCGTTGACCGATCTGCCATTGTTCCGCCACTTCCAGTGCCGCCTGTTCCACCGGTAGTCCGTCGAGATCAGGGATGGTCAGCACGACCAGTTGGGTGGAGTCGGTGTTTTCAAAGTCGCGCAGGTACTGTTCCAGCTTACGCTCTGTAGAGGTGTCGATGAGCTGAGCTAAGTCGGTGACATAGCCCTGCGAGGGTGGCACCTCAAAGGCATGCAGCGTGGACGTGCCGCACAGCAGCAGGCTGAACAAGATAAGCCATAGATAACGCATCAGAATTTCACCTGCGGAGCAACCTCGCTGCCGGGAGCGGCTTTAAACGGCTCCTTGCGATCCAATTTCAGGAGCAGGTTGTTGGTGATGTTGCCGGGGAAGGTGCGGATGGAGGTGTTGAAACGCTGCACAGCATCGTTGTAGCGCTGGCGGGCCACGTTGATGCGGTTTTCCGTGCCTTCGAGCTGATGTTGCAGGTCACGGAAGTTCTGGCTGGCTTTGAGGTCGGGATAGCGCTCAGCCACCACCAGCAGACGCGACAGGGCTCCGGACATCTGTTGCTGGGCCTGCATGAATTGCTGCATCTGAGCGGCATTACCGAGATCACTGGTGGTCAACGTTGTTTTACCCACCGTGGCACGTGCTGCGGTCACTTTCTGCAGGGTCTCCTGCTCGTGGGCGGCATAGGCTTTCACCGTTTCCACCAGGTTGGGGATCAGGTCGGCACGGCGTTGGTACGTGGCTTCAACATCGCCCCAAGCACTGAACACCGCTTCTTCATTGCTTTGAATCTGGTTGTAACCGCAGGAAGAAAGTAGCGGTAAGGCGATAAGTAACATCAGTAAATGTCTGAACATGTGTAGGCTCCTTGTTGGTTAAGTCATCAGGATAATATAGGGAGGCACACGGGGAAAGTAAACCATAGCCGGACGATTTAATTTATGGGGCTCTCATTTGTCTCTGGCCTCTGTTCTGCAAAACAGAGGCCTTGCCGGGTAAAAGAGTTGCTGGTGGCTGTTGAGGATCGCGAACTTTTAGTTATACTGAATCGAACACTGTTATTTTATTTTTCTCTGGAGGGTCTATGGATAGCTTCGATTTTATCTCTTATCACAGGCAGATACGCCATATGGTTAAACCGTACCTAGCTGATTTTGAGAGAAATAGTAATTCTAAAAAGGCAATGCAGCATTTGATTGATCGGGTTGAAGACGATTTAGAACGACGTCTTACTCATGAAGATCGTTGTCGTGTTGCCTGTCAGGCCGGTTGTGGTAGTTGTTGTCGGGTGAATGTGGCCGTGTTGCGACCGGAAGCGGTTAATATTGCCGACTATTTGCAGAAAACCCGCAGCGCGGCTGAGCTGCGTGATTTGAAGCAACGGATGAAAGCTCTGCGTATTGCGATTAGTGGTCTGGATGATGATGAGCGCATTGCCGTGCGAAAAAATTGTGTGTTCCTCGATGAGTCCGGCAGTTGCAGCATCTATCCGGTGCGTCCTCTGCTGTGTCGCTCCATCACGTCCACCAGTGCTGCGGATTGTCGCGATGCTTTGGCCATGCATGTTTTTGGTGAATCAAAGCCGGTGATGATGAATTTGATGCAGAAAAATTTGATGAACGTTGCGTTTCAGGGCTTGGCCAGTGCCATGGAAGATCAGGGCCTGGATGCCCATGGTCAAGAACTGACTGCGGCAGTGCTGGCGGTGTTGGTCGAAAGAGACGTGTTGAAAGAGCTGTGTTGATCGCGGTTTTCGCTGATATAGTGATTAACGGCCAGTAACGTCATGGGGCTGGCAAAGTAATAGCCCTGGATGCTGCAGTGGCAGCGCTCAAGCAAAAAATCGAGCTGATTACGGGTTTCAACTCCTTCCGCAACCAGTCCAAGCTTGAGGGATTGCGACAGGGCAATAATCGCTTCGACAACACAGCTTTTATCGATGCTGTCTTCAATATCCATAATAAATTCCCGGGGGATTTTCAGACGGTCAATCGGGAAGTTTTTCAGATACATCAGTGACGAATAGCCGGTGCCGAAGTCATCAATGGCAACGGTAAAACCACGGACTTTGAGATCCGTCAGCGTGTTGAGGCTCAGTTGGCTTGAATCCATCAGAATCGTTTCGGTAATCTCCAACTCAATACGCGAAGGATCAATGCCGGTCTCTTCGATGATGGCATCGACCTTGTCAATGAAGTGGATGTCCTGAAACTGGCGTGGTGAAATATTGATGGCCACGCGCAACTCGTCCCATCCCTGGCGCTTCCAGGCTTGGGCTTGCTGGCATGCCTGGCGAAAGACCCAATGCCCGACCTGGATGATCTGGCCACTGCTTTCAGCAATGGGGATGAATTGCATCGGTGGCAACAGGCCGAGCTGGGGATGCCGCCAGCGGATCAAGGCTTCAAGCCCGGTAACTTTGCCGTCTTTGCTGCATGTTTGTGGCTGATAAAACAACTCAAGTTCGTTATTTTCAACCGCCCGGCGCAAATCGGTTTCTATCTGCAGGTTCCGCAGGGCTTGTTCAGACATCTGTCGAGTGAAAAAGGCGTAATCGTTGCGACCGTTGCGCTTCACCTGGTACATGGCCTGGTTGGCGTTGCTGAGCAGGGTGTCGGCATCAGCTCCCGCTTGCGGAGCAATGGCGATGCCGATACTGACACTGGTAAACAGTTCCTGATGGTTGATTGTCAGGGGCTCGCTCAGACGTTTGAGGAGAATGTCGGCATTGAGGCGCAATGCCGATGCATTGGTTTTGTCCGGAATGACAATGACAAATTCATCGCCGCCGAGCCGAGCCACGATTTGATGGTCATTGATGTGTTCTTTGAGGCGTTGAGCGACCTGTTCCAGCACCTGATTGCCGACTTTGGAACCCAGTGTGTCGTTGATCTGTTTGAAATGATCCAGATCCAAAGAAAACACTGCTAGCGGCGTGTTGTCCGTCTGGCTGATTTTCAGGGCTTGGCGCAACAGAATTTCCAGTCCGCTGCGATTTGGTAACTGGGTCAACGTATCTTCATAGGCTAGCTGGCGGATGCGCTGTTCATCGCGTTGCTTCTCTGTCATGTCCACCATCACTACCTGGCTGCACAGAAATGCGCCGTTGACATTGTAGTGTGCTGTGGCAGACAGCAGTATCTCGTGAACCACGCCCTGCTTGCTGATCATCTGAAGGGGGACATCCTTGACTGAGCCCGAAATGACCAGTTTTGCGTGAATTTCATCGCGGCCGCGTCGACGCGACTCCTCGTTGAAAAACTCATTGATACATCGGCCGAGAACTTCGTGGCGCTCATAGCCGAGAACACGTAGCCAGTGATCGCTGACGTGGAGGATTTTTCCATGATTGTCCATGCTGTGCAGCATGATTGGAGCGGTGTGATACAAGCGCAGGAAATGACTGTCATCTGTCAATATGCGACTACGCCGGCGACTGTTGTGACGTCGAATCGGCAGTGGAAGCAGCAGTCCCAGTAAAAACGGAAACAGGTGGATGGTCCACGGAGAGGTTGGCAGGTCGAGTAGACGCCGACACGCGACAGACAGAACGACAAAAAACAGTCCTGTCAGTAACGACGGTGTATTTTTGACTAATAAAGTGCGCATGTAATACAAAGACATAGAACATCCGTGTTCTTTATGAATGGCTGTTTTTTAACAGCAGATTCAGACGTGCAACATAGCATAAATTAAATACTTAACCTATCTTTTTGACAGGGAATGGCCAATAAATCAACTTGACTTTTGTAACTGTTGACGCTACTATCCGCGTTCCGACATGACTCATGCCGGGATATGTAAACAAGGAAAGTGAGGTGATTTTTCGTGGAAATTCAAGTTCTTGACAACAACGTTGAAAAGGCGATTCGCGTTCTTAAGCGTAAATTGCAACAAGAGGGACTTTTCCGTGAAATGAAGCAGCGCAAGTTTTACGAGAAACCGAGCGTAAAACGCAAGCGTAAGGAAAAAGAAGCTCAACGTCGTCTGCGTAAAAAAATGCGCATGATGAACACGGACTGATCACCTGTCCATAAATAAGTACGATCAAAGAGGCGACCAGCAGATGCTGGTCGCCTCTTTTTTTGTGTTTGCAAGGGGGCGGGGGAATTTTTGTTTTTCTGTTGACGCCATTTTGTATAGGTGCTAAACAATTTGCATGAACAAAAACGAAGAGACGTTTAGAGCAATCATCGCGCGTGTCAGTGAGTTGTCAAAAATCTATACTCAGCTGGAGGCTGCCCCGCGCACATTTGGTTCTAATCATAAATTGCATTGTGTCGAGATTCACCTGATCGAGGCCATTGGAACATTTGGTGAAACAAATACGACTGAGCTGGCAAAGCATCTGTCCGTTACCAAAGGAGCTATCTCACAAAAGATCGCAAAACTGAGCAAATTGGGACTGGTTCAGAAATCAGGTCATGGTCCTGATAAACGAAGTTATTCCATCACCTTGACCCAAGAAGGTGTTGTTGCCTTTGAAGGGCATGCGCGGTTTCACCAGGAAATTTTTGAAGCCTTTGTCGCCGATAATCTCGATCAGTCGAAACAGGATTTATTGCACTTGGAACAGGGGCTGGAACAGTTGGTAAAAACCTTTTCTCGATTCTGAGAAAATTTTTTACCCAACTAGTTTAGGTACTAAACTTAATAGGGGAGGAAGACAATGAAGATTTTAAACATGTATTTTTCGGCAACGGGCAATACGGCCAAGGTTGCCAACACGATTGGACGGGTCGCCGAAGAATCAGGCCATCATGTTGACACCGTAGAGGCTAAAAAAGGGCTGGAAGTGAATTTTTTAGACTATGATTTTATCTTCATCGGCTCAGGTGTTTATCACTGGTTGCCGGGCAAGCCGCTGATGTCGCTAATCGGGAACGCCTGCACGGCATACCGGGCGAAGGGTAAATTGCCGCTGAATGCCCCAAGACGAAACCATATTAAAGCCGTAACCTATTGCACTTATGGCGGCACCCACACCGGCATCAACGAAGCCTACCCCACAACGCTCTGGCTAAAACAGTTTTTTGATCACCTCGGCATTGAAGTGATGAATTCCTGGCATATCGTTGGTGAATTTCACGGCAAACTCAAAGAGCTCTCCCTCGGCGGTCGGTTAGGTGACATCAGAAATCGACCCAATGAAGCCGATCTGCAAGAAGTTGCGCAAATGACGGAAGGTATCCTGACGGGCTGCTCTTCTGAGCCCTTGGACGCGGGAAAGCACGGTTCGGCAATTAATGATCATGCTGATTGGTGCTAAAATTGACAAATTCTGGGGTGAGAGGATGGTGTGAGACATGGGACGCCCCGCGTTGACGACAGGATTGCCAAAACGAGCGCCAGAGAGCTCAATCCCTCTCCTCAATCATGAAAGATTTTACGGGGGACCGGTTCAAAGCCGGTCTGCCCGTTTATTTTAGACGTGGAAGCTTATCCGGATCGATCAGCAGCCGAATGGACCGCGCCTGTCCCGGAACCCGACTGATCAATCCATTCTCTTCGAGTCGCAGGATCATTTGGTGAACCGTTGGCGGCGTCGTTTGAAAAAAACGCTGAAAGTCCGCTTCCGCCGGCGCACAACCGTGCATCGTGCTGTAGTTTTCAATGAAGGCCAAGTATTGCCCCTGTTTTTCAGTAAAATGGATCGTCATGAAATTCTATCTCCTTGAATCAGAGCCCGTTATCGATAGGGCGGAGTATCTTTCGTTTCTCTTGCTACGTAATGCGTGGTTTCGAAAAAGGGAAGAATCTTTTCAATAAGCTGATCGGGTTTCTCTTCGATCACCAGATGTCCGGCGTCGGGGATGACATGGAATGATGAGCCTGGAATCATGTCCTGTAAAACTTTCCCCTGTTCCATCGGTATCCACTGGTCCTCACGTCCCCACAGGATCAAAATCGGTCGCGTAATCTGGGCGTAAAGGGGCTGCACCTCGTCCGTATACCCTGAGTTCGCCTGGGCGATTTGCCGGTAAAACGCAGCCTTGCCGTCCGCTCCTGTCCACGCAGAGATGGTCCTCTCCAGAGTTTTAGCATCTATGGGAATATGCGCAGCCGTAGTGATATAGGCGCGAACGATGGCCTCATGAATATAATCCGGAACACCGGCAAAAGCAGCCTCGTGGGTTTTGACATGCTGGAAGAAGGGCGAACCCCACGGAGAAATCACGACGGGATCAATCAGGACGATTTTATCGAAATTGCGACCATTGATGAGGTGCGTGCGAAGAACTGTCGTGCCGCCGAAGTCATGGCCGATTATGGCTGGGTGCTGAAGCCCCCAATGGTCTAAAAGCGCATTCAGTACCTGGTTCTGTATCCCAAGCGAAACATCACCGGGCGATTTCTCCGACTGACCATAGCCGATAAGATCATAATAATAGACCGCGAAGTCTTTTGATAACGATGCAATCAAATGACGCAAGTTGAAGGACGACCAGGGGGTACCATGAACCAGGACAACAGGAGGCCCGTTGCCGCATCGTCCATAGCGGACAGCCCTTTCGTTGAAATGATAAACTTCCGGCAGATCCCATTCTGTCATTTATCTTGTCGCTCCTTTACATGGCGTTACGCACCGGCGGTGCCCGTCAAGCATCGACTATGTGCCATTGTCGGCCTGTTTTTTTGTGAATAAATATTGATGCATGGTAATGGGGTTGCCGTTAAGGGTGCGACCCACCAACGTTCTTTCCGCCGTCTTGTCCCAGTCTTGGAAAAGGCGATCAAAATGACCTGCATCATGGTGGCGAAACGTTGCCGTGCCCGACTTGAAGCAGCCGTAGCAATTCAATTCCCTCTGCTCATAGCGCGCGCCGTAATGTGGATTGTCGTCGGTTTCGTAATCGCTGATGTACAGCGTTGCACCTTGCTCCGTGATCGTGTCAATCAATGACGCGAGCTGTGATTGCTCCGCATCAGAGGGGCAACAGGTGAACAGAGCAAAACAGATCACCAGATCATAGTCCCTGGCGGTCAGGGCAGCAATATCTGTCGTATAAGAGGCCGCTGGATTTTCCTGGCGGGCTCTTTGGATGAGCGGCAAGCTGAAATCGTATCCATAAAGACAGGTGAACCCCAGCTTTTGAAGTTCAGGGGTAAGGCGTCCATACCCACAGCCCAGGTCAACAATGTTGGCATCGGCCTCGATGCGTGTCAGCCAATCTTTCAACAGGGGGTGCGTAAATAATTTCTTGGACCCTTCGTTGAACCAGTAATCTTTGTTTGGTGGCATGATTTTACCGTCAGGTTAAGGCCGAGGGGGCCGGAATGGCCTAGCCGATGGTGGTTCGTGGTGTGTGGAATTTGAACCACGTACTCATGGGCAGGGTTCAAGGGAGATGTATAACCTTAGCATGTCTTTGAGTTGGATACCGTTTTCAATGATCGGCTCGGGGTAAGTTTTTAAAAAATAATCTTTGACCACAGTCTCGACTCTGAAGCCAGCTCTTTGATAATAGGCCAGTTGGTAGCCGAACGTCCCGGTCGACAGCTCTACCCGCTTTATCTTTTTATCTGCCAATGCCTGCAATGAAAACCGCAATAACCCGGAACCGATCCCCCGTTTTTGAAACTCTGGATACACCGAAATGTTAAAAATCTCCGCAATGCCGGTGCCGATGGTTTTGGCGATACAGGCACCGACGACTTGCCCATCAAGCGTGGCGACAAAGCACCATGAGTCATCAAGATACGAACGGATTATGTGCTCTGAAGGATCCGCTTCAAGCAGGAGAGCAATAGGAACGTCATTCGCTTTGACTTCGCTGTAGTGCATTTTTACCTCAGAGTGTTGAAGAAAGCAGCCTGTGGAGTCTATCGATGGGCGACCAAAACAAGGAGCAGATTTTCAAGGGGTTGATGTTGTGAGCAAAACGGACATTATGTTTTCAGCTTGCGTCGATGGAACGTTCCAGCATGTGCTCCCCAAGGGGCTTCGCCGAGTTCGGGATTACGGTTTTCTGCACGGCAATGCCAAACGGGTCTTGCGATTGGTGCAGTTCGTTTTACGCGTCATGATCGACCCCTTTCCCGTACGACCTCGACCGGTGTTTCGCTGTCCGCACTGCAAAGCTGCGATGAAGATTATCGCTTTTCGACGACCGGCCTATCTGACCGGTTAAGTCGTATCTCCGGCATCGCATTGCGCTCACCACAAAAGAAGGAGGTTCTTAAACCCCGGTGAAAAATAGAATCTACGTCGTATTTTGCTAGCTTCAAAAGAGGTGAACGGCCCCCGCTCGCCCTGAAAAAACACGGCCAAATCCAAGGCCTTCTGACCTATCAAAACCAATCCGATATATTTTCTTTATCTCTATTACGGCCGGGCTTGTCCAACCACAGGATAAGATCACGGCTCGTTCCTCGCGCTATCTATCCTTATTCGTTATGTGTCCTCAGTGAATTCAAACACAACAAACCCACCAGGAATTTGCTTTAAGCAACCCTCGTTTTCTTGTTTCCATTTTTTTGCATCTGGGCCAACCCATAAATGTTTGGATAACTGGGCACTTTCAGGTCTGTAAATGTTTCGACAAGTCATTTTGTTCGTATATGTTTTTTTCAACCAATTTCTAAATTTTTTGTAAATTTTTTCTGCTTCCGCTCTTTTCTCACAGGTTGGCTCTTTATCCAAACCATGTGTTGCGATTGCAATCCTTCCTGAGATTAAGTCGCCATCATGGATTCGACTCGGGATAAATTGAATATAGCAATCATCAATGAATAGCTTCCAACATGCTTTTGGAGACTTATCAATCTCGTCTACATAAGCTTCAGCAAATTCAAGAAAATCATCTTGATCTTTGTTCCCCATGAAAAATTGAAACTCACTCCTCATTTTTTTTCCTGACACATAACGCTGAGGTAACCGGCGCGCGCCAGCGCGTCCGAGCGAACGACAGTGAGCGGAGTTGACCACCTTGTTAGCACTCATTCGTAGAGTTTTCGATGTATCCATGCTTGGAGGTCATCTCGATCCACTTTGCCTAAAACATACTCATCGCGTTGCACGCGAGCGAGCGCTCCAGCAGTTAAATAACTGGAAGTAACTATGAAAGCCTTACTTGCATTGTGTTCGTTACGCACATCGGCGAGTTCTCGCATTGTTTCAATACCGATTTTTCTCGAGGTCTTGTATTTCTTGGCCTGCCAAAGCGTTTTGAATAGTCCAGCTTCCCCTAAGTCTTTGTAAGCAACAACATCAACGCCACCATCCTTAGTGCCTGACATAAGTTCAATTTCATAACCGTCAGATTCTAGTAATTCGGAAACCAGTACTTCAAACTCGCGCCAACTCATTTGATCTAGGTTGGTGGTGCGCAACCTCAATTCATTGAGTAACCCGATACTTGGCGCAAACCTAGCTATTTGGATCTGAGTGCTTGGGAGGTGAATTAGTTTTGGCTCAAAAAGATATTCATGGCCAAACTTGTAGGTATCTTCAGCTTCTAAACCGAGCAAGGGTTGACGGGAAACAAAAAGGCATTGATTGCGGCGATCCATGCCCAGCAGCTGCTCGCAAAGAGTAACTGCCTTTTTCTGGAAGCGATCCGCCTCATCGACAATCATCAAGAGGCTTCCACGAGACGCTATTTCTTCGATTACACTTAAGTGCTCTTTATTAGCCAGGGATTGATAAGTAGTAGATATGCCCTCCAAAACTGGCCCGCCATTTAACTCGCTCTTTATTGCAATGCCATAGCTATTTGCTGCATGACTCCATTGGTCTCGGAGAGCTAGACGATCAGAAACGACAATAATTTTTCCTGTAGGGCGGACCTTCAGTCGCTCTTCTACAGCTTTTAGAGACGCAACAGTTTTCCCGGTGCCTGCAGCTGCAATCAATACACTCCTCTGTCGATCAGAACTAGCAAATCCATCAACAAATTCTTTTTGCCAAGCAGAGAGATTGATTGACTCTAACTTCACGCTACTTCCTTCTAGTGCTAACGCTTGAACTCACTTGTTTTTACGGAGCGCAGCGGAGTAAAAATCCAGTGCAGTGAATTGTGTACGCCCGGCATGGGCGTGATCTTATGGGGTGCAAGTCCCCTGTACGTAGAATCCAGTATCGTTGATATTTCTTAACGATACCTTAAAGTACTAGCCGACGGCAAGGGCATCTTCGTGAGGGGATGTCTGGAGGAAGCCCGAGTGCAAAGCTATGAGCCGACGAACAGAAACAGCATATAACAGGATGTTGAAAAAGTCCCTTCCTGGGCCTTTTCAACGACGCGAGCCGAAAATGCGATTTCCGTCTCTCTCACAAAAACAAGGACTTAAAAAATCCGTCCTTGATTTTGGTCGCCCATCCATGGGCTCCACAGGTTGTTTTTCAACAACCTGATAAGGCCGTTATCCGGGTAAGTCAGCACAACATGACGAAGTCCATGGATTCAGGAGAAGCGGTAAATGCTGCGGCCCAAGTAGTGACAGATCACGTTCTTATCCTTAGGAGACCTGTCCGGCTTGCCGCTTGCGAAATTTGTAAGCTGCGCCCTGCATGGCAACATGCCGGGTGATCGGGCAGGAGTCAGCAGAGGCCATAGTAGGTGTGGACGTTACCGCCAAGCGATCCGGTAACTGGAAACAAGCCGACATAGAGAGTCGGAAGCCTTACCCCACCGAAGGGCCGAACGATGATGAGAAAAGGAGTCCCATGAGCTTGTCCGACATACAGAACCCGACCGGGGAAATGCCGGGACAGCGCGTCATGGATCAACTCCCTTTCGAGCAGTGCTTATTGGAACGGATGCTCTCCCACGAGAATCTGCAATCGGCATGGAAACGGGTGCGCGCCAACAAGGGGGCTGCCGGTGTCGATGGGATTACCATTGACGACTTTTCTGATCAAGTGCGTCCTTTGTGGGCGGATATCCGTGCATCGCTTGCTACAGGTACCTACCAACCCAAGCCGGTTTTGCGGGTGGAGATTCCGAAACCTACGGGCGGTGTGCGTCCGCTGGGGATTCCCACCGTGCTCGACCGGCTGATCCAGCAGTCTATTGCCCAGGTGCTCACACCGATCTTTGATCCGGATTTCTCTGCATCAAGTTTCGGTTTTCGTCCCGGTCGCAGTGCGCATCAGGCGGTACGCCAAGTGCGGACGTATCTGCAACAGGGCTACCGTGTTGCCGTGGATATCGACCTTGCCAAGTTCTTTGATACGGTCAACCATGACCTGCTCATGACCATGGTAGGGCGCAAGGTGCACGACAAACGGATTCTTTGCCTGATCGGCAGATATCTGCGAGCCGGGGTGAAGGTGAACGGCAGATTGGAGACAATCCGCAAGGGGGTTCCACAAGGCGGTCCCTTGTCTCCGTTGCTCTCCAACATTCTCCTCGATCATCTGGACAAAGAGCTTGAGAAACGTGGCCACAAGTTTGTCCGTTACGCCGACGACTTCGTCATTCTGGTGAAAAGTCGGCGTGCAGGCGAACGGGTCATGAAGAGTATCAGAAACTATCTGAGCTCTCATCTCAAGCTGACGGTCAACGAATCCAAGAGTCGGGTTATTCCATCTTCTCAACTTGACTTTCTTGGTTTTGCCTTCAAGGGTGGCAAGATCGTCTGGTGTGACAAGGCGTACAAAGAATTTCGTCGCTGCGTCAAACGCTACACCGGACGCAGCTGGTTTGTCTCCATGGCATACCGGCTGCACAAACTGTCCACCTATATCCGGGGCTGGATGGGCTACTTCGGCATCTCCGAAGCCTACCGCGACATCCCGGAGATTGACGGCTGGATACGGCGGCGGGTGCGGTTATGCTACTGGAAACAGTGGCGCAGATGCCGCACCAAGATTCGCAACCTGCTCAAACTCGGTACCGAACTCGGCACCGCCATACGAGCCGGTCTGAATCGCAACGGTCCGTGGGCCATGTCCCGCAGACTTGCCGCCCATTCCGGACTGACCAACCAATGGCTGAAGGAGCAAGGTCTTGTATCTGTCAAAGAACTGTGGGTACAGCGTCATTACCCGGCTACGGCCCGGCTACGGCCCGGCTACGGCCCGGCTACGGCCCGGCTACGGCCCGGTAACATCATCGAACCGCCCGGTGCGGACCCGCATGCCGGGTGGTGTGGGGGCTGGGGGAAAAATACCCCCCCCCCGGCTACCCGATTAGATCAATTTTTTTTCAGTAAATTTCATGACTAGTTCAACGTAATTTTTTGAAGAAGATTCTTGATTTCCACTAAGGTCAAATTCTTCATAGTCATTAATTGGTGCATTTACAATGCCTTCCCCAACAAAAGAAAATAATTTGATAGTCTGATCTGAACCTGTCAGTTTTAGTGATACGGTGAATTCTTCAACCTGATCTTTTGTTCCCAAATTTAGACTGAAATCAAACCAAAAGTTGTCATATTTATAAGTTATCCCCTCAATTTGTTGAAATGGAATGATGGTTGAATTTTTGAATACCCAAAACCAAGTGCTATCAATTTTGACCAATTTTTTTCTACGATCAATTGTTACAACTTTATTCCGAAAATATAAGGATAAAGCTAAAATCATTGGTGAAGTCTTTGCTATTAATTTGCTACCATCAATCTTAATTTTTGGCTTAATTGTCAGCAAACTAGATACAATTGATAGCATATTAATATTTCCTTTGATTTAACGGTTCATGATAACCGGCGGCGACGCGAAGGTTCGGCCACCACCGCAATTTAGATTTTGTTTTTCGGCCAAAAATAGACGTATTTTCCGTCCGGTTGATTTATGTGTTAGGAGCTCCCTGCTTGTTAAGTCCTATAAGAAAATTAACTATTGCATATAATGATAAAAACAATGGCAACCTGATAAATACAAATATATATGGTAGTGAATTTATATCTAATAATATGTGTATTTTTGGATAAAAATGACTTATTGCTGGAAAAATAAAACGATAAAAAACAACAAGACATGACGCAGCTAAAAGTTCAACTTTTTTATATCTTTTTTCTTTATTTAAATAAAATCCACCTGTTTTAGATACTAAAAGCAGTGATAAAAGAAGAATAATCAAAAATCCTACTTGAGAATCATATGAGAACAAAGGTAATGACTTATATGATGAAAATAGTTTTTTCAAATAATTAGCCAATTGATAAAAATAAGTAATTATAGGGAAAAGCTTGTAGAGAATTGTAGCTACTCCTATTGAGAGAAGGATTCTCTCAAATATGCTAAAGCTTGAAACTTTATCATTATTTTTATTTTGATCCGTGATTGTTGCTGAAGACATAAGGTTCCCCTCCTAACGATTAAAGCTAAGCAGAATCTGACGAATGCCGAGCTTGCGAGGCTATTGGGCAGATTTCTGCTTCAGCGCATTGTGTACGCCCGGCATGGGCGTGATCTTATGGGGTGCAAGTCCCCTGTACGTAGAATCCTGTTGTGTTGATATCTATTAACACTATCTCAAAGTACTAGCCGACGGCAAGGGCGTTTCCGCGAGGAGGTGTCTGGAGGAAGCCTGAGTGCAAAGCTATGAGCCGACGAACAGAAACAGCATATAACAGGATGTTGAAAAAGTCCCTTCCTGGGCCTTTTCAACGACGCGAGCCGAAAATGCGATTTCCGTCTCTCTCACAAAAACAAGGACTTAAAAAATCCGTCCTTGATTTTGGTCGCCCATCCATGGGCTCCACAGGTTGTTTTTCAACAACCTGATAAGGCCGTTATCCGGGTAAGTCAGCACAACATGACGAAGCCCATGGATTCAGGAGAAGCGGTAAATGCTGCGGCCCAAGTAGTGACAGATCACGTTCTTATCCTTAGGAGACCTGCTTCACGAGCCGGATTGTTATTTTGGCGCGGCATCTGGTAACAGCTGTCGTGATGAGGCAGGAGTCAGCAGAGGCCATAGTAGGTGTGGAAGTTACCGCCGCGATCCGGTAACTGGAAACAAGCCGACATCGAGAGTCGGAAGCCTTACCCCACCGAAGGGCCGAACGATGATGAGAAAAGGAAAAGGGTGAGAAAGGAAAAGGGGAAAGGCTACTTTTTCATCTTCTTTGGTCTCCCTTTTGCTCTTATTGTCGATTCAAGTCCAAATTTCTCGCACATCTTCTGCCGCCATTCCATGCTTCCGAACGGGGCCTGTCGGGTTATGCTCTCAGCAAACGTCTGCTGTTCCTTTTCCGACATCTCCGCATTAACGAATTCCTCCCAGTTTCCCGCGAAAGGCAGCGGCAATTCAGAGACGATTCTCTTGTCCGTCTCTCCCAATCTTTCAGCATGGGATGACCATGCCCATTCTATTGCACGACTGACCATCCCAGCAGTGACGGGATTTCGTTCAACATATCGAGTAACGGCCTGCAAATGCTCATCATCCTGAACCAGAAAGCTTTTATACCGCCCCTGCCAGATATGGCCACTACTGTTGTGATGTCGATGATATCTTCTTACGTGGCTGGTCATCAGCCACTGCATAGCCCGACTCAGGTCGTCACCGTTCTCAGGGCACAGCAGCAGGTGAAAATGATTCGTCATCAAACACCAAGCGTAAATTTTAATAGAATATCGCTCTTTTGCTTCCACCAATAGATTCAAAAATGCTTGGAAGTCCCCATCCTTATGAAAAACATTCTGACGACCGTTGCCCCGGTTTAACACATGGTAACAATGACCATCAGCAAGCCCCCTCGCTAATCGTGGCATTCAATTCTCTTTCTTCATATTTATATAAAGTAGCCTGTCCCCTTTTCTCTTTTGACCTATCAAAACCAATCCGATATATTTTCTTTATCTCTATTACGGACGGGCTTGTCCAACCACAGGATAAGATCGCGGCTCGTTCCTCGCGCTATCTATCCTTATTCGTTATACGGCAGCTTCCTTACGCAACAATGCGCGAAGTGCCGATGTGGACATTACACCCTTTTGCCGGTGTAGCATTCTGTGGCAGTTGAGCAGACTAAAGAAAGGTCACTGACCTTCGTTTTTGATTTGCCATTGAGCGTGGCGATTGGCACGGTGTGATGTGCCTCGATGAAACCCGAGCCCAACTTACCGTACGCCCGAGCAAAGTCGAAGCCGCATACGTCACACGAGAGCTCGCCGGACTCTGCCAAGCGCTTGGCTTTTGCTTTGTTGGCAATACGCGAGTCTCGCTCACGCGCACGATGCATTTTGTATTGCAGCGCGCCTTCGTTGAAGGCTGACTCGTCGTCTTCGACCTGAAGCTTGTCGAGCGCCTCCTTTCGCCGGTCGATTACCGTATGGCCTCGTGACCTTAAATAATCTCGCGCACGAACCGCATTGAACTCCTCCGAGGGCAGTTCCTTGCCGAAAGCAAACTTTGCAGCAAGAGAGATGACGTACTTGGGAGGATAGCGTTTACCGGCATGCACGTAGTCATAGTGCACGGACTTGCGCGCTGGGGGAACACCATCGCTTTGAATCTCGGCCACGGCGCGCGCCAAATGCTGCTTTTCGATGCCGTCTGGAATCATTACGCTGCCCCTGCCGTATAACGTCCAAAATCAGCTGGCGTGTTAACGCTCAGCTGAATTTTGATTGTTATGATTAAGTTCTATATGAGCCCATTTTAAAGGTTGATCATCATTTTCATTATTAAGAATACATTCAAAAATGATGTTCTCAAATTCGTGTGGTCCATTAAATACCCAGTTTAAGTTGCCAGAAGACCACAATTTATTAGATAGTTTCAAAACCTCGTAAACCAGCTTTTCTTCTGTTTTATTTCGTGCCTCTATATAAAACCTTGCCTGAAATTGATTTTCGATTTTGTAGTATTTTTCAATTTTCAGGTTTATTAATTCATATCCGATTTCACTTTTAAATCGATTCAAAAATTTCTCGAATTTTTGTTTTTGCTTAACCTGATAATTTATCTTAAATCCAATAGTATTCATAAATTCATGATCATAACGCCTCAATCAGCCGACGCGTTAGCGGTCGGCTGTATTGATTTGTTAGCAGTTTCTAGCGCACTGATTGATCGAATAAGTTCTTTACCTTTTGTGGTGCAAAACCACTTACCTGAAACCCTCTCAATAAGCCCCAGCTCGTTAAGAAAGACATGATGGAAAGATTTTGGATCGCTTAATATCCCTAATGTATAAGCTGAAGCAAGTGTTCTAAGGATCAACTTAGCAGTGGAAGACTCTTCAGCGTAAAGTTGGGAAAGAACCACTAAATCAGGGGATGTTAGTCGAGAAAGAGTCCGGACTATTTCAGGATGAACGCTACCTTCGGACAGTTCACGAGCAGTTAAGTTTGACCAGAGATCTCTAACCGAGTCATCACTTTGACTCTCTGTATTTTCAAGAACTGTGTATAAAACCTGTGGTTTGACTACTACATTACTAAATTCCGGCCCTTGCAGGCTTTTTACTTTAGCTACTGCCTCTTTGATTGTTTGCTCAGCATAAATCTTTTGCACTTCATTTAAGGTAGAAAATTTCTGCTCTATCAGCTTTGCAATGCCTGTTGTCGTGGCCGTTACTGGTGAAACTATGCTTTTAATAATATCTGTGCCTGCCGTCCATACATCTTTCGGTATATTCTTAATGATATCTACTTTGTCAGACATGCCCCGATCTCCTTCTACTACTAACGCTGCTTTTCAGCGGGCGCGCGCTTTTTGCGCTCCGCTGCAAAAGCGTTGTTATACTTTCATTTATAAATATCGTATTCCATAGTTGCATACATAGGCATGGTTTTTTCTGGGTCACTTGTATTGCGTATACCAATCAAGAAATACATAATCGCAGCCTTTACGATAACAAACAAATCATGAATACCAGAGATTAAATAATCTTCTGTAACTTCAAAATTAGAATACTTTTCATCGAACCCAATGTCGATGTTTATATTTAAAAAAGAATGAGTTATTCTATTTCTAATCCTGTTTAGATGGTAATATGGCCCTCCACTTTTCATGTCTATTGCGAGACTATAAAGAGCTAATAGCTGGAAATTCCTCTTTTCTTTAACCAGATTTTTAAAATCATCCTTGGTAAACCAGTCAAAATATATTTCGATTTTATTTTGATCTATTTCTTCATCTGAAAAATAAAATTTTGTGATATTCGCTATCTTGTCCAAACAGTTATAAAGAGCTGCAAAAACTGATTTCAGAATCCCATATTTTAAAGAGTGCTGAGTATAGTCCAGTGTGCATATGTATTTCACACGACTATCTATTTTTTTATGCTTGAGATTCAGAGATTGAAAAAAATTGTACCTTGCCGTTGTGAAATCCTCCAGCAACTGATTGAATGTCTGGAAACAGAAATATGTTTTCTTAGACATTATTTGGGTTTTTTCAAACCTCTCTTCATTTATTTTTTCAATTAAGTTTGGAAAAAAATTATCACACAAACTATCTTTGTCATAATAGTATCCGAAGTCGTAATTGAGAAAAAGATTGTTTGATAATATGAATTTTTGGTATTTTGAAATACTTTTAGGTGGATTTATTTCAACTGGTGAATACTCGATACTTTCAAAAATCGACTCAATTTGTTCCTTTTTATGCTCATAATATTCAAATGAGGACCGGCCGCCTATTTCTAACAGTGAATTATCTGCCAAGGCTTTAAGCAACAAATTATACGAAATATTGATAAGATGCAGTGATTGCTGTGGGGCAAGCCTTGTATAATACTCAAGAGAAACAGCTTTTCCACCATAGGCCATCCCAAAATCTGGGCTTACTGTTATTACTTGATCAAATGCATTTATCGCTTCATAGTTTCTGCCATACCGTTCATAAATGATGGCTAAATTCGTTCTTGCCCGCTCAAAATGACCATATCGATCTTTCTTAACCTTTAGAAAATATTTTCCTGATTCACGGTAAGTTTTTAAATCAACCAGACTTTCGAAGTCGTCAACTGCTGACAATTCTAAAGAGGCCTTCGAGAACAGTGTATTTCCAAAATCATAATAAAATTTGTTTTGATCTAAGGATTCTTTTTTATCTCGAAGTCTTTTTAATGCATGATTGAGAATTGGGATTGATTTTTGATCTGAGCCTATATTTGATATTAAACCTTCAAATGAAAGGAAATGAGAATCACTGTCTTTATATTTTGTATCAAGCTCTCCAATCCGCCTAAAGATCTCTTCATCTGATAATTTGCTTTTTTGCGACAGCTCGGAAAGCAAAAGATAATCTTTATTGAGTTCATCAATCTTCATCATTTCTTCTCAAGTATAACGTTGTGCTCACCGGCGGCGACGAGACGGCCCGGCCTCGTAGAAACCTAAACGGGAACCGCCACTGTCTGACCCGTCCGAGTGCAGTGCATGGTTAAGATCTCGCTCCGTCTTGGGGAAAGAGTTGCACCAAAAATCGCCTGTCGATGACTTCCTGTGTATTGAACCCGAGAGTATAGGCTATGTACCCCAGGACCAACCCTCCCATTGCCGAAGCGATCATGGTCAAAGCGGAAACGGCTGGCGAAATGATACTGGCCAGGAAAAACCCTAGAAAAGCAAGAGCTGTCGCAAAAACGAAAACCACCCCCAGGTTGCAGGCCATAGTGACCACAATTATTGACCCGTCACCAGACTCAGATATCTTCCCTTGTATCTGAGGAAGAAATGAGTTGAGGTAATACACATTTCGCACAAAGCTGAAGCCCTCGATGGATAAGAAACCCACGAAATGCTTACGACCATCCGAAAATGGATTTGGCCAAAACGCCCGTTTGGCTTGTACCACCTGGGACAAAATATCCAATACCTCGGCGGTACTCAGATGAGACTCAATCAAAAACTTGTGGTGTGGGAGAAATCTCATCTGATCGCCTGAATCTTAACAGTGTATTAGGCAGAAATGTTTCTGCCTATCACCATATTGACAGATTCTGCCTAGTATTTTAAGGTAGATTTTAAATTTAGCTAATAATACACAGCACATTTTATTTGAGCAAGAAAAATGGACAATCAATCGCGTCGCATTGAAAAATTTTGGGATCGCTATATCGCCCTTGTTCACGGGGAAAACGTTAGGCCTCCAGCTGATCGTTGGTATGTAGTACGTGTAGAGGCATACATAAACGCGCATCCAGAGAAAAAGCTGAAAGAGCATAGCAAGCAAGATGTTGAGGATTGGTTTGAGATGCTAGGCAGAAAAAAGAGCCTGAATGATTGGCAATTCAGACAAACCGTCCATGCTATACAGATTTTGTTTGAATGCTTGATCAAGGCGGATTGGGTACGCCAAGTTGATTGGCAGCACTGGAAAGAGGCTGCATGTGATTTACCAAAAGATCATGTGACGGTGGGGCGTTCTTACCAACCGGTGGCAATGCTTGAGGATATGAATCGAAACGAAAACAAAGGCCACGCCATTGTTGAAAATGAGCAGTGCAACCATGATGAGATCATTAATGCGTTAATCAAGACGTTACGCCTTGGACATTATGCCTATCGCACGGAGCAAAGCTATGTGGCTTGGGTTAAGCGTTTTCTTGCTTACCGAGGCCAGGCGGACCCCCGTCAACTCGGTGCACAGGATGTCGCTTCATTCCTCGAATATCTCGCTTTGAGGCGGCATGTCTCCAGCAGTACTCAGAATCAGGCATTAAATGCTTTGGTCTTTTTCTTCGATAACGTGTTGCAACAGCCTCTGGGTGATCTTGGTTCTTTTATTCGTGCCAAACGGCCGAAGCGTTTGCCTGTTGTGCTCTCCCGTAGTGAAGTACATAAGCTACTTTGTGCCATGGATGGTGTTTTCGGGGTAATGGGGCAATTGATGTACGGTACGGGGATGCGGTTAATGGAAGCGGTTCGCCTGCGTGTGCAGGAAATTGATTTTGATTACAGGCAAATCACGGTGCGTAATGCTAAAGGGAATAAGGATCGCGTTGTTCCTTTGCCGGAAACCCTTATAAAGCCATTGCAGGAGCATTTAGAACATATTCGCACTGTCCACAACAAAGACCTAGCTGCCGGGTATGGACGTGTTTATCTGCCGGAAGGATTGATGCGGAAGTATCCCAATGCAGCGGCTCAGTGGCCGTGGCAGTATGTTTTTCCCAGTTCTCGATTGTCGGTTGACCCACGATCCGGAGAGATGAGAAGGCATCATTTGCATGAAAATGGATTGCAGAAGATGATCAAAACAAAAGCTGCGCAGGTTGGGATTACCAAGCGGGTCAACAGCCACGCGTTACGCCATTCTTTTGCGACTCACTTGTTGGAGGCTGGCTATGATATTCGTACGGTACAGGAGTTGCTCGGCCATGCGGATGTGTCAACAACGATGATCTATACACATGTCTTGAATAAACCGGGGTTGGGAGTGCGTAGCCCGCTGGATTTTGGACCGGGATAAATGATTTGAAGTGGTAGAGAAACAGGAACGGCCCGCAGAATTACTCTGTGGGCCGTTCCTGTTTACTTGATTGTCGTTGTGATTAACGCGGCAGAGTAGGCAGGTTGAGGCCGACAATCTCCTTGAGCAGGCCAACGACCTGACAGCTGTAACCGTATTCGTTGTCGTACCAGACATAGAGCACACAGCGATCACCGTCGACGATGGTGGCCAGGGAGTCAACCACACCGGCGTACTGCGAACCGACAAAGTCGGAAGAGACGACTTCGGGCGAGTTGGTGTAGTCGATCTGATCCTGCAGCGGTGAGTCGAGGGACACGTCGCGCAGGTGAGTGTTGAGTTCTTCAACCGTGGTCCCTTTTTTCAGGGTCAGGTTGAGGATCGCCATGGACACGTTGGGGGTCGGCACGCGGATAGCGTTGCCGGTCAGTTTGCCGGCCAGTTCGGGCAGGGCCTTGGCCACGGCTTTGGCCGCGCCGGTTTCGGTGAGAACCATGTTCAACGGGGCACCACGACCACGACGGGGCTTGTTGTGATAGTTGTCGATGAGGTTCTGGTCGTTGGTGTAGGAGTGGCAGGTCTCTACGTGACCACTGATAATGCCGAATTTGTCTTCAACCGCTTTGAGCACCGGAACAATCGCGTTGGTGGTGCAGCTGGCTGCGGAGAAGATCTCTTTTTCCTGGGCGATCAGCTCGTTGTTGACACCAAACACGATATTGGGAATGTCGCCTTTGCCGGGGGCGGTGAGAATCACTTTGGAAACGCCTTTGGCTTTGAGATGACGACCGAGACCTTCACGGTCACGCCATTTACCGGTGTTATCGATGACGATGGCGTTGTTGATGCCGTACTCGGTGTAATCGATGTTTTCCGGAGCATCGGAGTAGATAATCTTGATCATGTTGCCGTTGGCGATGATGGCATTTTGCTCTTCATCGACCTTGATCACGCCCTGGAAACGGCCGTGAACGGAATCACGACGCAGCAGGCTGGCGCGTTTGCACAGATCGTCTTCGCTGCCTTTGCGAACAACGGCAGCACGAACACGCAGTTTGTTGCCACCGCCGGTTTGCTCGATAAGGATGCGCGCCAGCAGACGGCCGATGCGGCCAAAGCCGTACAGTACAACATCACGCGGCTCGTCGAGAACTGTGGCAGTGCCGGTGTTGATCTCGGCCAGCTCTTTGGCAACAAAGTCCGCAACACTCAGGCCGTTGTCCTGTTGCTCGAAACGATGGGTGAGTTTACCTATATCAACCTTGCCGGGGGCCAGTTCGAGGTTGTTAACGGCTTCAAGGATGGGAAAGCTGTCGCGAACGGAAATTTCGCTGTCGAGGATCTGGCGGGCAAAGCGATGAGCGCGCAGGATGCCGACGGGTGTTCTGTTGACCAGGGTGCGGCCATAAATATTGATGTTGACGCCCTGATTACGATACAGGCTGCCGATAATCGGTACCATTTTTTCTGCCAAATCGACGCGTTCAGTCCAGTCGTTTAAATACTCTTCCGCCTTGTTGCTCTCCATGCCAGCCCCTTTGATGTGAATTTTGAAGTGAATTAACTGGTGGTTTTGCGTCGGTCCAGCCCGGCGCATGTAAGGATATAAACGCGCGTATCCTAATAGAAATTGGGCGGTTTTTCAACCGTTTTGTCATACGATGTTCTATTTTCGGCTGATTGCGGACATCCGCCGGGAAGCATGGTATGTTTATACCTTATGTAGGGCCTGTGCGTGGCGGGTTATAAACGTGAATTGAAATGCGTTTGTGCTGGACTTGATTTACAGGCACTGATAATTAATGTTTCGATATCGTTATTGTTTTTAACCATCTGGAGGAATTTCTATGGCAGACAAAACGCATTATACCGAACTTGGTCTGGTCAATACTCGTGATATCTTTAAGAAAGCGGTCAGTGGCGGCTATGCCATTCCAGCATACAATTTCAATAATATGGAGCAACTCCAGGCGATTATTCACGCCAGCATTGAAACCAATTCTCCGGTGATTATCCAGGTGAGTAAAGGGGCGCGTAATTACGCCAATGCCACCATGCTGCGTTGGATGGCGAAAGGGGCTGTGGAGATGGCACGTGAGATGGGATCGCAGGTCCCTATCTGCCTGCATCTGGATCACGGCGATTCGTTTGAGTTGTGTCAGTCGTGCATCGACTCCGGTTTTTCTTCAGTCATGATTGACGGCTCTCATCTGCCTTATGAAGAGAATGTCGCTTTGACCCGTAAGGTCGTGGAGTACGCCCATCAGTTTGATGTGACCGTCGAAGGTGAGCTTGGTGTTCTTGCCGGCATTGAAGATGAGGTTCAAGCCGAGCATTCCACCTACACCCAGCCCGATGAAGTGGAAGACTTTGTCAAGAAAACAGGAGTAGACTCACTGGCCATCTCCATCGGGACCAGCCATGGTGCGTATAAATTCAAGCTGGCCGAAGGTGAAGAGGTGCCACCGTTGCGTTTTGATATCCTTAAAGAGATTGAGCAGCGCATCCCCGGGTTTCCCATTGTCCTGCACGGGGCATCCAGTGTGGTGCAGAGCTATGTACAACTGATCAATCAGTATGGCGGCCATCTTGATGGTGCTGTCGGTGTTCCTGAAGAGCAACTGCGTCAGGCGGCTGCCAGTGCCGTGTGTAAGATTAACATCGATTCCGACGGCCGGCTGGCCATGACCGCCAAAGTGCGAGAGTATCTGGCCAACAATGCTGGAGAGTTTGACCCGCGTAAATATCTCGGCGCGGCACGCAGTGAACTGATTGCACTGATGAAGCATAAAAATGAAACCGTTCTGGGCAGTGCTGGAAAAGCGTGATCCGATAAACGTCTATTTTCCCCTGTTGTTTTTGGTGTTTACACGATTCTCGTGGTTGCATTTACAGTTTAGATGCACTAGAGTAAATAAAACCAAAATAGTTATCTATTAACCGGTGAACAGTATCAGGAGATTCTCATGATCAGTGATTCCATGACCAAAGCGCTTAACGAGCAGATGAACTACGAATTTTATTCCGCCAATATTTATCTGTCGATGAGTGCCTATTGTAACCACAAAGGCCTGGATGGTTTCGCCAACTGGTTTTACAACCAGTATCAGGAAGAGATGATTCATGCCATGAAGTTTTACCACTACATTCTCGATCAGGGGCAACCGGTGGAGATCGATCAGTGTCCTAAGCCGGAGAATGATTTCGGCGCGCCTCTGGAGATGTTTCAGACCACGCTGGGCCATGAGCAGGAAGTGACCAAACGCATTTACTCTCTGGTCGATCTGGCTCTTGACGAGCGTGATCACGGCACCAATTCGTTTTTGCAGTGGTTTGTCACTGAGCAAGTTGAAGAGGAAGCAACAGTTAACAGCATTATTGACAAGCTGAAATTGGTTGAAGGTACCGGCAATGGTATTTTTATGCTGAACAATGACCTTGGCCAACGTCAGGCTCCGACAGAAACGGTTTAATATCCTGTTACGCTAAAAAACAGGTGCTCTATGCTTAAAGCCTCTGTGAGTACATCCATCAATCCATAAGGAGGGAATTCATGGAAAAGTATGTTTGCACGGCCTGTGGTTATGTGTACGATCCTGCTGAGGGAGATCCCGATTCCGGTATTGATCCGGGAACCGCTTTTGCCGATATTCCTGATGATTGGGTTTGCCCGATATGTGGGGTATCAAAAGATATGTTTGAGCTGGTCACTGAATAGATTGTAACGTGACGATCCCTGTAAAGCCGACGGGCAACCGTCGGCTTTTTTGATCATAGAGTCGCATGCTTAGGATGAGGAACTGTTTATAATAAGATCTTGACGATCAGAAAGCATAACGGTACGTTGGACTGATCATTAAACCTAGCCAAGGAGAACATTATGGAAAAGTACGTCTGTGGGCCGTGTGGTTACATTTATGACCCTGCCGAAGGTGATCCCGATTCCGGTATCGCCGCAGGCACTGCCTTTGCCGATCTGCCGGATGACTGGGTTTGCCCTGTATGTGGTGTGGGCAAGGATGCGTTTGATCCTTACGACGAATAATCGTCATCGTATAAGAGCTAACACCAACGCCCCGGCTGTTTCAGCCGGGGCGTTGGTGTCTCTGGTGGTGTTCTTCGTTGCTTCGCAGTGAATGTTGGCCACGCCTTGTTCCAAGGCTATTGTGCAAATGTTACTCGGACCTTAATCGACTCCGCCTGACGCTCCACTATAAGAGTTACCGTATCTCCCGGCTGCTGTTGACGCAGCGCATAGATCACATCAAAGGGCTCTTTGACGGCTTCGCCATTGAGCGAAACAATCCGGTCCTGAGCTTTAATTCCAGAAGATTCCGCCAGGCTCCCCGGCATCACTTTGTCAATCACCACACCGTCATCCTGCTGCTCAAGCAGCACGCCCAGTCGCATATGTTGCGGCCCGGCTTCGTAACGATTGTAGAGCAGGTAGTCGTAAGGCAGCAGCGGCAGTTCCGGCAATGTGACCTGCATAAAGCGATCCTGCTTGCTGTCATCGATCTCCACTTCATCATTACCGACCAGACTGTAGGATAGCGGCAATTTCTGGTAGACACGGCGAGGAATGCCGAAGCCGTTGCGGACATGATTGCCACCGGCCAAAACCAGCAGGTGATCGTGCGTATGTTCTGGCTGGCTAAGATAGTCGACCACGGTTTGCGCCATGGTGTTGTCCCACAGGTTCTGGATGCGAATAAACGCCTCTGCTTCGCCGTTGCCGTGATCATGTCCGGCAAAGTAGGCCATCAGCGTGGCATGGTAATACGGATCATCCACCTGTGGCGTGGTTTCTTTACCCTGCATCACCGCCATTTTTTGTTTAGGGCTGACATTGAGGGCAATGATGGGAATGTGATGTTCACGCATCGTGGTGAGCAGATCGCGGTAGTAGGCATAATCGATGCCCCAGCTCTCATACCAGTGCAGTTGACGCAGGAAACTTTTTTCGTCCAGCTCGCCGGCAATCCAGCGATCAAGAACCGGCTGCTGATCGTGATGAAACATTTCCATGCCGACCGCGACATGTTGCGGATAGCGCTGAATCAGGTGGTTGAGAATGGTGAGTTGAAAACGGTGTGATGCCGGATTGTCATGAGTCTCTCCAGCATAAATGATGCGATCACTGCTAATGTCGGCAAGCATCTGCTCTGTGGAGACGATGGTTCCGGTTGGCAGATGGACGAGCGTGTCAGGAACCGGCTTTTCGGTCAGAGGGTAAGGATTGGCGGCGCGCCCCAGAGTTTCAGGCGTTGGGGCGCAACCGGTGACGGACAGGATCGTCAGCAGGAGTGTTACGAACAAAATTTGGCGCATGGTCACTGGCTGCGGGGTCGCGATCTGTGAATAGAACAGGGGCAGAGGCTACTTGAAGATATTCTTTGAATAGAAAATCTCTGTCATCTCCCGGCGCAGCAGTTCACGAACCCGCGTTTTCTCCGCATCGGAAAAATCCTGCATCGCCGTCCCGAATAAATACTTCTCCAGCTCAACATCTTTGAGCAACATCTTGGTATGAAACAGGTTCTCCTGATAAATATTGATGTCGACGCAATCATACAACGCCAGAGTGCTCCGTTTGATGTACTGCTGGATTGAGTGAATGCTGTGGTCGATGTAGTGCTTTTTACCATGCACGTCACGTGTGAAGCCGCGCACTTTGTAATCCATCAGGACAATATCCGACTCAAACGATTCAATCAGGTGATTAAGCGCTTTGAGCGGACTGATTTTACCACAGGTTGAGACGTCAACGTCGACCCGAAACGTCGAAATACCGAGCTTGCTGTCGGTTTCCGGATAGGTGTGAATGCACAGGTGGCTTTTATCGAGGTGCGCCAGAACCTGATCCGGTTTTGGATCTACCGGTTCTTCGGCGATCAATACGGTAACACTGGCCCCCATTGGGTCATAGTCCTGACTGGAAATATTCAGGACATTGGCACCGATAATGTCAGAGACCTCGCAGAGGATTTTTTCCAGCCGTTCGGCGTTGTATTCCTCGTCGATATATTCGAGATATTCTTTACGCGATTGAGGGGCCTTGGCGTAACAGATGTCGTAGATGTTAAACGACAGTGTTTTAGTCAGGTTGTTAAAACCGCGCAGTTTGATTTTTTTGGGACGCTTGGTACGGGTTACTTTCTTTGCACACATGGCCGATCTCCTTTGACAGACCCGTTGGCGAGCCTGCGGTCTCCTGGCGGAAACCCAAAATGGACAGCGGGGGATGCCGTCAATTTTGTAAGCGGGACACCAGCGGTTCCGGAGCCCGAAGATGATATCTCTCTATCACCTGACATTTGCCGAATGTTTGGGGGCACCAAACGGCGTCATAAGATCATAAAAGGAAGGGGAGAACAAGAAAAATGCGTTGCCGTGCAGAAAAAAGTTTCTGTTCCGGCAACGCATTTTTTAACGTGTTTTCACGGATCTATCGGTCTTAAAATCAGCTCGAACGAAACACTACTGAATGGTGGTGTCTGCAAACGCGCCGATGAGATGTTGAATGGTAAAGTAGGCCGAGTAAATCGTTGTGCGCGCATTAATAATATTGAGGTCGGCACGGGTCTGGTAGAAAATCGCATCGAGCAGTTCCGCCGAGGTGGTCAGACCCTGATCAAACGATAACCGGGTGATGCGCAGATTCTCGCGCGCCTGTTCGCTGTTGGTTTGAGCCACCTTGAGGTTGTCATAGGCCAACAGGAAGTCACGGCGCAGGTTGTCGAGCTGTGTCACCAATTCGTGTTCCCGTTCCTGATAATTAAAGTTGGCGCGGTCCGCAGCCAATTGCGCTTGCTTGCGATTGGCGTCGTCCTTAAAGCCATCGAATAAATTCAAGCTCAATTGGAGTTGCGTGGTGAGTTCTTCGTCTCGCTCATCACCTTCATCAAACCAATAATCATTCTCGTGACGGGACAGTTCACTCACCAGATCGGCGCGTGGCAGATAACGATCACCTGTCGCCTTGTGGGCCAGGGATGCGGACTCAATAACATGGCGCAAGGCGAGCAGCTCGCGGTTGGCGCTGAGTAACTGCTCCTGAAGGGCCTGTTGATCGGCCAATTGAGGCAGCTGAGTCAACTCGTCGAGGTTGAGGGTGTCGAGGGTGACTGCGGTCAGGGTCTGGCGTTGCAGTTGGGCAATTTGCTGACGAATGGCGGTCTCGGCGGTGTTGACATCGAGACGGGCATTTTCCAGTTCTACCTCGATTCTCAACACATCGTTGCGGGTCAGCAGACCAACATCGAATTTGGCCTGGGCATTGTGGCGCTCTTGCTCGTAGAGTTCCACCGCATGGCGTGCCACTTCTAGATTCTGCAACTGTTGCTTGATTTGCAGGCAGGTTTGCGCCACCTGCTCCTGAACGGTCTGTTGAATCTCCTTGAGTTGCCAGTGGGCGACCTGATGCTGTTGTTTTTTGCTGAGCAAACGGTAGTAATCGCCGAAGCCGTTGAACAGGTTCCAGGTCAGCTGAATGCCGCGGCTGTGATATTCTTCCGGTTCAAGAAGTGTCTCGTCACGCCGGTTTTGTGCTTGATAAAACACGTTGACCGAAGGCATGAATTCACCGCGTTGATAACGAACCCCTTGCTGCTGTTCGTGCATGGCGGCCTGGTATTCTCGCACCAGGTAACGTTGTGAAGCGGCTGTATTTTGTAACTCACTGATCGTCCAAGCCGAAGCCAGACTCGGCAGAGCCAGCACCAGAATGCACAGTGTGATGATCGTCGATTTATTCCGCATTTTCAGCCCTTTCGCGATGAATAAAGAAAGCCAGCAAAGCCGGGATAACAAACAGGGTGAAGAGCGTCGAGACCAGCAGTCCACCGAGCAAGACGCTGCCGATGCCGCGATACAGTTCACTGCCGGCTCCCGTGGACAACACCAACGGCAGCAGGCCAAACAGACTGGTGGTGGTACTCATAAAGATCGGCCGGATACGGGTGCGTACCGATTCTCGAATCGCTTCAATGCCCTTCATCCCCTCAAACCGCACATTGTTCAACGATTGATGGACAATGAGAATGGCGTTGTTGACCACGGTTCCGATGAGAATAATAAAACCGAGCATGGTCAGAATGTCAAATCCTTGTGGGGCAACGAACAGATTGACTGCCTTGAGGCCGATAAAACCACCTGCTGCGGCCAGCGGCACGCTGAACATGATGATCAGCGGGTAGAAGAAGTTCTCAAACAATACCGCCATCAGCAGGTAGGTGATCACCAGGGCCAGCAGTAGATTCCACTGCAGCGCCTCGCGAGTTTCGACCAGTTTGTCGGCGTTACCACCGATAAAAATTTGGGTGCCGTCGAGCTTGCCGCCCTTGCGCAACTGAGCGACCAGCCCTTCAATGGTCTCCGTGGCCTGTTGCAGCGGGATGTCTGCTGACGGAGTGACCTGCAAGGTGATATTACGCCGTCGCTCGTAGTGGTCGATCTGAGTCATGCCTTGTTCGTACTCGGCGCGGGCAATGTCGCCAACGCGGATCAGTTCGCCGTAACGGTTGACAATCGTGCTGTTGAGGATGTCTTCCGGGCTGCGCACCTCGGCATCACTGGCTTTAACGACCAGATCCACCTTACGGGTGCCATCCGGCATGTAATCGCCAATCTGACGACCATCCATCAGCACGTCGACATATTCACCCAGTTCGGTCTCGGTGAGTCCGTTGGCCACCAGTTTTTTCTTGTCCGGGACGATACTGACTTCCGGATAGCTGATCTCCAGAGAAGGGACCGGACGGATCTGCGATTGGGGAATGGCCTGGCTGATCGCGCCATACAGGGTGCGACCGGCGTTAACCAGGGTGGGCAGTTCGGTGCCGGTGATATTGACTTCGACCGCCCGGCCTTCACCAATATTGCTTTCAAAAATACCCGCCTGCAAACTGACGCCGATCATGTCCGGGATCGAGTTCATTACCCGGGTCATCAGTGGCATCATACCACGTGCTTCAGTTTCATGAGTACTGAGCGAACCCATGATATTGAGGTCCGGTGTGGCGACAAAGAAGGTGGTTTTGATCTGGGGAATGCCGTCTTTCCAATCCTCTTTGACGTAGGGTTCCACTTGCTTGTAGACGTACTGACCGATGGACTCCCGTTTTTCCACCGACAGACCCGGTGGTGGAATCAGGATGTTCATGATCAGGTTCCGATTGCCCTGGGGCAGGTATTCCGACTTGGGCAGCAGAATCCAGACCAGCAATGCTGCCGCAAGGGTAAGCAGCGTCACGGTCATGATCCGCGTGGCGACTGATTTCAGCGACAGATCGGAAAAACGCATAATGCCATCGACAAAACGCTGGCCAAAACGACCGATCCGATCTGTTTTCTGTTCAATGACGGGGCGTCGCCCATAGACCAGATTGGCCAGACAGGGGATAACCACCAGTGACACAATCATACTGAGCAGAATGGCAAAGGTGATAGCAATGGCAATATCGCGAAACAGTTGTCCGGCTTCTTGCTCAATAAAAATAACCGGCAGGAACACGGCGACGGTTGTTGCTGTGGACGCCAGAACCGCGCCGAATACCTCAGAGGCACCGTCTAAGGCTGCATCAAAGGCCTTTTTGCCCATCTGACGGTGACGGTCGATGTTTTCCAGAACAACAATGGCACTGTCGACCAGCATACCGATGGCAAACGAAATCCCCGCCAGACTGACGACGTTGAGATTGCGGTGAAAAACCCACAGCGAGATAAACGTGCCGATAACCGACACTGGAATGGCAATGGCCGTGATAGCGGTGCCTGAAACACTGCGCAAAAACACCAGCAAGACCACGATGGCCAGTAACCCACCGATCAGCGCATTCTGTTTAACAATGCTGATCGCCGTATTGATGTACGGGGTCTGGTCATACACCCAATCGAACGCTAACCCGTTGTCAGCCAGCAGCCCGGCGTTGAGTTCGTCAATGGTTTCGTGGGCACGCTGTACCAGGTCGATGACATTGGCGCCTTTTTCTTTACGGATACCGACAACAATACACGGTTTGCCATTGTTTTGAACGGCAAAGGTGCGTTTTTCAAACCCTTCCTGGGTGGTGGCGACATCACGCAGATAAACGCGCTTGATGCCGTCATCGACCAGAACCACATCGAGCGGATCTGTTTTATTCTGGAACCGGCTGACGGTACGGATGCGGTAATCTTTTTTACCGATGCTCAGGTTACCGGCCGAGGTGTTTTCATTGGCCTGTTGCAACGAGTGGGTCACCTGACTGATGGTGATGTTGTGGCGCGCCATTTTTTCGCGGTCAACGACCACCTGCAGCTCTTTTTCGGTGCCACCGCCGACAAACAGAGAGCCGACACCGTCGATCCGTTCCAGATGTTGTTCCACCTCGTTGTCGTAAAAGGTGCGGTATTGATCGATGGGCGTTTCATTGCCCTGCTTGGTTTTGAGCAGCAACCAGATGACCGGTGAGCTGTTGGCACCCGCCGCTTCAATGATCGGCTTGTCGACGTTTTCCGGGTAGTCGCCGACTTCATCGAGTTTATTGGCCACTCGTAGCAGGGCGTTGTCGATATCAACACCGACTTTGAACACCAGGCTGATGGTGCCGTAATTGTTGTAACTGGAGCTCTCCAGGCTGATCAGATTTTGCAGACCTTTGAGGGCGTCCTCCTGATCTTCGATAATCTCCTGCTCAATATCGTACGGTGTCGCTCCCGGCCAGGTGGTGGTGACGGTGATCTCCGGCAACTCGACATCCGGAGTTAACTGGACGGGAAGCTTGTTGAGGCCGATGATGCCGAACATGAGGATCATGATGACAAACACGGCCACGGAAACCGGTTTTTTAATGCTGTAATGAAGAACGCTCATGGTTACTCCTCAACGACGCTCACGGGCTGGTCCGGACGCAGACGTTCATTGCCTTCGACAACAACCGGCATCCCCGGCTGTGCATGGGGGCTTTTAATCGACGCCTTATCGCCGTTGAACCCGATGATCTGGACAGGAACGAGGGCGGCTTTACCGTCTTTGATGGAGTAGAAGAACTTTTGGCCGTTAAACGTCACCAGCGCATCGCGCGGCACCAGCAATTGATCCAATTTGTTGGCAATAGGCAGCGTGACTTCCGCCGACATGAATTCGAACGGATTGCTGTAGCCTTCCAGCTTGATGCGGACAAACAGGTTCTTGGTCTGAGCATCCGCTGCCGGCCGGAATCCCTGATGGATGCCGGTAAGCTGTTCGCCGGTGGCCGTCATTTTAACGGCAATCTTTTCCCCTTGATGACTGAACGGCAGCAATTTTTCACTGACCGGAACCTGCAGGTAGATATCGCTCAATGCGCCGATGCGGGCAATGGCACTGCCTGGGGTGATCCAGTTGCCGACGTCGACATTTTTATCCAGGACACGACCGGTAAACGGTGCCGGAATAAAGCTTTTTTTCAGCTGCAGACGGGCGGAAGCTAGCTCCGCCGCGTAGGCGGCTTGCTGCGCTTTGATCTCGGCAACGGAGTAAAACAGCTGGTCGTAAGCCGTGGCGCTGGTTGCCTGTTTTTCCAGTAGTTCCTCATAACGCTTCAGGTCTTTTTCAGCATGGTCGAGCTGGGCCTGAGTCAGTGCGATCATGGAGGTAATGCGGTCAATCTCTTTACGGATAAAGTCGGTATTCAACTCCACCAGAGGCTGGCCCTTTTTAACAATGTCACCTTCGCGAAACAGCACCTTATCGATACGACCATTCACCTCGCTGGACAGTTGGCTGATACGGTCAAAATAGAGGGTGCCGATAAATGTCTTGGTCGGTGCCGCCGTTGTTGCAGCCAGTTGCTCGGTTTTGACCCGAGCGGCTTGTTGTTGCTCAGCGTAGACTGGAATTGCAGTGATGATTAAAAGAAATAATGAAATAATGAAACGCATGGAATACCTCATGAGGATTGAACCGGTGAAAGGGCAATCAGACAAAGCTGAATTGCATTTTCATCCAGCGGTGGAAGCGGAAAATCTTTTAACAGGCGAATGTGCATGATGCCGTAAAAGGCAGCATCAAGAAACCAGGCGGTTTCTTCGACCGGAACGTCGCGAACCGTGCCATCGCTGATCCCCTGACGCAGGAATCGGCACAACAGATTGATCTTGTACGAGACAAAGTCATGAATCAGGGCGTGGCACAGTTCCCCTTTTTGGTGCACTTTTGTCGACATGTCGCGGATCAGGGTTTTAACCTTTTTATTGTAACGCTGGACAATGTCCATATCCGAGCGCAGCAACTGTTCAATACACTGCAGTCCGGTGGTGTCCGTGGTGTCGATTTTTTTGTAGCCCTCCTGTGTTTCTTCAAGCAGTTGGCGCATCACTTCGTGAAGGATGCCCTCTTTACTTTTAAAGTGATAAAACAACGTGCCTTGAGCCACGTTTGAACGCGCAGCGATTTCCGCTGTGGAGGTTTCAGCAAAGCCCTGTTCCGAAAAAAGGTCAATGGCTGCATCGATGATTTGGTCTTTTTTACATTTCATAGAAATTCCCGAAAAACTGAGTGACTGCTCAGTCAGTACGCTTTTCGGTGTAACTTGTCAAATAATAAATGATTAGATTTGTCTAGGTTGGTGGTAGGGCGCTGTTTGAATTCAGTGAGTTATCGCGTCTAACTGAGGGGGGGCTCGACGACGTTGATCTCGACCTTCAGTGGTTCGCCATCCGAAACTGACCGCTCAGGCGAATATTATCCGTGCGCGATGTTGGCAAAACTCGCCCAATCGGCATCAGTCCCCAAACCGGTTGCCGACAATCATCACGGCGACGCTCTCTGTGTGCGATGCTACTGAACGAGAGAGCTGGGCTGCTCAATAACACACGACTGCAGGGCGGGCATCGTCCCGCCCGTTTGATCGGTGCCACACCAGAGATAGAGCGCGACTGAAGATTGTTATCACCGTTTTACGCCACAGACGATGAGTTGCACGATTCGCCGACCTAAAGGGCGGCGAGCCGAATCCGTGGCGCATGACGGAAACAGACTCATTGTCGGTTGATCTAGGTTCAGGAGGTGTTCAAGCTGGTTTTTGCATCCTTTTGAGCAGCCAGTCAAAAGGATGTCGGCTGCCGGGACGAAACCCGGCGACCTTGAACTTGACTTTGAACTTGCTCTCCAGCAGTTCGTCATTCAAAACGGATCGCGCTGACGTTCATTACGCCTGCCGCTGCTGAACAAGTGAGCTGGACAGCTAAACAATCTGATTAATGATTCAACAACCCCTGCGGATTCAAACCAACGCGGACCGCCCCCCAATGCTGACCATTGATATAAATCGGCAGCGACAAGTCACTGGCCAACTCCCCGGTATCCCGGCAATAGGTCTGCAGCAAAAACGTGCCGGTACTGCGTGCCGCCGCCAAACCAACCGGATCGTTAAAAATCCGCTTGTCACGACTCTGTGCCAGATCGGTTTCGTGATCACCAGTCAACGGACGGGAATAGAAACTGTTGTGCGTCGGTGCATAACCGTTACGATCCACACACAGACAAAACAAACCGCAATCCACCTGCTGCACCACCTCATCGTAAATCGGCTGACAGGAAGTCTCAAATTTCTGGTCGTAAGCGGTCGAATATTTAACCGGATCAGTACCGGGGATCTCCTGATAGCTGCTGTCAAACACATGCACACCCTGGCGGGCCATATCGTCGATGCGCTGTTGCAACTGGTCACGATAGCGCCGCGCCGTTTGCAAAATCAGCTCAAAGGCGCCCTGTCCAATGACAAAGTGCGACACCATCTCCTGCATGGTCTGGGTGGTCCCATTGAGCTGTTCGGAATACTCGCTGGCTTGCTTCATGGCCGTAACCACCCCACCACTGAGCTGCTTCACTTGGCTGATATTTTCATGCACCATGCTGGATGCCGCAGAAAGCTCTTCAACTGAAGCACTGATGCGATGCAGGCTGTCATGGGTTTCTTCAAAGTCATTGACCATGTCGGTAAACATGGCGCACGATTCATCAACCACGGCCTTGGTGGAATTGATATGTTCAGAGATCACCTCGGTGCCTTCCTGAGTCGAACGCACACCGACAATCATATCATGCAGGGTTGTGGCAATATTGTTGGTCGCATCGCTGACCTGATTCGACAGATTTTTCACCTCTTCAGCAACCACGGCAAAACCGCGACCGGCTTCCCCGGCTCGTGCCGCTTCCACTGCGGCATTAAGAGCCAGCAGTCCTGTTTGATTGGAGATACTCTGAATCAGGGCGACAACTTCTTCGATCCCCTTGGATTTGTCGTCCAACCCCTGAACCGTGGCAACAAAGTCAACCAGTTTGTCATCCACCACCCCAATATGCTCTCCGGCTTCCTGTAATCGCCCCAGAGAGGTACGTGCCTGGTCGAGCTGCTGCGATGTCGCCGACTGAATTGTCTGGGCATTATCGGCAATCTCACTGGTGGCTGCGGTGCTTTCCTGACTGCTGGCATAAATGGCATCAGCCAGTTCGCCCTGGCGTAATGACACTTCGGTGGTCTCTTTGACCTGCTTACCCACTGAGGCGGAACCAACGGCAATCTGCACCCCCTGCTCACGAACCCGACCGATAATCTCACGCAGCTTTTCCATAAAATGGTTATAGCCCTCGCCCAGGTTGCGGATTTCATCGTACGTTACTAAGGGGATATCGCGGGAAAGATCACCTTCACCATGACTGATCTCATCAAAAATTTGGGTAATTTGACACAACGGCCGAACAATCATGTATCGCAAAAACAGAATCTGGATAATGATCGCGGTCAGGGTGACCAGAAAGATCACGGTCACCCACCAGCGAGAGGTGCTGTGAATCTGAGCAATACGCGCCTTCAATTCGGCGGCTGCAAGGGATGCCATCGCCGTATCGACCGCATTCTGCTGCCAATAGAGCACGCCGCCGAGAACGACACAAGCCAGCAGAACAAACAGCATGTTTCCGGCAATTTTTTTGGTCAGGGAATTGAATAGATTCTGCTCAAGAGAACGGTAGATTGTTTGAAAAAAAGCCATGTTAGCTCCACGCAAGAATAGATCTGTCTCCAGAAAAAATATCTGCCTAACAGAGACAGATTAATCAATTCTCGTCGTAAAATCAAACACTGTTTTCTTTTCAAATAAAACGCCATTAAATCAGCCTGTTACGGGAAAAACTACCTGTTCGGGTAATGCAGGCCTAGCGTATCAAGGAACTGAGACAAGTCAGCAGGCAAGGGGCTATCGATCTCAACGGGAGCTCCACTGAAGGGATCAACAAACGCCAGTTGGCAGCAATGGAGAAACAACCGCGGCAACCCTTCCGGCTGTTGCCCCCGGTAGCGGCGATCCCCGAAAAGCGGATGACCGAGCTCAGATAGCTGGCGACGAATCTGGTGTTGGCGTCCTGTATAGAGGGTTACTTTTAACAGTGACGCCTGGTCGTTGCGATCCAACGCCTGAAATGCCGTCTGTGCCTCTTTGGTTTTCCCTTTACTGGGCACCTCGGAATGGATCAGACCTCGGCCGGGAGTTTTTCCCGCCACCAGTGCCAGATAACTTTTCTCCACCTCGTGACACATGAACAACTTACCCAGTTCGCTGCAGGCCTTTTTTCCCTTACCGAACAGAACCGGTCCCGAGGTTTCCAGATCAAGACGGTGGATCGGTGCGACCTGATAGGCATCACCGCGTGAACGAATCAGTTCATCAACAAGACCGGTCAGGTTGTGGTCTTGATGGCCTTCACTGCTGTGAATCGCCAAACCGGCCGGCTTATCGACAATTAAGATTTCCCGGCTTTCGTACAGAATAAACAATTGCTGGTCCTGCGACGATTGCGCTGTTGCCGCCATCAGTTCAGACAATCGACCACTGTCCGGCAAGGTCAGCACATCCCCCGGTTGCAGTTGATCCTGTTCGCTCACTACCCCTCGCGGCCCTTTGACTTTGCCTTTTTTGAGTAATTGGCGCAGATAACTTTTGGAAGCCGATGAAATATGGCGCTGTAAAAAAGCTAATGGACTTAACGGGGTTTCGTTGGCTTCAACGGTAAATTGCGGCATAGACTGTTTCCTTGTCCGGTTATTTATAGAAAAAACGGACAATCAACGACAGCACCAGGCTGACGATGATCATCGTGGTTATGGGAAAATAAACCTTCATCCCGGGTTTGTCGATGATGATATCACCGGGTAGCCGTCCCAGGGGGATTTTACTCAGCCATGGCCAGCCCAAACCAATAATCACCAAGAGCACGCCGAGAATAATCAGTGTTTTCTGCATGACATCCCTCTTTATACCCGTATTAACCCAGTCGTGCCCAACGCCAACCGCGCAACGAATTGATCAGATAAATGTCACAGTTGCTCACCTCATCCACGGTGACAACCTGTTCCACAATCCGCCCCTCATCGAGCAACCGTTGGCGCATGGTTCCCGGCAGCAAACCGCATGCAACCGGTGGCGTCACCCAACGCCCTTGATAATGCACAACCACATTGGCCGTGGTCGTTTCCGTGATCTCACCGCGCTCATTGTACATCAAAACGTCATCCGCGCCATGCGCCTGTTCTCGCAATGCCTCGTAACGCTGGCGTTGATCGGTTTTGTGCTGCAGCCACGGATCGCGGCTGTTAACGGCAGTGGCGCCCAGCGCCAGGCGTAGCGCTTGCGTCTGCGCCTGGCGCTGATAGGGAATAAACTCACAGCTCACATCACCGAGAAAGTCCACCAGACAGCGTACCCGCCACCAACGCGGGGGTTGCGCAGCTGCCGAGGCCACCAACTGGTGGCGAAGAGAATGGCGGTTAACGTCAATACCAAACAGCTGGGCACTCTGTTCGAGGCGCTGCAGATGATACTCCAGATTGCGATAGCCCTGATCTGGCCGCCACAATAGGGTTTCAAGCAGGGAAAAATCACCGACTCCCGGTAAAACGCTGGCTTTAATGCGTGTCTCGCGCCACTCCTCTGCACTGTCGGAATCCCAGACAATACCGCCGCCAACACCATAGTGCAGGTGCTGTTTATGGCGATCATAAACCGCCGTGCGAATCGCCACATTGAACTGACTGCGCCCTTGAGGCGTGATAAAACCAATGGCACCGGTGTAAACGCCGCGCGGACCGCTTTCCAGCCGATCAATCCACTCCATGGTTTTCTTTTTTGGCGCTCCGGTAATAGAGGCACAGGGAAACAGTGCCTTGAATTGTTCGACCAGACCACAGCCATCAGGAAGTTGCGCCTCCACTTTGCTGGTCAGTTGCCAGACCGTAGGATACCCTTCAAGACAATACAGATCACGCACCGTCACACTGCCCACTGTGGCGAGTTGACCGAGATCGTTGCGCAACATATCGACAATCATCAGATTTTCAGCCGATTCTTTTCGCTCTGATGCAGTTCTGCAGCGCGCTGCCGATCCTGTTCGTCACTGGCACCACGCGGTGCCGTCCCCTTCATCGGCCGCGTCGTAATCTTCCGGCCGTCAACAGCAAAGAACAGTTCCGGTGAGACGGAGCACACAACATGGGAGCCGATATCGAGATAGGCGGCATAGCCTCCCTGATGGCGGTAATTCAGGTAGCCCCAAAAGGACCAAGCATCAAAATCGTCATCAACTCGGGCATCAAGGCCATAGGTATAATTGACCTGATAGGTTTCCCCATGGGCAATCGCCTGGCGAATACGTGCCAGTTGCCTGCGGTAAACAGCCACAGAAGTGTCCGACCGCCAAACCAGCATTGGCCAGTTTGTCACGACATCAGGCCCATCCACCGCCACAACGTTGTTGCTGATAGCGAACCACGCTACCGGCAACACGGATTGACGCGCCTCTTTGCCCGCGCAAAAAGCGGCGCCACCTTCATAGCTGACAAACCCGGCCGCAGTATAGCCGCGAGCAACCCACGACTCGACCTCACGCAAACAGCTTACCACCTCGGATGCGACATCACAGCAGACCACATGACACACCTCTTTGAAGCTCAACCATTGGCCCGAATCGCTGTCTTTGAGACAGACTGTCGGTTGGTGTGACACGGTTACATCTGAGGACATAAAAACAGATCCATCTCCTTGAAAAAGCGCATAAATCGGGTTAAAGTTGTTATATAATTTAAGCATCCAAAAAAGAGAAAACCACGATGGTTGAAGACTCCGCACAACTGATTCAAAAAGGCATTGCCGCGCTGAAACACAACAGTCCCGTTGAAGCGCTGATGCAGTTTGAGCAAGCCGACATCCAATGCAGCACTCCGTTGTCGCGCTCATATCTCGCTTATTGCCTGTCAAAAGTCAAGGGCCAGCATCAACGGGCAATCTCGTTGTGTCAAAGTGCTCTGCGCGACGAACCGCATAACAGTGCCCACTACCTGAACCTCGGGCGCATCTATTTGAACGCCGACCGCAAAGGTCAAGCCATGCAGGTGTTCCGTCGTGGCATCAAGATGGGGCCAAACCCGGAATTGCTCGAAGAATTGAAAAAGTTTGACCGCCGCCAACCGCCGGTTTTCAGTGCCTTGCCGCGAACCCATGTGGTCAATAAGTTTTCCGGAAAGTTTCTCTCGTTTATCGGATTTCGTTAAAAAGTTCGCACACTTTCCGTCCCCCCTCCTGAGAACGAATAGTTATTCCGTAAAAACAGCTACCTGCAGCATAAAGTGATTCAAAAAAAAACTTCCATGCCTCGCCCCCGCTGTGCTAGAGTTCGCCCCAATTTGTATACACTCATCAGTCCAATAAGCCCTGGCTTAACAATTAAACGTGAAATATTAGCAAAAACCATAAAACGAGGCAGCCATGTCAATCCAGATTAAACTTCTCGGTTCGTTCTTTTTGATGGCCATTCTCTGTGCCATCATTGGCGGACTGGGTATTTACGGAATCAACACCACCAATAATTCCCTCAATGAGGTCAGTGATCTGCGTCTTCCCAGTGTCCGCAGTATCGGCCTGATGATGGAAAAGCTCAATGCCATCAAAGCCGAAGAGCGCACCTTGGCGATTCCAGACCTGTCCGTTGAACAGCGCCGTGACGCCATCGATTCGCTCCGCCAGCTGGGCCGCGAGCTTGATGAAGCGGTACAAGTCTACACTTCGCTGGAAAAAACCGACCAGGAACTCCAGGCGTGGCGAGACGTCGACAACAGCCTGAAGCAGTGGCGCCAACGCCAAGCGGAGATGCTGCAACTGTTTGAAAAAGTCAACCTGGACTATATTGGTGCCCTGGGCCGAGATCTCAATCAGATGTTCATGGATCACTTTGAATGGGTCAGTGCCCTTGGTGCTGCCATCGAACACGAAGAGCGTTTTACCGGTCAGATAGACCCGACAAAATGCAACTTCGGCAAATGGTTGCTCAGTTTTAAAACCAACAGCCCGGAGCTGCGCAAAGCCCTTGAAGAGATCATACCGTCTCATAAAGAGTTGCATGATGTCGGTGCCGAAATTGACGGCTACATTGCTGAAGGCGATATCCTTGAAGCCTCTGAAACCTACACCCATATCATTGGGCCGATTCTGTCGGTGATCAAAGACGAGTTTGTTGAGGCCAGCAAAATTGCCAAAGCACAATCCGACCTGCTGAATCAGGCGACGGAAATTGCTCTCGGCGTTGAGCATGATGCATTGCTGAAAGTAGATCGCAGCCTGAACGACCTCTACACATTGAATAACCAACTAACCGATGCGACGCGCCAATACGCTCTGAGCAGTGCCAACCGCAGCAAAATCATTGCCATCACCGCGATTGCTGTCGGCGTAATCTTGGCCCTTGGCTTTGGTTTTATCACCTCTCAGCGTTTGGCGAAGCCACTCAAAGATGCCGTCGTCATGATTGAGGAACTACGTCACGGTCATCTGGATCAACGCCTCTCCATTCGCAGTATGGACGAAGTGGGCAAAATGGCTCAGGCCATGAACACCTTCTCCGACAATCTGAAAGAGGAGGTCATCGCCGCCATGGATCAGTTGGCCCAAGGCGACTTGACCTTTTCAATCTCTCCGTATGACAACAACGACCAGCTGCGCACCACGTTAAAACAAGTCGGCTCCGACCTCACCGATCTGATCACTCAAATCCAACAGGTCGCCGATCAGATCGGCAATGGTGCCATGCAGATTGCCGCCTCCAGCCAATCGCTGTCGGAAGGGGCGACGTCGCAGGCGGGATCCCTGCAAGAGATCACCAGCTCCATGTCCCAAATGGCCTCGCAAACCCGCAGTAATGCGGACAGCGCCACCACGGCGAGCGATTTGTCCAAAGCAGCTCATCAGGCGGCCAATAACGGCATGAACCAAATGAGCGCGATGAATGATGCCATGGATGAGATCAACGAATCCGGCAAAAACATCGCCAACATCATCAAAGTTATTGACGAAATTGCCTTCCAGACCAACCTGTTGGCCCTCAATGCCGCCGTTGAAGCGGCGCGTGCCGGTCAGCACGGCAAAGGGTTTGCCGTGGTCGCCGAAGAGGTGCGCAACCTGGCTGCCCGCAGCGCCAAAGCCGCTCAGGAAACCTCAACTCTGATCGAAAGCTCGGTCAGCAAAGCCAGCCACGGTCAGGACGTGGCGGAAAAAACCTCGGAGGCACTGACTGAGATCGTCAACCGCATTGAAAAGGTGACTGGGCTGGTGGGCGAGATCGCCCATGCCTCTCAGGAGCAGGCCGCCGGCATCGACCAGATCAACCAGGGCCTTAACCAGATCGACCGGGTTACCCAGCAGAACACCGCCAGTTCAGAAGAGAGTGCCGCAGCCTCGGATGAGTTATCCGGTCAGGCCAATACTCTGCGCCAGCTGCTCAGCCGCTTTCAGATCAATGCAAGTCGTGCCAAGCAGATGAACAGCAAAGCCGCCCCCATGATCGGCGGCAACAAAGAGCCGGACGATGCCATGTTCGAACTTTGACAAAGCCTTCCATCTCTGATATTGAGACAGGTCTTTCCATTGTTTGGGAAGACCTGTTTTTTTTTTGCCCTATTGAGGAATCGAGAACCATCATGCTGTTTGCTCCCCGCCGCTTTCGCCTGTTCAACGCTGAACTGATGACCCTGACCCGGTTAAGTGTGCCACTGATTCTGGCGCAACTGGCACAATCGAGCATGGGTTTTGTCGACACCATGATGGCTGGACGCGTCAGCCCGAATGATCTCGCTGCCGTGGCCATTGGCTCGAGTATCTGGTTTCCGGTGTTGCTGTTTCTGCTCGGCATCCTCAGTGCGTTGACACCGATGGTGTCCCAATCCCACGGCGGTGGCCGCCACCATGAGATCGACCGACTGATCCCGCAAGGCATCTATCTCGGTGTTTTCCTCGGTGTCGGGGCCGCTCTGATTCTACGTCATATTGAACCGGTGCTTGGCCTGTTTCAGATTGATGCGACCCTAACACCACTGGTCACCCGCTACCTGGCCGGTGTTTCCTGGGGATTTCCGGGCATCGGCATCTGTTTCGCCCTGCGCTATTGCAGTGAAGGGCTCTCTCTGACCCGCCCCGGTATGATTGTCAGCTTTTTGGGTCTGGGCATTAACATTGTTGCCGATTATCTGCTGGTGTTCGGCTTTTTGAGCTTTCCTGCTCTCGGCGGTGTCGGCTGTGGTCCGGCAACCGCGCTGACCATGTGGAGCATGGGGCTGGGCATGGTGTTTATTTTCTGGCGGCATGGCGAATTACGCCGTTATCACGTCATGCCATGGAAGAAGCCGTTTCAACCGAATGTGCAAAAACACCTGCTGACATTGGGACTCCCTATCGGCAGTGGGCTGTTTATCGAGTGCAGTGTGTTTGCCATCATCGCTATTCTGCTGGCGCGGTTCGGTGCCCAGAGTGTTGCCGCCCACCAAATTGCCCTCAATTTTGCGTCAATGCTGTTTATGATCCCTTTGAGTATTGCCACAGCCATCTCTGTGCGTATCGGCTTTACTGTTGGCCGGCAGCGACCGGCACACACGCAGCGCGCCGCACGGGTCGGTATTATCGCCACCCTGTGTCTGGCTCTGATCAGTGCCACTGTCATTGCGTTGTTTCCCGACTCTTGTGTGGCTATCTACACCAGTGACGGACAACTGCGCGATGCCGCAGCCGCGCTGCTGATCTACGCGGCGATTTTCCAGATTCCTGATGCCACACAGGTGAGCTGCGCCGGGGCTTTGCGCGGGTTTAAAGACACCCGTGTACCAATGATGCTGCAAATTTTTGCCTACTGGGGTATTGCCCTGCCCATCGGCAGCTATCTCGGGCTGACACTGAACTGGGGCGCACGTGGTTTCTGGATCGGTTTGATCTGCGGCTTGAGTAGTGCGGCGGTGCTGCTGCTGTGGCGGTTGCGGGTCATGTTGCGGCGCAACTCTGTGGTTCAGGTTAGTTAGTGGTCAAACTGTTGCACTCAGCAGCACCGAACGCAATGAACGTCACCGCAATGGTTGTCGGCAACCGGTTTGAGGACTGATGCAGACTGGGCGAGTTTTGCCGACATCGCGATGTAAGAGAATGAAGTGAGGGAACCCGATAGGGTGCATTGGGGTTGTTATGAATCAGAAGAACGAGAGGTGTTGCGTGAGATTTTTTGCGTCAGCAAGGCAGAGGGAGGAGCTATAGTCGTTCTATGGCGACGACCGATAACGCCGCTGACGTGAAAAAGATCCGCAACAACTCCGTGAAGGCTGATTGATGACAACCCCTTGGGAGTCGATTTTGTGGTACTTTTGTCGACGCAAAAGTGCCCCGACGTGCGGGCGCGGAAGCCCGCGTCATGTGGGTACCACCTTCGCGAACGGATGAAGTTCGCCAGAGCGATTCGTTGCGTATTACGAACCACTGAAGAGCAAGGTCAAAGTCAAGGTCGCCGGGTTTCGTCCCGGCAGCCGACATCCTTTTGACTGGCCGCTCAAAAGGATGCAAAAACCAGCTGAACATCTCCTGACCCTCAGATCAACCGACACTGAGTCTGTTTCCGTTATGCGTCACGGATTCGGCTCGCCGCCCTTTAGGTCGACGAATCATGCAACTCATCGCCTGTGGCGTAAAGCGTTGATAATAATCTTAAGTCGCGTTCTATCTCTGGTGTGGCACCGGTTAAACGGGTGGGACGGAGCCCACCCTTGCCTTGGTTTGTTATTGAGCAACCAAGCCCTCCCGTTCAGCAGCACCGAACGCAATGAACGTCATCGCGATGGTTGTCGGCAACCTGTTTGAGGACTGATGCAGACTGGGCGAGTTTTTCCGACATCGCGGTGTTCGTGAACGCAGAGAGGGAACCCGTAAGGGCGCAATGGGGTTGTTATTGATCAGCTTTCACGCAACAACTCCGTGAAAGCTGATTGATGACAACCCCTTGGGAGTCGATTTTGTGGTACTTTTGTCGACGCAAAAGTGCCCCGAAGTGCGGGCGCGGAAGCCCGCGTCACGTGGGTACCACCTTCGCGAACGGATGAAGTTCGCCAGAGCGATTCGTTTCGGATTACGAACCACTGAAGATCAAGAACAAAGTCAAAGTCGCCGGGTTTCGTCCCGGCAGCCGACATCCTTTTGACTGGCCGCTCAAAAGGATTGCAAAAACCAGCTGAACATCTCCTGACCCTCAGATCAACCGACACTGAGTCTGTTTCCGTGATGCTTTGCAGATTCGGCTCGCCGCATCAATGAGAATATTGGATAAACACATCCTGTGTTTCCCAATAACGCAAGCCGAAAATGCGATTTCCGTCTTGCTTACACCATCAGAGATGGTGGTCGCTCGTCCATGAGCTCCATAGGCGGTTTTCAACCGTCTGCTGGCTCGGCAAATCGTGCAACTCATCGCCTATGGCGTAAAACGATGATAACAATCTAACGGCTTACTTTATTTCTTCCGTGGCACCGTTTATAACGGGTGGGCAGTGCCTACCCTGCAGCAGAGGGTAATTTAGCAGCCAAGCCCTCACTTTCAGCAGTACCGAACGGGTGACGTTCTCCCGCGCAATCAGATCACTTCCGAAAAAAGTTGCCTTGCTCAAACCGCTTTGGGTAACACGTAAAGGAAAACCGCATAAAAATGCAGAATGCTGCCGGCCAATACAAACAGATGCCAGATGGCATGGTGGTAAGGTAAGCGGTGCCACAGGTAAAAACTGATTCCTAGAGTGTAGCTGAGTCCTCCGCACAGCAGCAGGATGAATCCGGTGCAGGGCAGGGCATCAAGTAGCGGCTTGATTGCCATCACAATCATCCAACCCATGGCCACATAGAGGACAATGGATAAATGACGACGATAACGCAATTGACTGAACTCAATAAAGATGCCGCTGATTGCTAAAGCCCACACTGCGGCAAACAGGCTCCATCCCCAAACACCGTGCAGCGTAATCAGGGTAAACGGCGTATACGTCCCGGCAATGAGCAGCAGAATGGCGATGTGGTCAAAGATGCGCAGCCGGGCTTTTTTCTGTGGCTGGCGCAGTAGGTGGTAGAGCGTTGAAGAGACGTAGAGAAAAATCAGCGATGCACCGAAAATTGATGAGCTGGTGATGTGCCAGACGGAGCCGTGTTGCGTAGCCGAGACCAGCAAAACCGTCAGTGCGGCAATGGCGAGCAGGGTGCCAACCGCGTGCGTCAGGCTGTTGGCTAATTCTTCAGCGACGGTATAGCGTGGTGAAGTTTTCATGGTGGATCCTTTCGCTTAAAAGGCAGTTCCATTATTCACCATACGCCATTAAAACGTTTGTACTGTAAAAGATGCGTAAAAGAAGCATTGCCGTATCAGGCCATAAAAAAAGGGGTTCCGCTGGGGAACCCCTTTTTTGAACGACTGGTGAATCGCGGTTAGTTCTGACCGCCCATGGTGGCGCTGTGCATGGACGCAAATTGCAGCAGTTGCTGAATGTCCAGGCCGCTCTCTTTGACAATGCCGAGAAATACCGGCAGCAGTTGCATCATAAACGTGGAATCCTGCATTGCTTCTTTGGCCAGGCCTGGGAGGGCATTGAGGATGAATTGCTGTTTTTCTTCCGTGGAAAGCGCCATGACGGCATCTTGAAGTTCCTGTACAGACATCAGATTGTTTCTCCTGTTGCGAAAAAGGATAAAGTACGCCGTTTCATCACGTGATGACGTGGACGTTTACTATTTTTTAAAGGCGACATTATAAACATCGCGATAGGTTTTTGCAAAGTGAACCTCAATTCCCTCACGGAGGTAGTCGGGAAGATCATCGAAATCCTTGCGATTGCTCTCCGGGAAGATCAGAATTTTTAGACCACTGCGGCGCGCGGCAATGGTTTTTTCTTTAACGCCACCGATGGGCAACACCTGCCCGGTCAGGGTCAGCTCGCCAGTCATCCCCAGTTTCGGCCGCACCGGTTTTTCACTGATCATTGACAGCAGTGCCGTGGTCATGGTGACACCGGCGGATGGGCCGTCTTTGGGTGTGGCTCCGGCCGGTACATGGATATGGATGAAATGCTGGTCGAAAAAATTCTCCGGCAGGTCGTAGTCGGCCAAGTGGCCCATAACATAGGAGTAGGCGATTTCGCAGCTTTCCACCATCACCTTGCCCAACTGGCCGGTCTGCTTAAAGCCCTTGGTTTTGCTCGGCATGGCACTGGATTCAATCTGCAGGGTGGCGCCGCCCATACTGGTCCAGGCCAGTCCGGTAACGACACCCGGAACATTTTTGAACAGCTCATCCTGGGAGAAGATCGGTTTGCCGAGATACTCCTCAACATTGGTTTTGCGGATGGTCAGTTTTTCCACCCGATCACTGGCAAACTCCATGGCCGCCTTGCGCATAATCTTTTTGATGCGGTTTTCCAGGCCGCGTACCCCGGCTTCGCGGGCGTAGTTATCAATGATCCTTTCCATGGCGTCTTTACGAATCGTCACCTGTTTTTTGCTCAGACCGTGATTTTTCAGCGCTTTGGGGATCAGATAGCGTTTGGCAATCTCCACTTTCTCATCCATGATGTAGCCGGACAACCGGATCACTTCCATGCGGTCGAGAAGCGGTGCCGGAATGGTGTCGAGCTGATTGGCCGTGGCAATAAACAACACGTTGGACAGGTCAAACGGCACATCGAGGTAGTGATCGCGGAACGAATTGTTCTGCTCCGGGTCAAGCACTTCAAGAAGAGCAGACGCGGGATCGCCCTGAAAGGAGGCGCCGATCTTGTCGATCTCATCGAGCATCAGTACCGGATTGGCACTGTCGGCCTGCTTCATGGCCTGGATAAATTTACCTGGCATGGCACCGATATAGGTGCGTCGGTGTCCTTTGATCTCGGCTTCGTCACGCATGCCGCCCAATGAAAAGCGGTAGAAGTTGCGGTTGAGCGCTGCCGCCACGCTTTTACCGATGGAGGTTTTTCCGACGCCCGGTGGCCCGACCAGACATAAGATGGAGCCGGAGATATCGCCTTTCATTTTACCGACGGCGATAAATTCAAGAATGCGATCCTTGACGTCGTCAAGACCAAAGTGGTCACGGTCAAGGGCGCGCTTGGCCTTGGCAATATCGTAGGAATCCTTGGTGTTCTTGCCCCAGGGTAAAATGGTCAGCCAGTCGAGATAATTGCGGCTGACGTTATACTCCGGCGAGGTCGGCTCAATCAGTTGCAGTTTCTCAATCTCTTCGTCGATGGCTTTCTGGGCTTCGTCGTTGAGAGTCAGCCCTTTAAGGCGTTCCTGAAACTTTTCGATTTCACTGGTTTTTCCCTCTTTTTCCAGGCCCAGCTCTTTTTTGATGGTTTTGAGCTGTTCCTTGAGGAAAAACTGCCGCTGTTGTTCGGAGATGTTTTTCTCAATTTGCTTGGAAATCTTGCTCTGCAAACGTGAGACTTCCAGTTCTTTTTTCAGCAGAACCAGCACCCGCTCAATGCGTTCGCGCACATCGAAAGTGGCCAGCACTTGCTGGAGTTCCTGGCCATCGGCTGAGGTGAGGTTGGCGGCAAAGTCGGCGAGACGGCTGGGGTCGTCCATGCTTGAACGACCGAGGAACATTTTGATCTCCTCGGAATAGAGCGGGTTGATTTTAACCAGCTCTTTGAGGGTCGAAATGATGGCCATGGAATAGGCCTTGAGTTCCTGCTGGTCGGTCAGTGGCTTTTCATGCTGATAAGCCACGGTGGCGTGGAGTCCCAACTCGCTTTCATGCAGTTCTTCGATGGTGAAGCGCTCCAGGCAATTAACCAGCACCTGAATGCTCTCCTCTTCCGAATTGAGTACTTTGACAATTTTTCCGGCGACGCCAACCGCATGAAGATTGTTCGGCTCATCCTTGGCGTCAACATTTTCTACCAGCACCAGACCCAGTGTTTTGGTCGAACTGTCGGCGACTTGGCGGATAATCGCAACCTTGTCGGCGCCGGCAATATGCAGTGGAATTAAAATGGCCGGAAAGGCCGGACGGGGGCGTAACGGAATAATCGGCAGCCGATCCGGCAGCAGTTCGCGGGCCAGAACAAGGCTTTCACTGTCAATGTCGTCGAGGTGCTCCGGTTTAATCTCGTATTCTTCGTCCTCTTCGTGATGACTCATAAATAGAAATTCCTCTATAGAAGATATGGTAATGATTATGGAAAAAACTAATCACTTCCCACGAAGAAGTCAACCCTGCCACTCTTTTCAGTGGAGGACGGGGCGGGCTGCGGTGCCGCGAAGCTCAAGCACAAAGTGACCATTTTTGTCGGCGGGAGTGACCAGTTGTAACAGGCTGGTCAGCGCCGGGTCTGTCGAAGGTTGCGGAATCAATGTGACGCTCAGGTCCAGTCGGCTGAGTTCTGGACGCCGTCCCGGTGTGATACGGCCGCTGGCTTGAATAACCAGATTGCCGTCGCGGCTTTGCAGTTGTTCTATCAGCAGGTGGCCGTTTTCACGCCGTGCCTGAAGGAACAGCTCGCCGAGGGAAAAGCTGTTTTCACTGCCGCCGATTGTTTTCATCCCTTCGATGGTCAGGGACGACAGCGACAGGGTCAGCGTTTCCAACGGAAGGTTTTCCGACAGTGTGCCCGTGAGGGAGAGATCGCGCAGCTGAACATCGAGGGTCAGCGTCGGCATCTCGGGGAGGGCACCGCGCCAGTGCAGGTGGTTGGCCCGAAGTTCAAGGCGGTTGGCGCTGTTGATGGTGGCGTCAAAGGTCCCATCCCACAATTGACCGGTCATGTTGGCGGCGGGCGTGCCGGAAAGCAGGCTGCCCCATACTGGAGTGAGCCGCAGTTGTTCTGCGGCAATGCTCAGAGAGGGATCGACCGCAATACGGGTGGATTCGATATCCAGTGCCATGGGGAAACCCAGAGTGGTTGCGCCGACATCCACCGGTTTCTGCAGTTGGACGGTTAATTCCTGTTGCAACCGTTGGCGGATCACGTCGCTGGGGAAAAAGACAAACAGGCCGAGGAGAAAGAACGCACCCGTCGCCAGAATGTACAACAGACTTTTTTTCAAGAGTATTGAGGTGCGAACTGCAGCCATGTTTATCCTTTGGTGTACGCGGAGATGCGCAGAGAGCTGTCCAGTTGCTGCGCATTGTCAAAGCGGACCTTGAGCTGCATGGCCTTGACCTGGAGTGGCACCGGAGCACTGTTGAAACTCTGCAGCAGTTGCAGCATCTGGCCTAACGACACATTTTCCAGCTTGATCTCCACCGCTTCTTCGGTGATGTCGTTATGGCTTACCGCAGGCATCGGGCGCATGGAAGTGAGGTTTTCCCGCCCGGCAATGCGTGTCACCTGACTCTCCACATAGGCGAACAGGGCAAAATCACCGGCACTGGCCTGACGGCGTTGCAGAGATTTGATCTGGCCCTGAATCGTACGGTAGTCCTGTTGCAGCTCTTTCGCCTGTTGCAGTTGTTGCTGACGAGAGGCGATTTTGCTGTCAAGGCGCTCCATGGTAGCAAAGTAGGGAGCGATCATGGCCAGATAGATCACTGTGGCGACGACAAATATTGCGGCAACCAAAACCATAGCCAACTCGCGAGGAGAAAGTTGTTTCATCATAATGCACCTCCTTGCTGGGCATGACCGATACTGATCTGCAGGCGAAACGATACCTGTTTTCCTTGAATGCCCATCTTGGCATCGGCAATGCGTACGGCTGTGAACGAGGGACTTTTACGGAGTTCCCCGGCCAATCGGTTAACGCTGTCAAACGAGTCGGTTACGCCTTCGACATTGAGATTTTCCGGTTCATAATTAAAAGTTTTGATGTCAACGGTGATATCTTTCGGCGTGTGGGTGGAAAAGTCGCGCAGCACGGCAAGGGCGGAGGTCGACTTGTCCAGACCGACTAACCGGCCGGTTTCGCGTAATCGATTGAGTTCAACGGTGAGCTGCTGGACCGGATCGACAATGGCGGTCTGCCCCGGCAGGGTTTCGCGAAACACCTGGTTGAGCTGTTTGCGATAATCTTCGGCCACGTCAGTTTTGAACTGGTAACTGTGCAAAGCGGTGGCCGCCAGGATCGCCAGCGACGCCAGCAGTAATCCACCGCCGATATAGAAATGTTTTTTCAGCGCCGCCCATTCACTTTTCAGGGTGAACGGTCCGCGGCGGAAGTTGATCAGCGGCTGATCTGTGGCCAGAGCCATGGCACAGGCCGGAAGAAACGCTGGATCGATGGGATTGCCGCTCTCTTCAAGCGGTACTGTGATCACATCCCAATCCATCTCTTTGATCGTTGAAATAAGCGTCGGTGTTACCGCGTTGCCGATCAGACACAGAGGTTGTTGGCTTAAGCGTTCGGCGCGGCACAGCAAGCCAGCTTCTCGGAGGATTTGATCGGCGAGACGCTGTGACGTGTCTTGCACAGGGCCGCAGTTCTCATGACTGACCACCTCGCCATCAACCACCAAGCTAAGGGTCAGCACACCGTCGTGAGCACGGACCAGAACCCCGTGGGTCAGCCAGGGGCGCAGACCGCTGATTTCGGTAAACGGTGTCAGGCCCAGAACATGGATGGGAATTTTTCCGCTGTCAAACGGGGCCAGAAACTCGGCGATTTTATGGCGTGGATAGGTGGCGGCAGTTGTCGTGAACTGGCCATCTTCACCTGTGACAACAGTGGTGGCGACAAGATGATCGCTGATGTCGACCGGCAGTTGTGACGCCAGTTCCATCCCTGCAGCGGCGTCAATTTTGCGCGGATCGTTAAATGGGAAATTCAACCGTCGCACAAAACTGTCGTCACCGGGCAGGACCGTGCAGAAGCGGTCACCGAATCCAGCCGGACCATCGAGCATCTGGTTGACGACATTGGCAATGTCACTGTCCGGTTCAAGCGGCTGCTCCACTTTGCGCAGCAGTACCGGCTTTTCCTTGTCACCATCGAAAATTACCAGGCGGATCCTGTTAGAAGTTATTTCAAGTCCAATCCGTCGTTTCGTCATGCGTATGAACCTCTCGCTCTAACGAGCCTTTTGTAGAAAAGCCACGAACGGCTTTTCGCAAAAACTCTAACGTATTTCAAAATAGACAATACGGTTGTTATCTTTTTCCACGGTGGCCCGAGCCCGGCGTTCGCCGTCATTAACACTGGCCCGGGTGTCGATTCGGTAATAATTGGCCTTCACTTGGACATAGCCGTTGATCGCCCAGTAGAAGGTTTCCCAATTTGACAGCTCCTTGAGTTCTTCCACCGATTCAAGTGGCCGATCCTTGCGCTGCTGGACAATCGCTTCGGCCGTGTCCATGGTCATCTCTTCCGCCAGAGCGTAAAGCACCTCGGCGCTGGCCGAATTAAGATGAATTTTGTTGTCGCCGTACAGGCTGACATGAGGGCGCAGTTTTTTGATCTCTTCCGCGGTGAATCCGGCAATCAGTTGGAGTTCCTCCAAGGTGTCCATTGGACCGTTTTTGCAATAGGTAGCCGGGTCCTGCAACGCATAATAACCGGCTTCGGCACCTGCCGGTTGTGGATCATCATCCGGATCCAGCCAGTCAATCAGTGCATCAACATGGCTGTGCGGTTGGGTAATCTCAAGGATGTCAAACAAGCGCAGGCAACGGTCTTTGACCACGGCATCAATGTTGCCACTGCTGCTGACCAGATCGTTGAGATTGATGCGACCATCCAGCGGTGTCACCTCAATGGTCACCCAGCCGTTGTCTCCCACCGGATAATTGCTGATGCCACGTGCCCAGAGTTCATCGTAACCGTCATAAGCGTTGTCGTCGTCGGCAAGAATCATCTGACCGACCTGAATGCCGCCCTTGGCAATGTAATAGGACCGGGTCGTATCGCGATACGTCTCGGCCAGTCGCAGATCCACCAGGGTGGAAAAGGACAATTCACTGAGCAGTGCCGCCAGCAGGGCGGTGATTGCCAGAACCAGCAGCAGAGCCATGCCGCGTTCGTTGCCGAGCGGTTTTTTTGCAAAAAAAACGCTCATTTTTATCGCTCCACCCTGGGCATGGTCAGGTCAAACGCGGTCATCAGTTCGATATCTTCGCCAGTATTGCTGTGGATCGTCAGTTGCATCTCCACGGTTTGCGGCAGTGTCTCTGTGATGGTGCTGTCCCAGTCGTCTTGCCATTCGCTGCCGTCATAAAAGCGCCAGACAATGGCTTTGATCTGGCTGCTCATTCGTTGTTTTCTCGCGACGTCGTCGGTGACAAACAACGGCTGGGCGCTGCGATACAGGGTGCCGACTGTTTTTCCCAGATCGGTCTCCAGTTCATAACGCACCTGCGTAACGCCACCGGGCGAATCGCCTGTGGTCAGGGCCGAGGTGGATGAAAACGCGAGATACGGCTGACCGAGGCTATCTTCGCCGCTGTCAAAGGCTGAGCGATCATTGTCGGTGTTGAGGTAACAGGTGCGAATCTCGCGACCGAGACGGTCAAAAATAATGCGTGCCTGATGGTAGGCTTCCGAATCGCTGTGCAGCCGTTTCTCCGTGGCACTCAACGAGGTGAACACGCCATACACGGCGGTCAGCACCAGACTGAGCAGAGTGATCGCCACCAGCACTTCAATCAGAGTGAATCCACCGGTTGTTCTGTCAGTTGAACAGGAACGAGTCAAGAGTGACCTCTTCATTGCGTGCTTTTTTGCCCCACAACACCGAAACCGTCACTTGTTGGACGCCGGAAACCGGAGTTGCGCTGTATTCGACCTGCCAACGATATTGCTGATAGGGTTCTTCCCAGTCCCCTTCGAGTTCCGAGGTGTCCAGCTCGCCAAGACGCGATTCGGTTTCCAGCTCACTCATTTTGTGTTGGGCGAGCATGGTTGCCGTGGTGATGCGCTGCACTTCGTCGTTGCTGAACACGCTGCGGTTGGCCAGGCTCAGGCAAGCAATGAGAGCTGAGCCGATAATGGCCAGGGCAATCATCACTTCCAACAGGGTGAACCCGCATTGCCGCGAGGCGCTGCGTTGATCAGAAACTGTCGTTGCCGTCGTCAAACTCATGGTAGCCTTCTTCGATCTCAGCGCTGCCGGTAAACGGCAGCAGGTGGATCGTTAACTCGTTGCCGTCGTCCTGTTTGTCCTGTTGCAGATGCACCGTGGTCTGCGGCAGCCATCCCTGGGGATGAAAGGTGATGGTCACCGTGCCGGTGGTCATTTTGCCTCGCTCATCCACCCAGATATCCTTGATATCGACATTACCGGGAAACCGGTATTGACGCACCCGACCCTCCGGTGTCTGCCATTCGCCCAGCTCTGAGAGCTGCTCCACCGTGCACAGGTTGTCGTCAAGGTTAAAGACCAGACGATGTTGTGTCGCGGTCAAGGCGGTTTCATTGAACAGGTATTTCACCATGCCGGCCAGACGGCGGGCACTGTGGTTGAGATTATTTTCCGCCACCGAGCCGAGCAGAGGGACCGACAGCACGGCAAACAGGCTGATCAAGGCGACGACGATGCTCAATTCAACCAGGGTGAACCCTCGCGAATTATTCAATCTCCCAACTTTTAACGTCGGCATCCTTGCCTTCTCCACCCGGTTCACCATCGGCACCGTAGGACAGCAGGTCGTAGTCTCCGTTGATGCCGGGACTCAAAAAGATATAGTTGCCTCCCCAGGGGTCACTGGGGATTTTTTTCATGTAGCCGCCGTCGCGGTATTTGATGGGAATGCGGCCCGATTCCGGTTTTTCAACCAGGGCTTGCAACCCTTGCTCGGTGCTGGGAAACAGGCCGTTGTCCAACTTGTAGAGAGCCAGGGCATCTTCGATCCCCTTGATCTGCAATTCGGCCTTGGTGCGACGCGCTTCTTCGGGGCGGTCGAGCAGTTTTGGAACGACAATACCGGCAAGAATGCCGAGAATGACAACGACGACCATGACCTCAATCAAGGTGAAGCCACGTTGATTGTGGCGGATGATAGCGCTTTTTTTCATGGTGCAAGACTCCTTATCGTTTATGACATTTTAAATCGGATTCAGTTGTTCTGTTCGCAATACGCAACAGGTTAACCGAGGCCCTGGCTGGCCTGGAAGATCGGCAGCAGCACCGCCAGGACAATGAAGCCGATAATACCGCCCATGGCAAGGATCATCAGCGGCTCCAGCAGCGACAGCAGTCCGGCCAAAGTGATTTCCACCTGGCGATCCTGACTGTCTGCGACCTTGATCAACATCTCCTCAAGCGTGCCACTGCGTTCACCGACGGCGGTCATCTGGGCCAATAGCGGTGGGAAAACGCCGGAGCGCTTGAGCGGCTCGGCCAGACTGGCCCCTTCACGCACTTCAAGGGACGTTGTTTCTACGGCCGTGCGCAGGACTTTATTGCTCAGTAGGCCACAGCTGATCTCCAGGGCTTTGAGCAGGGGAACACCGCTGTGCAGCAACGTGCCCAGAGTCCGGCTGAAGCGGGCCGTGGCAATCTCGCGTTGAATCCGGCCGATCAGCGGCAGTTTCAGGCTCCAGCCATCGAGTTTAAGGCGGCCGGCTTCGGTGCGCCGATAGCGCAGCAACGCGACAATGCCGCCGCCGATCAGTAACGCCACCAGCCAGCCATAGGCTGAAATCAGGTCACTGGTGGTGATGAGCAGACGGGTCGGCAAGGGCAGGGCCTGACCGAGGTCGGTGAGCATGCGGGTGATTTTCGGCACGACAAAGCTAAGCAGAAACAGCAGAACACCAACGCCGACAATGGCCATCAGTACCGGATAGGCCAGAGCCGAAACCGTGCGGGAACGCAACCTGGCCTGCTCTTCGAGAAAGTCGGCCAGCCGCAACAGAACCTGGTCGAGGGTACCGCTGTTTTCACCCACTTCCACCATGCGCTGGTAAAGATCGGGAAACGAACGCCCCTGTTCGGCCAGGGCCTGAAACAGTGAACTGCCCTGACGCACCTCTTCACGCACCTGGGTGTAGAGACGGGCCTGGACCGGATTTTCCACCTGTTCGACCACGGACTGAAGCGCTTCATCCAGTGGAACACCGGCCTGCAGCAGGGTGGCGAGCAGGCGGGTGGTGGTGGCCAGATCATTGATCGGTAACCGGGAACGGCGTGGCAATGACCAACGGCGGCGAGCCGCTGTTTTCGGCTGCTCTTCCAAGGTGCTGACGTAAATGCCCTGATCGCGCAGTTGTTCCAGTGCCGCACGTTTACTTCCCGCTTCTAAGCTGCCTTTGGCGGTTTTACCTTGCTGGTTGAATCCGCTGTAGTCAAAAAGCGCCACGCCTAGGCCTCCTCTTGCGTGACTCGGATCACTTCCTCAAGGGTGGTGACCCCCTGGCGGGCCTTTTCCAGCCCGGCCTGACGCAGCGGTACCATCCCCTGACCAATGGCGGTCTGGCGGATGGAGGCGGCATCGATATTGGCCAGCAGTTGACTGCGGATGTTTTCGCTCATGGTCAACAGTTCGTAAATGCCGCTACGACCACGATAGCCGATGTTCATGCATTTGTCGCAGCCACGACCGCGGTAGAAGGTGTGCGATTCGGACGAGTCGAGACCGATCTGGGTCAGAATGCTGGCTTCCGGCTGGTAGGCTTCACGACAGTGTGGGCAGATGGTGCGCACCAACCGCTGGGCAAGAATGCCGACAATCGACGACGCAGCGAGGAACGGTTCAATGCCCATCTCCACCAGCCGGGTCAGACCACCGGCGGCATCGTTGGTGTGCAGGGTGGAAAACACCATGTGGCCGGTTAAGGCCGACTGTACGGCGATTTCGGCGGTTTCATGGTCGCGGATTTCACCGACCATGATAATGTCCGGGTCTTGACGCAGAATCGAGCGCAAACCGTTGGCAAAGGTCAGGTCGATTTTCGAGTTGACCTGAATCTGGCCGACTCCAGCCAGCTGGTATTCAATCGGGTCTTCGACGGTGATGATGTTCTTTTCCCGGTCGTTGAGGCGGCTCAAGGCGGCATACAGGGTGGTGGTTTTACCACTGCCGGTCGGGCCGGTGACCAGGAAGACGCCGTGCGGTCTGCTGATCTGCTTCTGCAGTTGCGTCAGCAGCTCTTTCTCCATGCCGATATCTTCCAGGGACAGGACATTGTTGCTCTTGTCGAGCAGACGCAGAACAATCCGTTCGCCGAATGCCGTAGGCAGTGACGACACACGCACGTCAACATCCTTGGCGGCGATGCGCACCCGGAAGCGACCGTCTTGCGGCAGGCGCTTTTCGGCAATGTTCAATCCGGCCATGATCTTCAGGCGCGAGATGATGCTGGACGTGGCGCGAAATGGGGGCCGCAACACCTCGTAAAGCAGGCCGTCAATGCGATAGCGCACGATCAGCTCGGTTTCAAACGGCTCAATGTGAATATCACTGGCCCGTTCTTTGTACGCCTGGGTGATCAGGCTGTTGACGAAGCGGATAATCGGTGCTTCATCATTGCTGTCGAGCAGGTCGGCCGGTTCCAGGTTGCGGACAAAATCGTCGTCGTTGTCGCCGATGTCGCTGACCATGTCATGGGCGGCTCCGGCATGCGTTTCATAGCTGCGGTTGATCAGTGCGGTGATCTCTTCTCGTGCCGCCAGGCACGGCTCAACACGCACCTTGGCCAGGGCAGTCAGGTCGTTGATGGCATTACGGTCGAACGGGTCGGCCATGAGCAGTTTCAGATGGCGCTCATCGCGACTCAAGGGGAACACCACATGTTGCCGTGCATACGCCAACGGGATCAGGCTGAGCAGATCCTCAGAGGTGATCACTTCCGGCAAGCTGTCGAGATAGTCGAGTCCCAACTGCTCGGCCAATGCCTGACTGAGCTGTTGTGAGGTGATGGCCTGTTGCTCAAGCAGTAATTCACCAATGCGTTGCTCGCTGTCCTGCTGGCGTTCCAGAGCATTGTTGAGGGCATCATCACCGAGTCCGAACCGTTGTTGCAGGATCTCTCCAAGACGGGGCGCTGCAGCCATAATCAGTTTTGCTCCGTGTTATCGTTTGCGGTCTCTGGATCGTTTTTAATGCGATCAAAGGTTTCCCGGTTGATCGTGGTGACATTGGAGAGGTCTTCCATGTCGCTGATGATGGTTGGGGTGATGAAAACAAGTAAATTGGTCTTCACTTCCTTATTGTCTTTGCTTTTAAACAACCAGCCCAGCAAGGGAATGTCGCCGAGAAGGGGAACCTTGCTGATGGTTTCTTGCTGATTGGTGGAAATCAGTCCGCCGAGTACAACGGTTTGCCCATCTCTCGCCAGGACCGTATTGCTGATTTTTCGTGTTGTGAACGTAGGACCGACGCTGTTGACGTCGCCAACGCTATCCGTCAGGTCCGTTGTTTCCTGATAGACGTTCAAACGAACGAGTTCCCCTTCCGTGATCTGTGGCGTGAAGCGCAGGGTCAGGGCAACATCTTTACGTTCAACTGAGACGCTCTGAGCCAGACTGTCACTGCCGGTACTGTCCGTAAGTCGTGAGGTAATAATTGGGACGTTGCGGCCGACGACGATTTCTGCTTCTTCATTGTCCGAGGTCAACAGACGCGGAGCGGAGAGAATATTGACATTGGTATCGTCTTTTGAAAGCTTGATCAGTGCAGAGAAGGCTGTGACCTGGCGGTCGTCGACGCCATCACCATCCGTATCAATACCAATCAGTTTGCTGAAGCCTCCTGCCAGTAGACCATTCACCGATGTGGTGAGCAGGGACTCTGGGTCTGAAAGAATGCCACCAGGAGAAGAGTTTGATGAAAGATTGATAATGCCTTCGTTGCCGACTTCAAAAGCGCCCTGAAGCTGAGAGCCGAGAGCTTCGGTGGCATCCATGGACAGCTCCATGATCAGCGCCTCGACATACACCTGTTTGCGGCGAATATCGAGTTGTTTGATGATGTCCTTGATGATGACGTAATCCTCCGGTGTGGCATTGATCACCAGAGCATTAGTCGGCTTGTCAGCGGATACGGTGACATTGGTCTGGATGGCCGCCGCAGGAACTGTCCCTTTGCCGCCGGCAGCAGCTGACGAGGATGTCGCTGGCTTCTTGATGCCGGAGAGGATCTCGTTGAGGGTTTTACTCAGTTCTTCCGCATCGGCATTTTCTAGATAGTAGAGATTGATGCGGGCATGTTCTTGCGTCGGTTCCTGATCCAGTTCGGCAATCAGGCTGAGGATGGTGGTCATATCGTCCGATGTGGCCATCACCACCAGGCGGTTGGTGCGCTCATAGGCAATCACCTTGCTGGTTGCGTCGGCAGAGCTGGTGGTGACGTTTTTGCTGGCCCGGCGCCGCGTGGTTTTTTTTGTGTTGCCACTGGACAGGATGTCGTTGCAGATGGTGGCGGTTTCCTTGGCATCGGCAAACTGCAGCGGGATCACCTGCATGTCCTGCAATGCTCCCGGTACATCCAGTTCGCGGATGATGGTGGTCAGCCGTTGGATGTTAGAGGCGCTGTCGGAAATAATTAACATGTTGGAAGGTTCGTACACCACCACGTTACTGGTCTTGGGCATCAACGGGCTGAGGATCGACTCGGCAATATCGGCGGCGTTGATGTTTTCCAAAGAGATCATGCGGGTGACAAACTGATCTTGCGCCAGATTGCCCGTCATGGTCGGTAGATTGCTCTCTTTAGCCGATTTGATCGGTACGATTTTGTTGGTCTTGCCGGAGGGAACAACCGTATAGCCTTTGACGTTGAGCACGGTCAAAAACAGCTGATAGGCCTCGTTGACCGACATTTGCTGTGAAGAGATGATAGTGGCTTTGCCGCGAATCGAATCGTCGTAGACAAAGTTCTTTCCGGTCAGTTCGCTGACCGTACGGATCAGATCAGTCAGTTCAATGTCCTTGAAATCAAGGGTAATGCCGACACCGTCGGTTTGTGCCCGGCAGGCAGAAGTCAGCGGCCCGGCCAGCAGCACGGAACCCAGTAGCATCATCACAACGGCAAAGGTGAATTTTCGGATCAGCACCGTATCGTCTCCTTACTTGATCTCATATTGAAAGTTCAGTGACTGCCCTGCGCGTTGCAGATCAACACTGAGATTTTTGGCTTCGCGTAATTGTTGAAAGACCTGCAACCCCTTTTCCGGGCTGTCCAGGCTGGTGCCATTGATGGCAAACAGAACATCGCCCCGTTTTAGACCCATCTGATACAGCAGGGTGCCCCGTTGAATACGCTTGATCATAAAGCCTTCGGTTTTTCCGCCGACCACATAGGGATCAACCCGAACCTGTTTGATCAACTGGGCGATATTGGTGCGGGCTTTTTCCGCCTCGTCGGCAGAAATCCGCCAGCGGTTGCTGCCCAGGGCCTGCACCTCGTAACTGGTGTTGTTGCGCGCCGTGGTTCCGGGACGTCTTGTTGCGGGTGTGTCGGCAACCTGGTTGCCGGTTGTCTCCAGGGTCAAAACAATGATCGTTCCGTCATTCTGTTCGATCTCGATAAAGTCGCGCGTAACCGTGACCAGAGTGCCGCTGCCGGGCACCAGATGGTCAACACGGATCACTTCGATCTGGCCGTTGATGTTGATCACCGCCAGAGATTCGTCCTCGGCAACCACCGTGCCGATCAGGCTCATGTTGCTGCTGGTCACCTGGGTGCGGCGTCCGGCTTTGGCAGCAGGTGTTGCTGCGGCGACCGTGGCAGCCTGGGCCGGTCGGGTGGAATCAAAAATGTTGCGTTCGAGAATGATCCGGTTGTCTTGAGGCGCTCGGTTGCGTTCTTTGCCGGAAAGGTGAGTCGATGTGTTGGCAGCAACGGTTTCTTGTGAGGCCAGTTGAATGCCGGCTTCACTGGAAACCAGCCACGCCAGGGACAGACCGAGGGCGGCACAGAGCAACAGATAATACGCGGGGAGAAAACGATGGAATAAGGTCAGCATGCGCATCCCGAAAGAGCTAAGAAGTTAACGTCGGCGGACAGTATAACAGACTTGTTTCACAGAGAGAATGGCTATTCTTTATCCGTTGGTCAAGCTTAATGTGAGTCCGGGCTTTCAGGCGTAAAACGTTTAAAGAGATTAACAGGACTGAGCGGGGAGGGATAGTTTTTTCTTATTGTGTTGCCGGTGTGAGGATGGTTTGAACGCAACACTTATCGTGGTATCGCAGAAAAAACATGAGGGAAAGCAAAAAATCAGGGATCACGAGCGGGCTGTTGCGCCGTGGTTGTGGGTGCCTTTGGGCCTGTGTCGAATGAGGTTTTCAGGCTTCACAGTAGTCGGCGCGTGTGCAGGAACATTCACAGGAGACGAGAATGTTTTCAGCCATGCCGCAACCAATGGCCAATTTGACCCCTTTGGACTGAATCACCAGGGGGCCACAGTTACTGGAGATGACTTCGATCTCTTCACCGGGCATCAGGCCCATGGCATGCAGTTTGCCCCGTAACCTGCCACCGCCGGTAAATCCCTTGACGAACACGGTATCACCACTTTTACATTGAGACAAAGGACACATGGCTTCACTCTCTAAAGATATCGAGGATTTCTTTACCAGGCAGCGGGGATCCGTTCACCTGTTAAAGATGATGCTAAGCCCGTCGTGTCCTTCTTGTCAAGCGGTAATGATAATGGTTATCAATTTTATTGGGTCTGGCGCAATATTTATGAGGTTGCTGCGAAAGTTAACGGGAAGTGTTTACGCAAGTGGCGTGCCTTGGCACGAATGGCTGTTTGCCGGACTGTCCGTGAGGGCAATGGGCGCTATGGGCGCTATGGGCGGGCAGGTGGTGGGCTTCGGTAAAAAGACTCTGGGTGGATGGTTTCGCCCAGAGGGATCATTAGCGGAAACGGCGCGATGGAAGGATAATGGCGATCAGGTAGCACAGACCTGAGAGCAGGGCGATAGTAGCTCCGGCAGGCAGGTCATAGTTGTAGGATAACGCCAGCCCGCCGCTGGTGATGCCGAGGCCGATCAGGGTAGCCAGGGCCATCATAACGACCAGTGTTGCTGCGTAAAGACGTGCCGTAGCGGCTGGCAGGGTGAGCAGGGCGATCACCAGAATCAGGCCGACAATCTGGATCAGGATAACGACGGTGACAGCAACCAGACATAGCAGCAACGTGTTGAGGGTTTCCACCCGGATGCCGCGTAATGTGGCAAATTCGGGATCGTAGCACAGGGCCAGAAGTTGTTTGAAAAATACGCCGGTGAACACCAGGATGATGCCGTCAAGGCCGGCGATCAGCAACAGGTCCTGACGAGAGATCATCAGCACGTTGCCAAACAGATAGCTCATCAAGTCGACATTGTAGCCGGGGGTTTTGGCAATAAACAGAATACCGGTCGCCATGCCAACCGCCCACAACGCACTGATGATCGTGTCCTCTTGCTGGTGGCCGCGACGATTGACAAAACTGATGATGATCGCTGCCAACAGGGCGGCAATCAGGGCGCCGAGCAGGGGGGCTTTGCCGAGAAAAAAAGCGACACCCATGCCGCCGAGAACCGCGTGGGCAATACCCCCGGCCAGATAGCCAATGCGACGCACTACGACAAACGAGCCGACCACGCCACAGGTGAGACTGGCGAGAACGCCTCCCAATAGGGCGTTTTGCAGGAAGGTGTGCTGGGCAATGGCTTCGAAAAAACTCATAAACAATCCTTGGCGTCGAGACAGGTGTCGTGGTGAACCATACTTACCGGCGTTGCATAGAGGTGCTTGATGGATTCGCTGTCCACCGGGCTGGTGCTGTGACAGACCAGGGTGCGGTTGAGGCAGGCGACTCGGGTGACACAGCGTGAGATAAAGCCGACATCGTGGGAAACCAGGACAATGGCAATGCGCTCATGCAGGTGGTGCAGCAGGTCGAAAAAATTCTCGCCGTGGTGCGGGTCAATGTTGGCGGTGGGTTCATCCAGCAGCAAAACATCGGGTTCGCAGGCCAGGGCACGGGCGATCAGCACACGTTGACGCTGGCCACCGGACAATGCGGTCATGGGATGCTTGCGTAAATCGAGGATGTCGGCTTCGCGCATGGCTTGTTCGGCGATCTCCAGATCGTGGCGCGAGTAGCCGAGCAGTGCGCGGGTTTTGCCGAGACGGCCCTGGAGAACTGTGTCTTTAACACTGATGGGAAAGGCACTGTCAAATGTCGCAAACTGCGGGACATAGCCGAGACGAGTACGGGCTTGTTCTGGCGTGTGTCCAAAGACACGGACCTGGCCTGTGTCCGGTTGCAGCAGTCCGAGCATCATCTTGAGCAGGGTGCTTTTACCGCCACCGTTCGGGCCAACAATGCCGAGAAAGTCACTGGTGTCCAGCGTCAGGTCGATATTTTCCAGAATCAGCCTGTCGTCATAGCTGAAGCTGACGTTGTCTAATGCGATGGCTGTGGCCATGGCGTCTCCAATGCTTGGGAAATTTTGTCGGCGGTCATCACCAGGGTTTTGGGGAGATCTTCTGCCAACGGGTCGAGAACTGCAACCTGGGCGCCAATCTGGTCGGCGATCGCCTGTGCCGCCTTGCGGCTGAATTGCTGTTGGACAAAAATCACCCGAACATTTTGAGCGCGCGCCAGCTCAGCAGTCTGCGCCAGCTGAATGCCGCTGGGTTCCTTGCCATTTATCTCGATGGCCAGTTGTTCCAGATGGTAACGGTGAGCAAAGTAACCCCACGACGGGTGAAATACCATAAAATGACGGCCATGGAAATGCTCGAGTTTCTGTTTGACCTGTTCGTGGGTTTGCAGCAGGTGTTTACGCAGTTGTTCGAGTCCATCGGTAAAGGTCTGTTGATGTTGGGGAGCCAGAGCACATAGATGTCGGGTGATGTTTTCAGCCAATGTGATGGCATGCAGCGGGTCAAGCCAGATATGCGGGTCCATCATCTGATCATGGCCGTGCCCGTGATGTTCCCCCTCGTGGTGGTGATGGCCGCTGATCGGTAACAGGGTGATGCCCTGACGAATGTCTGCAACGTTCAGCTTCGGCAGCATCTGCTGCAATCTGGGCAACCATACCTCTTCAAAAGGCACGCCAATGGGAAACAGGATGTCCGACTCTGCCAGGGTGGTCATGCTTTGCGGCGACGGATCCCAGGTGGCCGGTGTCTGGCCGGGGGCGATGAGAATCGCTACGTCGGCAAGGTCTCCGGCAATGGCGTGAACCAGATAGCGTTGCGGGGCAATGCTGACGACAACCTTCAGCGGTGTGGCCAGGGCGGAGCCTGCTGAAAAAATCACGCAGGCCAGAAATGCTGTAACCAAGTGTTTGAACATGGGAATATCCTTGCTGCGGGAGAATGTAGCGTCTAATCACAAGTTTTTATTGGCAATATTATACGTAAATTTGTACTTTGGTCATAGTTTTTACGCTGACCGTAATTCGGCGGTCGGGCGACAAATGTTTTCAATTAAAAAAAGGAACAGACCGTATGCGTTTATGGATCGTCATGCTTGTTGGAGTGGCCCTTGTTTTGGGGGGATGTAAAACAGAGCAAACCGAATCAAAAGAAGTCAGCGTTGAGACGTTGCAGCAGCGTGTCAGTTACAGTGTCGGGCTGGATGTCGCCCGTAACTTCAAAGAAAACGAGTTTGAGCTGGATACTGACCTGATTCTTCAGGGGATCAAAGATGCTCAAAGCGGAGCGCAGCCACGCATGAGTGAAGAGCAGATTGCTTCCACCATGGAGGAGTTCCAGCAGCATATGATGGAGCAGTATCAGCAGCGTATGGCTAAACAGTCTACAGAAAATGCAACCAAAGAGGCCGACTTCCTCGCTGAAAACAGCAAGAAAGAAGGGGTTGTTACGCTGGAGAGCGGTTTGCAATATAAAGTAGTTGAAGCCGGCAGTGGTGCCAGTCCGACGGCTGAAGATACCGTTCGGGTGGATTACCGCGGCACCCTGTTGGACGGAACAGAGTTTGACAGCTCCTATAAGCGTGGAGAGCCTGCTGAATTTCAGGTTAACCGGGTCATCCCCGGATGGACGGAAGCGTTGCAGCTGATGAAAGAGGGCGCAACCTGGGAGTTATATATTCCCGCCAAGCTGGCCTATGGTGAGCGTGGAATGGGCCAGGTGATTGCACCGAATTCCATGCTGATCTTTGAAGTCAAATTTCACAGCATTGTTGACGGCGAAGAAGCTCCGGCTGCCGCCGCTGAATAACTTTTCCGTTCAGGCGGGATAATACAATAAAAAAACGGGCTATTCCGTCATCGGAATGGCCCGTTTTTTTTATTGGTAGGCCAACGTCACCTCAGGGTTCTTTGAGATGTAGCGGATCGCCGCAAAACTTACAGTACAGGGCGTCGGGGTCATGGCCTTCGCGGCTGCAGCTCGGACAGGCTTCAGTGGTGATCGCCTTGTCGGCCCGGCTCAGGCCGACCGTGACAATGCCGGTGGGAACCGCAATGATGCCATAACCCATAACCATGATCAGTGAAGCAAGGACCTGGCCTAGATCGGTTTGTGGTGAAATGTCACCGTAGCCGACTGTTGTCAGGGTGACGATGGCCCAATAGATGCTGCGCGGAATACTGGTGAAGCCGTTGGCTTCACCCTCCACGACATACATCAGCGAGCCGCAGATGATCACCAGGGTGGCAACGGCAAACAGAAACACGGCAATTTTCCGTGTGCTTGAGCGGATTGCCCGCAGCAGCAATTCCGCCTCGGCGAGATATTGCACCAGTTTCAACACCCTGAAAACTCGCAGGATGCGTAACACTCGAATGACCAGCAAATATTTGCTGCCCGGTAACAGCAGGCTCAGATAGGTGGGTAAGATGGACAGCACATCGACAATGCCAAAAAAGCTGGTGGCGTATTTCCACGGCCGACCGATACACATAAGGCGCAGAATGTATTCTAAGGTGAACAGCAGGGTGAAACCCCACTCGGCCGTGTGAAGCAGGTTGCCAAAACGCGTTTGCCAGCTGCTGACACTGTCCATCATGACAATGACCACACTGGCGATGATGCTGAGGATCAGCAAAATGTCAAAAATTTTTCCGCTGGTGGTTTCTGCTTCGAAAATAATTTCGTGCAGTCGGTTGCGCCAACTTGAATCCGTTGGTGGCCGAGATTCGGCAAAAGGGGAGGGGCGTTTCATAATCTCTCCATGTGTCGTAGTCGAAGAATTGTTTTTCAGGGTACCATGGAGCTGTTCAGGATGCTATGGCGTGCAAAAAAGAACAGGCTTGCTCCGTGGTTGGAACAAGCCTGTTCTTCATCGTGGTTGTCGTAAAAAAGAGTTACTTCACGTGACATTCGCCGCAACGGGTGGGGCCACCGGCCGTCTTGTGGCAGATCTTGCACATTTTGCCATGGGCTGTTTTTTTGTCGACGACAATTTTCGCCGGGGTGGCATCACCGTGGCAGGCGGCGTTTTTACAACTGTTTTCAACGAATTCGCTATGACTTTTGTGGTCAAAAGTCACCGGGCCTTTTTTGCAGCCTTCGGCGTACGTGACAACGTCTGATGCCAGTGAAAATGAAGCAGACACGGCAACCAGAAGCAGGGCAATGATGAGTTTTTTCATGGGACGTCCTCCTGAATTGAATGAAATATACAAGTTGTTGAGCGCCTCTAATCTAGGTGAAAACAACTGTTAGGTCAAGATGCAAATGGACACTGTATACAATTAATAGATTGTTAACTTGGTGTTGCTGCGAGCTTTTTTCTAATTTTTAATCTGGGGAGGGCTTTGGCGTGGGCTAGGAAAAGAAAAAGGCACTGCAAATAGCAGTGCCTTTTTCTAAAAGTTTGCCGTTAATAAGTCGCGATGACTTATTTGATGTGGCAGCCACCACATTTGGTGGGGCCATTGTTGCTTTTGTGGCAAGTTTTGCAAGCATCTTTGTGGGCCGACTTCTTGTCGATGGCAATTTTTGCCGGAGTACCTTCGTGACATGCATCACAGCCCAGTTTGTCACCATGAGCTTTGTGGTTAAAGGTAACGTTGCCTTTTTTACATTCGTAAGTGACAACGTCAGCAGCGAAGGCGGCAGTTGCAGCAAAAGCAACCAGCATGATAGCTACGATCAGTTTCTTCATGTTGTTTTTCCTCCTGAAAAAAGAATATAGAACTACACCATCGACAAATTAGAGAAAATGTTTGTTGCGGTCAAGCGTTTTAAGTAAAAAAAAGCATTCCATGATGACGGTTGGTTTCATGGTATACGATGAAAAGATCCGTGTTGGCAGTTGCTATTTGCCTTGATAATTGTTACACATCAACAGTTAATCTGAATCGGTGTGTTTCCGGTTAAAACGATCACGAATAAAAGTATCATGTGCTCCATCGTAAAGGCCTGCAACCTGTTGTCGGGCCTTTGGTTTCATGGTGCTTTGGTTCAGGCGGAGGCTGTGTTTTATGGATCAGAAAGTACAGATGTTGCTGGAAACGGTCAGAAAACTGATCCGTCGCGGCGCCCATCCCAACCTGAACAACCTTCTCAAGAAAACCCACCCGGCGGATATTGCCCATCTATTTCGCTATCTCGATCTCAAGGAGCAGCGGGTGCTGTTCCATCTGGTCGAAGATGTCGATACCGCTGCCGAAGTGCTTTCGGAGATCGAGCACAGCGTCAGTGCTCAGCTGCTCGAACAGATCGAAAAAGAAACCATCGTCCATGTGTTGCAGCACATGCCTTACGACGATGCCGTTGATATTATTCAGAACATGCCCGAAGAGCTGGCCGAGGAAGTTCTCGACAGCATGCAGGATGATTGCTCTGATGAGATCGAGCAGCTCATGCAATATCAGGAGGACACCGCCGGCGGCATCATGTCGACGGAGATTTTCTCCCTGCGCGAAGATATTACTGCCCGTCAGGCCATCGAAGCACTTCAGGAAGCGGAAGATGTTGAGATGGTTTTTTACCTGTATGTCACCGACATGTACAATCATCTGGTCGGTGTTCTTTCGCTGCGTCAGTTGCTGATGGTGCCACCCAATCGGTGTTTGCGGGATATTGTGTCCCCCGATGTGATCAGTGTGCGGGCGGATACCGACCAGGAAGAGGTGGCCCAGCTGGTCGCCAAATACAATATTTTGGCGATTCCGGTTGTCGATGACCACAACAAACTGTTGGGGATTATCACGGTCGATGACGTCATCGATGTCATGCGCCAGGAGGCCACCGAGGATATCTATAAAATGGCCGGTGCCAGCGAAGAGGAGCTGATGTACGGCTATAAGTCGTTTAAGATCGCTCGCTTGCGCCTGCCGTGGTTGCTGGTCAACCTGCTTGGTGGTGTCGTTACCGGTTATCTGATGTGGTGGTTTCAGTTGACGCTGAAAGAGGTGATCGCCCTGATTTCCTTTATTCCGGTCATCACCGGCATGGGCGGTAATGTTGGTGGCCAATCCGCGACCATTGTTGTACGCGGCTTTGCCACGGGACGGATCGATTTTACCACCTTGCGTCAAGTGTTTTTCAAGGAGCTGCGCGTTGGTCTGATCATGGGGCTGGTGTGTGGCATGGTGGTGGGTGGCATCGCCATTGTCTGGCATCATAATCCCTACTTAGGGCTGGTGGTTGGCTCGGCGATGACGATTGCCATGACCGTGGCAGCGACCATGGGGGTGCTGGCCCCGGCGTTTTTCAAACGTATCGGCATTGACCCGGCAATTGCTTCAACCCCGTTTGTTCAGACTTCCAACGATATTACCGGCATTCTCATCTATTTCGGCTTGGCAACCCTGTTTATCACGAACCTCCATTAGGAGCCTGTCAGATATTCTATGAGACTGCTGCAAAATTATCTGATCGGTCCCTGGAGCCGATCCCTTTCAATAAATACTGACCGATATTCACGGTCCAATAATCGAATATTACGTCTCGTTTTGCCTATACCTATCAGGGTGTTGAAAAAGTTCCATCCGGGGACTTTTCAACGATGCAAGCCGAAAATGCGATTTCCGCCTTGCTTACAAAATCAAGCACTTGAAAGCATGACCTTTTTTGTCGCTCGTCCATGGGCTTCACAGGCCGTTTTTCAACAGCCTGCTATACCCGGCGATGGTTGGGCGCGTCCGAAAGCTTCCTGAGTTTGACCATGGACGGCAGCCCCTGCGAAGCGATTGTCCTGCGCTGTACCGATTATGGTGAAGCAGACCGCATTGTGACCCTGCTGACCCATGAGCATGGCATCTGTGGTGCCTTTGCCCGCAACGCCCGCAGCAGTCGACGTCGTTTTGGTGGTGCCCTACACCCGTTCAGTCGTTTGCGTATTACCTGGCAGACGCGGCGTCGTGGTGGGCTGCCCCAGCTCGCTGAAGTGGAGCTGCTTGACGGGGCTCACGGACTGATGGCCAATCTCGACGGCATGGCTCTAGCCGCCTACGGCTGTGAGCTGATTATGGCTCTGTGGCCGGAAGAGCAGGCCATTCCCGAAGTATTTGATCTGCTGCGCTCCTTTTTACCCGCTGCTGCTTCTGCTGAGGACGGGGAAACTCTGCGTCTATTGATGGAACTGCGTTTGCTTGATGCTGCGGGATTACTGCCTCATCTCGGTCATTGCGGTGAATGCTGGGCTGCGCTGGGACCGGGAGAATACCGCTTTGATGCCGCACGGGGCGGCACGCTGTGCGCGGCGTGTGCCCACGGACACCATGGCGGTGTGGTGGTGGATGCCCTGACCCTCGGTAGCCTGGTGCGCTTGCTTCGGGTTGACCCGTTGATTTTCGACGGCATTCGTCTCAGTCCATTGACCGTCACTCAGGCTGGCGAGCTGCTTCATCATTGTGTCGAAGAAACCGTTGGTCGCCCCTTGAAAAGTGAGCGCTTTCTCGCCAGTCTCAAGGGCGTTTAAACCAGAGTTTTGCCTTGACATTTCCGCCTGGAATGGGCTACTACTCTTGATTTTACAACAGGTTGCCGTTGCCGTGTATGCAAAGCGATCTGTACTGTTTGATATTCATTCCGTTCGCGGCCGATCCGGCTGCCCTCTCGGAGGTTAATGTGACTTTTCAGGATTTGATTCTGTCGCTGCAGAATTACTGGGCACAGCAGGGCTGTGTCATCCAGCAACCCTACGATATCGAAAAAGGTGCGGGAACGTTTAACCCGGCCACGTTTTTGCGTTCCCTCGGTCCCGAGCCTTGGAACGTTGCCTATGTTGAGCCGTCACGCCGTCCTACCGACGGACGTTACGGTGAAAACCCCAACCGGTTGCAACATTATTACCAGTTTCAGGTCATCCTCAAGCCGGCACCGCTCAATATTCAAGAGCTGTACCTTGACTCCCTGAAAAGTTTTGGTATTGATTCAGCCAGCCACGACATCCGTTTTGTTGAGGACGATTGGGAATCGCCGACACTCGGTGCCTGGGGCCTGGGGTGGGAAGTGTGGCTCGATGGCATGGAAATCACCCAGTTTACCTATTTTCAGCAGGTCGGCGGGATCGATCTCAAACCGATTCCCGGTGAGATCACTTACGGCTGCGAGCGGATAGCCATGTACCTGCAGGGCGTCGACAATGTCTACGATCTGGAATGGATCAACGGCGTCAAATATGGGGATATCCATCACCAGACCGAAGTGGAGTTTTCCGCCTATAACTTTGAAGAAGCCGATACGGGCATGCTGTTTCAGCTGTTCGACATGTACGAGAAGGAATGCATCAAGCTGGCACAAAAAGATCTGGTGTTCCCGGCGTATGACTTTGTTATGAAGGCATCCCACGCGTTTAACTTGCTCGATGCCCGAGGCGCGATTTCCGTGACCGAGCGCGCGCACTACATCGGTCGGGTGCGCAATCTGTCGCGGCTGTGTGCCGAGGGGTACGTGGCGCAACGTGAACGGCTGGGATTTCCGCTGCTGAAAAAATAACGATGATACTCTCAGACCACGGTTTTGCCGTGGTTTGTGATTTATGGACTGTGGACGGTTCCCGGTTGTCGCCGGGACCGATGGAGTAGATATTATGGCAAAAGAATTGTTTCTGGAGATAGGGACTGAAGAAATTCCTGCCGGGATGTTGCCGGTAGCCATGCGTGATCTCGAACGGATGATGCGCAAGGAACTCACCAATGCGCGGGTTGCTTTTGGCGAGGTGACCACCTATGCCACGCCGCGCCGTCTGGTGCTGGCGGTGACTGATGTGGCTGAAGAGCAGGAACGCCAGGAACTCAACCTTTCCGGCCCGTCGGTCAAAGTCGCCTTTGATGCCGATGGCAACCCGACCAAGGCAGCGCTGGGTTTCGCCCGTTCCAACGGTGTCGACGTTTCCGAACTGACCCAACAGGAAACCGAAAAAGGAACCTATCTGTTTCTGTCCAAAGTGATTGAAGGTCAACCGATCAAAGAACAGTTGCCGGAAATTATGGAACGGATCGTCAGCAATCTGTCGTTCAAGAAATCGATGCGCTGGAAAGATCTCGATGTCCGTTTTGCCCGTCCGGTGCACTGGCTGGTCGCCCTGTTCGGCGGTGAAGTGATTCCCTTTTCCTGGGGCAATCTGACTTCCGGTAGCACCTCCTACGGTCACCGCTTCATGGCCCCGGCTGGTTTTGACGTTACCGGCCTGGACGATTTTGTTGCCAAGGCGCGTGAGCACTTTGTCATTGTTGACCCTGAAGAGCGCAAGCAGATCATTGCTCGCGAAATCGAGCGTGTCGCCGGTGAAGAGGGTGGTGCCTTGAATGTGGACGAAGACCTGCTCGAAGAAGTCGCCTACTTGGTGGAAGATCCCACCCCGCTGTGCGGCAGCTTTGAAGAGGAGTTTTTGCAACTGCCCGATGAATTGTTGATCACCAGTATGAAGGAGCATCAGCGCTACTTCACCCTGGCCGATACTGAAGGGCGTCTGTTGCCGAAATTTATCACCATTTCCAACACCCGGCCGACTGATCCCGACGTGGTGGTCAAAGGCAACGAGCGCGTGTTGCGCGCCCGTCTTTCCGATGCGATGTTCTTTTGGAAGGAAGACCAGAAAACCCCGTTGGAAAACCGTCTCGAAGCGTTGAAAAACGTGGTGTATCAGGCCCAGCTCGGCACCAGCTATGCCAAGGTGCAGCGCTTTACTGCTCTGGCCGAAGATCTGGCCAACCAGTTTGACAGCGAGGTGGTTGAACTGACCCGCCGCGCCGCCCAACTGTGTAAATGCGATCTGGAAACCGGCATGGTTTACGAGTTTCCTGAGCTGCAGGGTGTCATGGGCCGCGAATACGCTGCCATCGAAGGGGAAGACCCCCGCGTGGCCAAGGCGATCTTTGAACACTACCTGCCGGTTCAGGCCGGCGGTGATCTGCCCAGCGACAATGTCGGGGCGTTTGTGTCCATCGCCGATAAAATCGATACCATCTGCGGTTGCTTTGGTGTCGGCCTGATTCCGACTGGAACAGCCGATCCCTATGCGCTGCGTCGTTGCGCCATCGGCGTGCTCAATATTCTGCTGGATCGTGGTTTCACCGTCTCCATCCCGGAACTGGTGGCCAAAGCGGTCACGCAATTGGAAGATAAACTGAATCGCAGTGTTGAAGAAGTGACCGCCGATGTGGTCGAGTTCATTCGCCTGCGTTTTGTCAATATGATGACAGGTCCTGGGACGGCCACCGATGTGGTGGAAGCGGTTCTGGCAGCCCGGTTTGACAATGTTATGGATGCCCGCCAGCGGATTGAAGCGCTGTCGGCCATGAAGCAACAACCTGAATTCGAAGCTCTGGCGGCAACATTTAAGCGGGTCGGTAACATCATTAAGGGGGGTGTGACCGATGCGGTTGACGCAGGATGCTTTGAGCAGGACTGTGAGAGAGAGATGTATGGAGCGTTACAGCAGGTTCAGCAGGATGTGGCTCGTCTAATGGCGGACGGCGACTATCCTGGTGCATTGCGTGCTATCGGTTCTCTTCGCCCGGCTGTGGATGCCTTCTTTGATGGCGTCATGGTCATGGCAGAAGATGAAGCGGTCAAACGCAATCGACTGGCCCTGTTAACACAGGTTGCCGGGCTATTTGCCGGTTTGGCGGATTTTTCCCGGATTGCGGCATAATCTTACCAACGTGTGGTAAGAGGCGCATTCAGGTATAACCAACATTTTGTGAGGAGGACGACTGATGGCAGTCAAGTACGTGTACTTCTTCGGCGATGGCAAAGCTGAAGGGACAGGATCAATGAAGAATCTGTTGGGGGGCAAAGGGGCCAATCTGGCTGAAATGACCTCCATCGGCTTGCCGGTGCCCGCCGGGTTCACCATTACCACCGAGGTCTGCACCGAGTTTTATAAAAACGACCGCAATTATCCTGCGGAACTCAAAGGCCAGGTCGATGCGCAGCTTCAGGAAGTGGAGCAGCTCATGGGCAAGAAGTTCGGTGATTCTGAAAACCCGCTGCTGGTGTCAGTACGTTCCGGTGCCCGTGCATCTATGCCGGGGATGATGGATACGGTCCTCAACCTGGGCCTGAATGATGAGACGGTCAAAGGTATTGTCAAGCAGAGTGGCGATGAGCGCTTTGCTTATGACTCCTACCGCCGTTTCATTCAGATGTATGCCAACGTTGTCAAGAACATGGACGGCGAAGTTCTCGAAGATATCCTCGAGGAGATGAAAGAGAAGCGCGGTGTGGAAGAAGATACCGCTCTAACGTCTGATGATCTCAAAGAACTGGTCACCCTGTTCAAAAATAAGTACACCGAAGAGTTGGGGGAAGCGTTCCCGACCGACCCCGAAGAGCAGCTGTGGGGTGCCATCGGCGCGGTATTCGGGTCGTGGATGAACCAGCGTGCCATCACCTACCGTCGTTTGAACAACATTCCGGCCGAGTGGGGCACCGCGGTCAACGTTCAGTCCATGGTGTTCGGTAACATGGGTGACGATTGCGCCACTGGTGTGGCTTTTACCCGCAACCCCTCCACCGGCGAGAACCTGTTCTTTGGTGAGTTCCTGATCAATGCTCAGGGCGAAGATGTTGTTGCCGGTATCCGTACGCCTCAGCCGATCAACAAAGCGGGCGGCGACGGAACCCTGCCCTCCATGGAAGAGGTGATGCCCGAGAGCTACGACCAGCTCATGGAGATCCAACAGAAGTTGGAGAAGCATTACCGTGACATGCAGGACATTGAGTTTACCATCGAAAAAGGTCGTCTGTTCATGCTGCAGACCCGTAACGGCAAGCGCACCGCCAAGGCTGCGGTCAAAGTTGCCGTTGATATGGTTAAAGAGGGGCTGATCAGCGAGAAGGAAGCGGTACTGCGTGTTGCTCCTGAGCAGCTTGATCAATTGCTGCATCCCTCCCTTGATCCCAATGCCGACAAGACCGTCATTGCCAAGGGTTTGCCCGCGTCTCCAGGGGCGGCGTCCGGTGAGATCGTTTTCTCTGCGGATGAAGCCGAAGAAGCCAAGACTCTGGGCCAAAAAGTGATCTTGGTGCGGATTGAAACCAGCCCGGAAGATATCCACGGCATGCACGCAGCTCAAGGGATTCTGACCGCTCGCGGCGGTATGACGTCTCACGCGGCGGTTGTCGCCCGTGGTATGGGCAAATGCTGCGTCTCCGGTTGTGGCGAGATCAAAATCAACTATGACACCCAGCAATTCACCGACAGTAAAGGCAACGTCTACAAAAAAGGCGATGTCGTGACCCTCGATGGTTCCAGCGGTGAAGTGATGAGCGGCACCGTACCCACGGTTCAGCCCGAGCTGACCGGTGATTTCGGCCTGCTCATGGAGTGGGTTGATTCAATTCGTCGCCTGAATGTTCGTACCAACGCCGATACCCCGGCCGACGCCGCGGTGGCCCGTAAGTTTGGTGCCGAAGGGATCGGCCTGTGCCGGACTGAACATATGTTTTTTGACGCCGACCGCATTATGGCGGTTCGTGAAATGATCCTTGCCGAAGATCTCGAAGGGCGCAAGCTGGCTTTGGGTAAGATCATCGGCATGCAGCGTGATGATTTCCTTGGCCTGTTCCGTGAGATGAAAGGCCTGCCGGTCACTATTCGACTGCTTGATCCGCCGCTGCACGAGTTCCTGCCGCACACCGACAAGGAGATTGATGAGCTGGCCGCCAGCTTGAGTGTTCCGGCTGAGAAGCTCAAACAGAAGGTCGAGTTTCTCCACGAATTCAACCCGATGCTTGGTCACCGTGGCTGCCGTCTCGGCATCACCTATCCCGAAGTGTACGATATGCAGGTGCGCGCCATCATGGAAGCCGCCTGCTCTCTGGTCAAAAACGAGGGCTACGATATTGTCCCCGAGATCATGATTCCGCTGATCAGTGGCGTCAAAGAGCTGGAAATTCTCCGCGCCAACGCTGTCAAAATTGCTGACGAAGTGATCGCTGAATACGACGTTAACGTGGAATACCTGGTTGGCACCATGATTGAGTTGCCGCGTGCCGCCATTACTGCCGATCAGGTGGCCACCCAGGCCGATTTTTTCTCCTTCGGGACCAATGATTTGACGCAAACCACCTACGGCCTGTCCCGTGACGACGCCGGTAAGTTCCTGCCGCTGTATGTTGAGCAGGAAATCTTCCCAGAAGACCCGTTTGTCGCCATCGACCAGGATGGTGTTGGTGAACTGGTCAAGATGGGTTGTGAAAAAGGGCGTCAGACCCGTCCCAACATTAAACTGGGCATTTGTGGTGAGCACGGCGGTGAGCCGAGCAGTGTTATTTTCTGCCACAAAATCGGTCTCGACTACGTGTCCTGCTCGCCGTATCGGGTGCCTATTGCCCGTTTGGCCGCCGCTCACGCAGTACTGCTTGAAGAGCCGGAAGCCTGATCTTTCAATATTCTTTGAGTCCGTAAAAGCCCCCGCATCGCGGGGGCTTTTTTTCTTTGGTAGGGCGATGGATACAAACACAACAATTGAAGAACCGTGTCCTTTATGTCAGTCCGGTGGCAGTGTGCTGTTTGGTGAAGACCGGCGGCGCTGCTATTGGCGTTGCCCCTGTTGCCGCCTGGTGTTTGTTGCGCGTCATGATCTGCCGACCTCACACGAGGAAAAAGCCGAGTACGATCTGCATGAAAACACTCCGGATGATGACGGTTATCGGCGTTTTCTCAGTCGCTTGTTCAATCCGTTGCAACAGCGCCTTACCGACCATGCACTTGGGCTGGACTTTGGCTGCGGACCCGGACCGACCCTGTCGGTCATGGCCTCAGAATCAGGCCTGCAGATGAAGCTGTATGATCCGTTTTATGCCCCGGATCACTCGGTGCTGGCGCAACGCTATGATTTTATTACCGCGACCGAGGTGGTTGAGCATCTGCATCGTCCGGGGGCGGAACTCGACCGGTTATGGGATCTGTTGCAGCCGGGAGGAATCCTTGCCATCATGACCAAGCTGGTCATCGACCAGCAGGCGTTTACGACATGGCATTATAAAAATGATCGGACCCATGTGCGTTTTTTTTCCCGTCAGACCTTTCACTGGTTAGCGGAAAAATGGCAAGCGCAACTGGCGTTTATCGATAAGGATGTTATTTTTCTGCGTAAGAATGAGAGCAGAAATGGGCAGAAAGAAAAGGGGGAGCGATGAATATTGTTGTGTTGGATGGCTATACTCTGAATTCCGGTGATCTGGACTGGGCACCGCTACAGGGCCTTGGCACGTGTGAAATCTATCCACGCACTGCGCCGGATCAAATTGTTGAGCGCGCCCGCAATGCCGAGATTGTTTTGACCAACAAGGTGGTGCTCGGTGAGAGAGAGCTGCTGGCGTTGCCGAAACTGCGTTACATTGGTGTGCTGGCGACCGGCACCAATGTCGTTGATCTGGACGCGGCTGCTCAGCGCCAAATTGTCGTTACCAACGTGCCCGCTTACAGCACCATGTCTGTAGCGCAGATGGTGTTCTCCCTGTTGCTGGAACTGGTGCAACAGGTGGGGCATCATGATCGACGTGTTCATGACGGGGCCTGGAGCGACAGTGTTGACTTCAGTTTTCGTGAAACCCCGTTGATGGAGTTGGACGGTCTGACGCTGGGGATTGTCGGTTTCGGCCATATCGGCCGGGCTGTGGCGCGGATTGCCGAAAACTTTGGCATGAACGTGTTGGTGCATGTGCGTCGCTCTCACCGCTTTAAACAATTGCATGAGGGGGGTGGCCCGAGTGATGCTGAACTGAATCATTTATTCGCTCAATCCGATGTGGTCAGCCTGCATTGCCCGTTGACCGAGCAGACCCACCATCTCGTTGATGAGCGGCGGCTGGCTTTGATGAAACCGGGTGCGATTCTGATCAATACCGCACGTGGGCCGTTGCTGGATGAAGTGGCGGTGGCCAAGGCGTTGCACGATGGACATTTAGGTGGGCTCGGTGTTGATGTGCTCAGCAGTGAACCGCCGTCGGCGGATAACCCATTACTGAGTGCACCCCATTGTGTCATTACCCCGCATATTGCCTGGGCCACTCTGGCGGCGCGCCAACGTCTGTTGGAGACCGTGGTGGCTAATGTGGTGGCATTTCAGGCGGGGACGCCGCAGAATGTGGTTATCTGAAGATCAAAGTCAAGGTCGCCGGGTTTCGTCCCTGCAGCCGACATCCTTTTGACTGGCCGCTCAAAAGGATGCAAAAACCAGCTTGAACACCTCCTGAACCTAGATCAACCTACAATGCGTCTGTTTCCGTTATGCGTCACAGATTCGGCTCGCCGCCCTTTAGGTCGGCGAATCGTGCGTCTCATCAGCTTTGGCGTAAAACGTTGATAACAGGCTTACGTCTATATCTATTCCTTCCGTGGCCCCGATCAAACGGGTGGGACGATGCCCACCCTTCGATAGTCTGTCATTTAGCACCAAGCCCTCCCGTTCAGCAGCGCCGAACGAAGAGAACGGTCAGCGCGATGGTTGTCGGCAACCTGTTTGAGCGTCAGCGAGTTTTGCCGACATCGCGGTGTTAGTGAACGCAGAGAGGGAACCCGTAAGGGCGCAATGACGGGAGTCGATTTTGCGGTACTTTTGTCGACGCAAAAGTGCCCCGACGTGCGGGCGCGGAAGCCCGCGTCACGTGGGTACCACCTTCGCGAACGGATGAAGTTCGCCGGTGCGATTCGTTTCGGATTACGAGCCACTGAAGATCAAGAACAAAGTCAAAGTCGCCGGGTTTCGTCCCGGCAGCCGACACCCTTTTGACTGGCCGCTCAAAAGGATGCAAAAACCAGCTGAACTTCTCCTGACCCTCAGATCAACCGACACTGAGTCTGTTTCCGTGATGCGTCACGGATTCGGCTCGCCGCCCTTTAGGTCGACGAATCATGCAACTCATCGCCTGTGGCGTAAAGCGTTGATAACAATCTTAAGTCGCGTTCTATCTCTGGTGTGGCACCGGTTAAACGGGTGGGACGGAGCCCACCCTTGCCTTGGTTTGTTATTGAGCAACCAAGCCCTCCCGTTCAGCAGCACCGAACGCAATGAACGTCATCGCGATGGTTGTCGGCAACCTGTTTGAGGACTGATGCCGACTGGGCGAGTTTTGCCGACATCGCGATGTAAGAGAATGGAGAGAGGGAACCCGATAGGGTGCAATGGGGTTGTTATTGATCAGATGAACGAGAGGTGTTGCGTGAGATTTTTTGCGTCAGCAAGGCAGAGGGAGGAGCTATAGTCGGTCTATGGCGACGACCGATAACGCCGCTGACGTGAAAAAGATCCGCAACAACACCGTGAAGGCTGATTGATGACAGCCCCTTGGGAGTCGATTTTGTGGTACTTTTGTCGACGCAAAAGTGCCCCGACGTGCGGGCGCGGAAGCCCGCGTCACGTGGGTACCAACATTGCGAACGGATGAAGTTCGCTGGTGCGATTCGTTCCGAATGACGAACCACTGAAGGTCAAAGTCAAGGTCGCCGGGTTTCGTCCCGGCAGCCGACACCCTTTTGACTGGCCGCTCAAAAGATGCAAAAACCGGTTGAACACCTCCTGCCCCTCAGATCAACCGACACTGAGTCTGTTTCCGTGATGCTTTGCAGATCCGGCTCGCCGCCCTTTAGGTCGGCGAATCGTGCAACTCATCAGCTTTGGCGTAAAATGTTGATAACAGTTTGACGCCGTTCTCTATTTTTTTCGTGGCACCGATCAAACGGGCGGGACGGTGCCCGCCCTGCAGTCGTGTGTTATTCAGCAGCCCAGCCCTCCCGTTCAGCAGCACCGAATGTAAGTGCTCGCAGGATAAACTTATTTAAGACAAGGATGTGAACGAATCGAGCAGTTCTTTAAGCTGTGCCGCACGCTCCGGGGCCAACCTTTCACTCTCCACTGCTAGTTGGCGGGTTTGCTCAGCCAGTTCGAGGTAGAAGGACAATTGCTCGGGATTATGCGCAGCCAATTGTTCCAGATGACCGCGAATGGTCTCGATATCGCCGCGAACGATGGGGCCGGTCAACGCCTGATGCGGGCCGAGATTCAAGGTGTTGGTGACGGCCGTCTGAAAGATGGGTGCCAATACAGTTTTGGCCATGGCTGGATCTTCAAGGGTTTCGGCCATCAGCGTACTGGCCTGATGAAACAGGGTGGTGACAAAGTTCGAAGCCATGCAGGCGGCAGCATGGTAGCGCTCCTTGTCTTCGGAACGCAGGCGAAACGGTTGGCACCCGAGTTCAAGAGACAGCTTGGCTCCGAGGGGAAACAATTCCTCTTTTCCTTCGACGGCGCAATAGCTGCCCGGCAACGAATTCAGTCCTTGCTCACCGCTGGCAAACGTCTGCAATGGATGGAGGCTCATCACCTGCCAGTGCGCGGCACGGGGATCATCCGGGCGCAAAATCGCCGCCCGATGGCGACCGCTGAAATGGATGACGGTTGGTGATGGGGTGTCCGCCAGCACATCAAGTAAGGCTTCGCCCAACGGGGCCAGTTGATCATCGCCGACACAGCATAAGACCAGCTCGGCACGGCTACAGCGTTTCAGATCGGTGCCAGCCATCAATGATGCGCCGATAAACTCGGCGGCTGCGCGTGTGCGCTGTTGATCGCGACCAACAATGGCGGTGATCGGATAACCGGCCTGCTGCAGCAGGGCACCGACGGCCCGGCCGAGGCGTCCCGGTCCGATCAGGGCGATACGCTGTTTCATCGCACGTCAACCTGCAACGTGCCGATCCCTTCAATCTCTGCGAGCATTTTGTCACCGGCGACCACGCGTCCAACTCCGGCCGGTGTGCCGGTAAGGATCAGATCGCCCGGCTCCAGAGTGAAAGCACGGGTGATCGCGGCAATGGTTTCAGGAATACGGCGAATCATCAGGCCAGTGTTGGCGTCCTGGCGGACTTCATCATTGACCTGCAGGCGGATGGCCAGATCGTGAGGATCGCCGATCCTGGCGGCCGGGACAAACTCCGACAACGGGCAGGAGGTGTCAAACCCTTTGGCCAATTCCCACGGGTAGCCCTTTTCTTTGAGCGCCGCTTGGGTATCACGCAGAGTCATGTCAATGCCGATACCGTAACCGGCAACATAGTCCATGGCTTCTTCAGCCGTGACTTTGTGCGCAGTGCGACCAATGAGCACGGCCAGTTCCACCTCGTGGTGGCAGTCGTCGGAATAGTCGGGGATGATCATGGTTTCACCATCGTTGATGATGCTGGTGGCCGGCTTGATGAACAGCACCGGATCGCTGGGCACGTCATTGCCGAGTTCTTTGGCGTGAGCAACATAGTTGCGCGCCAGACAGACAATTTTACCCACGATAATCGGTTGGGATTCTCCTTGCAGGGTGATGTGGTGCATGTCATTTCTCCTTGGTCGGATAAGTTTTTGGTGGCGCGGTGGGCAGCGCCCAGTTGTGGCGGATGGCCAGCAGTCGCAGGCCGACCACCACACCGGCGGCAATCAGCATGACCGAGGGTCGCGACCAGCCCATGCGGTCGAGGATGTAAAATAGCACTCCGCCGACAATGCAGGCAGAGGCGTAGATCTCTTTTTGCAGGATTAGCGGAACCTGGCTCGATAGCATGTCGCGAATCACTCCCCCTGCGGTGGCCGTCATGACGCCCATGGTCACGGCACCGATAAATCCGGTGTGAAAATCCAGGGCTTTTCCGGTACCGATGACGACAAAGGTCCCCAGGCCGATGGCATCGAAAAATAGCAAAGGGTTGCTGTAGCGATCGAGAACGTGATGGCCGAAAAACGTCAGCAGAGCAATGGCAATGGAGATATAGAGATAGGTTTCGTCTTTGAGACAGAACGGTGGGGTGTCGCCGAGCAGGATGTCGCGCAGGGTACCACCGCCAATGGCTGTCACCAGGCCGAGTACCAGCACGCCGAGCATGTCCATGTTGCGTCGCACCCCGGCCAGGGCACCGGAAGCGGCGAATGCAGCCGTGCCGATGAGATCCAAAACGTAAAGTAAGTTCACCGCTGCCTCTGTTTACCGGCGAAGTTGTCGATTTTTTCCGCGCCCGTCGCCGTTGGCGGACTCGGACTGTTCTGTCATTGTCCGTTGGTGTATACTCAAGTGGAGTTAGGGTACTCCGGCGCTGAGCATAGCGGTTTAACCCGTAAAAATCAATCACTTGCCGAGGCGCAGCCGAGAGGGTTGCGTTGAAAGGTCGTTCATGTTCATCCCTGTTGGTGATCTTCCCAATCCACCCGGTCGGGCGTATGTCAACCTGTCGTTGATAGCCGCCAATATCATGATTTTTGCCCTGATTACGCTGCCGCTTTCCGGTATGAAGGCTGACCCGTACAATCCCGCTTTGATCGAATATCTCCACCATCTCGGTGTGCAGAGCCTCAGCCAGGCGCAACAGGTGGCCAACCGAATCAGCGCTTATGATCTGTTTGTGTTTCAGCACGGATTCAAACCGGCAGCACCACGCCTTGACGATCTGTTTTTCTCTCTGTTTCTTCATGCCGGGCTGTTGCATCTGGCAGGCAATATGCTGTTTTTGTGGATTTTTGGCGATAATGTTGAGTACCGCCTCGGCCCGTGGCGGTATCTGGTGCTCTATCTGTTTACCGGAGTCATGGCCACGGTTTTTTTTGCCCTGTTCACTTTGGACTCCTATACACCATTGATTGGTGCCTCCGGGGCGATCTCCGGTATTCTTGGCTGCTACTTTGTCTGGTTTCCACGCAATAAGGTGAAAACCTTTATTTTCTTGTTTCCGTTTATCATGACCACCATCCTGCTTCCGGCGCGGCTGGTTCTCGGTGTGTTTTTGGTGATCGACAATGTGCTACCGTTTTTATTTGTTCACAGTGGTTCCGGTGTGGCCCACGGTGCGCATATTGGCGGTTTTATTGCCGGTGGTGGCGTGGCTTATGCCATTGATCACTGGCCGGGTCTGCGCCACGGCAAGCGGTTTCACAAAAAGGTTTCCCCCTGCGATAATCCGGAAGCCAGTGCGGCTGACCGGATTAACTGCCTGATTGACCACGATAAAATGGACGATGCCTGCGGCGTGTTCTTTGGCTTGAACCAACGTGAATTACGTCGAACCATCCCGGCCTATCAGGTGCTGGAGATGGGGCAGTATCTCATGGCGGAAAAGCATTTTGATGCGGCACTGACTCTGTATCGCCGCTTTATCAGTGACCGTCCCAGCGATGACCAGCTCGACCAGGCTTACCTGGGAGCTGGCATTGCCTTGCTCAACAAGGAAAACTGCCACCCTAGTGCTCATCAGTATTTTCTCTCTGTTCTCGATGTCAGCCACGATCAGGGGCTCGTCAATGAAGCGCGTCGTTATCTCGATGTGATCGATGGCCACTGCCGGCAACGCGACTGGTCGCGACCAAACGCGTGATAGCCTTTGGTGGGTTTCTCTGCGAGTGATATTTTGCTCACATTATCTTGTTTGCCTGTGAGAGTGGTTGCAAGAGGCGTCGTTAGAATGTTGGGACGGTATCGTGTGGGCCCTACAATTGAATTTTGCGGTCGGAGCGACGTCAGCCGCTCCTGCCGGGGCAAGTTGACACACTTGTATGTGTCGCAGTGCTACTGCGCCTTGGGCGTAAAGCTACAGAAATTGTTTTTGCCCCGGTGCTTGGCGCGGTACATGGCGATGTCGGCACATTGCAGCAGTCCTTCTGCCGTTGTCGCGTCCTGTGGGTAACAGGCAATGCCGATGCTGGCATTGATCGACACGTCATGGTTGGCAATCTCAACGGAGGGGTGAAGCTGTTTAAATAACTTTTTGGCCATCAGTTCACCGTCGTTGCCGTTGTGAACCGTGGACAACAGTACAACAAACTCATCTCCGCTCAGTCTGGCGACAGTATCACTTTTGCGTACCGCACTTTTCAGGCGTGCTGCGACCTCGCACAGATAATCATCCCCTCCGGAATGTCCAAAACGATCATTGACGGATTTGAACTTGTCCAAGTCGATAAACAACAATGCCAGATGGTCGTTGTCGCGTTCAGCACGTTTAACCGTCTGGTTGAGCCGGTCCATAAACAGTCGCCGGTTGGGAAGCCCGGTCAGAGCATCGTAATAAGCCAATTGTTCGATTTTTTTCTGAGCAAGGTGAAACTCCGTGATATCTTCAATGCTTATAAAAACTTCGTCGGGATGGTTTTTGCCGCTGAAAAACTGGGGAACCGCATCGACACGAATCCAGCATTGTCGTCTGTGGCGTGGATGGGTAAAACCCATGATCACACCTTTAACGACTTCGCCACGATTCAGAGCGACGAGTCCCGGATACTGCCGCCAGGGGAATTCACTGCCGTCTTCGCTGAACAAATTGCCTTTTAGAGAGCGAATTGACAGCTTGATGAGTTGCTCCAGGGGCATGCCGGTGATCTCTTCGGCGGCCGGGTTGGCAGAAACAACATGACCATCGGCGGCCACATAGATGACGCCCTGCGTCAGGTTTTCATACAATGCCCGAAAGCGATGTTGGCTCTGATGCAGTTGTTTTTCGGAATACAGAAACGTGATAAGAAATCGCGAAGCGACCAAATAGAGTATTGCACTACTGACCAGGATGAATACGCCATCGCGGATATCTTTGATACAGGGGATGTTTGGGAGGCAGCAGTTGTCCATCAGCCAATTGGAGCCGTAGATCCACAGTGTGCTTGTAACCAGGTAGGCACTGGTCACCTGCAGCGCTGTAATCTTGCGGCACATCTTTTTGAATTTGGCATAGTTGGTCATGATGTTGCAGTCGCCTCCGATATATTGAATTAGAGTATAGCATTTCCTGAAAGTGTAGCAAAAGTGAGTCTTTATTCTTTTTTTCGGCTCGTTATTGACCAGATGTTAGAGATCTCTTCGATTTTAAGGCGATTGTTAAATGTATTATTTTCTTGATTATGAAGAACCGTTGTTTCGGCCCCCCTCTGAAGGGCGGTCATTGATCTTGCAAGCGACTATCGGTTGCAGTCAGAATCAGTGTCGCTTTTGCGGCATGTACAAAATGAAACAGTTTCGTATTCGATCTGTCGATGAATTGGCGGATGATCTGCACCGGTTACCCAGAGAACTCCGCCAGGGTGTGCAGCGGGTGTTTCTTGCCGATGGCGATGCGCTGATCTATCCCTTTGACGGATTGGTCGAGGTTCTCGATCTGTTACAGCGGGAATTGCCCGCGCTGACCCGCGTTTCCAGTTATGCCTCACCCAAAAGTTTGGTGAGTAAGTCACCCGAGGAGCTGCGGCAACTGCGCAGCAAGAAGTTGCGTATCCTCTACTTTGGTCTGGAAAGTGGTGATGATGAGACCTTGCGGTTGGCGAATAAAGGCTATGATGCCGAGACCATGCGTGATCAGGCGCTCAAGGCACGTCAGGCAGGTATGAAATTGTCGGTCACGGCGATCCTCGGACTTGCAGGGCGGCGGCGCAGCCATGAGCATGCTGTGGCCACGGCCGCGTGGGTCAATGCGGTGTCACCGGAATATTTTTCGTTGCTGACCATGTTTCACCGTCATAACGAAGCGTTCTATCGCAGCATCGAACCGCTCAGCCACGGCGAAATTCTTCAGGAAACCGTGGAAATGCTCGAACACCTGCATCCGCAGCGCACCATTTTGCGCTCCAACCATGTGTCCAATTTTCTCAATTTGGCCGGAAGTTATCCCAAGGATCGACAGGCATTGCTTGAAACGGCGCGCCAGGCGTTACAGCAGGGCCGCCAGGATTCGCGCTGGTTTGATGAGGTTCCCGCTTATCACGAGCAGATGTATTGAAAAGATAGTGGAAAGTGCTGAGTTTTGGGTTGAAAGTAACAAAGCGAAGCTCGCAGGTGCGAACTTCGCCTTGTTTATTAGAGCAAAGGTGCCTGTAAAAGAAGTCAGGCTTCCGCTTTCCACAGACCGTGCAGGTTGCAATATTCGCGAGCGGTAATTTTTTCCGCCGAGACGCAGAACGAGGCTTGCGGCTTGTCACCAGGATTGAGGAATGCGCGATAGCTTTTGCCGTCGGCAATCAGTTCAATCCACTCAATGTAGTGTTCAT